>CAMZFW010000019.1 GCA_947306225.1 uncultured Bacteroidales bacterium
ACATAGACGTTGAGCATGGAGAGGATGATATAGACTGTGTATTCGTAAAAGCCCTCTTTGGTGGCGGCATCATTTAGTTTTTCCTTGAAGCCTTCGACGTAGGGTACTCCCGCAAGGAATGCCTTCAACTCGTTCATAGCGAGGTCGATGTCGCTATTATCCAAGGCATCCCACATCTTGTAGGCACAGCCCAGTTTTACAGAATCGCTGGTTAGTCCGCTGTATACTGGTAGTAAACCTTCGGTGAAACCAACGCGGACTTCTTTGTTGGGGATTTGAAGTCTGTAGGCCTCCAGACGGGGTTTGTATTCCTTGATGGTGAGGTAGCCGGCTTGGTAGAGTAGGGGTAAGGCATCCGTGAGCGTCTCAGTGGGGCGGTAGAAGGAGGATTCAGAAGCCACAATTTCGTCCATTTTGGTGATGTCGGTTTTGAATCGTTTCATCTGTTGGAAGAGGAAGGTGGGAGTACCACTTTCAAACCAGTAGTTCTTTATTTTACGTTGGAGGAAACAGTTCATCAGGCTGTAGGGATTGTACACTTCTTCGGAGTCCTCCGAGAAATGGTAGCCGTCATACTGTCTCTTTAACATGTTGTGCATCTCGTCGTAGGTGCATTCATACGCTTTTGCCAAAATAGCGATGTCCTCGTTCATCGCGGTTGTCAGTTCCTGCTCGGTAATGCCGCAGATGGTGGCAAACGTGGGGTCCATCGAGACGTTCAGAATGTTGTTGAGCGTGGAGAAGATGCTGAGTTGGCTGAACCGTGTGATGCCTGTGAGGAAGCAGAACTGTACCATCTGTTCGCAAGCCTTCAACGGCTGGTAAAACTCCTGCATTACCTTCCTCATGCCTTCTAGCTGCTCCTTCTCGTGCAGCACTTCTAGTAAGGGAGCGTCGTATTCGTCGATGATAAGAATAGCATTTGTCCCATACTGTTTATTAGCACGAGTAATAATACCTTGTAGTTTTGCTCCAGGTGTTTTTTCCTCAGGGTCGCTGCCATATTGTTCTATGTATGGTTTGATTAGAAGGGAAAGACGTTGTTGTAGCATTTGAGGAGAGTCCTGACCTTTGGCGGTGCTCAAATCCAAGTGGATGACAGGATATTTTTTCCACTCCGACTCCAGCTCCATTATTTTCAGTCCCTCGAAAAGTTCGCGGTCTCCACGGAAATAAGAACAAAGGGTAGTTGAGAGGAGCGATTTGCCGAATCTGCGAGGACGGCTGAGGAAAACATATTTGGCTGTATGAGCCAATTTGTATACCAAATCTGTCTTATCCACATAGATATAACCATCTTTGATGATGTTTTCAAAGGTTTGAATTCCAACAGGATATTTGCGACGATTGATTTCCATGATGCAATATTTATGTCAACTTGAGTCAGACTCTTTCGAAATGCAAAATTACACAATTTTATGCATACGGTGAAATAATTGAGATTTTTTTCTCGCTAATTCAAATAATCTTCGTAATTTTGCAACCGCTTTCGAGAGATAGACAGCTGTAAGCAAGAGAAGCATTGCAATATAGTCCCTTTTATCGAATTTCGCCAAAATTCAAGCTGGGGAGTGAGCATTAATGCTTTCGCTTGAATGTGTATGCTATTCCATTAGCATATCGTCAGGCGTGAGATATGTTCCATAAAAACTCGTTCCAGCAAAGGTGTTTGGCGATACCTGATAAAAGACGACATGAGCACATAACCTCATGCCTTTTCTTATTATTTTGGATTAATATTCTGTTGGAGGTTCAGAATAAAAAAAACTATTATTATGGGATTACTTGATTTATTAAGCAGTGATTACCAGTGTGATATATGTGGTAGTTGGAATACGCGGACGAGAAAGTTCGCTGATTTGGAAAGTTATAGACAGGAACAGTTTTGGGATTTTACCGAAAAAGGGTCAATATCACCAATGTCTGTACCAAAAGGTTGCTATAAATGTAATTCGTGTGGGGCGGTGGTGATTAGATATAAGGATGAGAACGGTGGCACTGGTACAATAAGATGGGAATCGTGATGATTATTTTGTCTATATGGAGTGTACTATGGGGAATAGTACAAATTTTGGGGGGTATTTTTATTTTGTATATTCTCGTTAAAATTATAGGTACATTCTGTAGGATTGTATGGGTCCGGCTTGGAATTAGTTTGGCCGCGGGAATCGCAATCTTGATTGCATCCTCTAGTTGGATTTGGGCTTTAGTGATTTTTGCTGGGACATATTTTGTTACATTAGGTTTAATGGCATTATCTGAACGAAATGATGATTAGGCAGAACCCGAAAAGCCTGTAACAGAGTAGGGGATAACATAAAATGCTTTAACCATGGAGAAATTCAATCTTTCCAAAGAAGCAATGCAAAAATTAGAGAGCCTGAAAAACACGTTGAACAGCAGTAATGCTGTGAGCACTCAGCACAACACCCTTGACGGTTGTGGAACGTGCTGGGGAGGTGGCTGTGCCAACGGTTTTACTGGCTGAGTATTTTGCATGTATGGGGAATACGGATTTCAGCCTGTATTCCCCGTTTTCCTTTGACAATAATTATGATATGGATAATACAACATACCAGTTGTCGTTGCTTATCACGGAACGGTGTAATTTACGTTGTTCCTATTGCTACTGCGACAAACGTCGTGAAAGCACAATGACGATTGAGACCGCTAAACAGGCCATAGACGAAGCAAAGGTAGCAATAGGAGACAGTCAGTTGAGATTGTTGCTGATGGGCGGTGAACCATTTATGGAATTCGACTTAATATGTCAGATAGTTGATTATGTCAGGACAAATTATCACGACCATCAAGTTATAGTGAAGACTGTTACCAATGGAACCTTGGTACATGGCGCGGTGCAACAGTGGTTGACAGAGAACAAAGATATATTTCATACCTGTCTTAGCCTTGATGGTTCTCGCGAAGTGCATAACCGTAACCGTTGTGGCTCATATGACAAAATAGACATCAGATTCTTTCTTCGAACATATGGAGCAAATGCCGAGGTTAATATGGTGGCCTGTCCAGAAAACATGGACCAGTTGGCATCTAGTGTAATAAAACTGCACGAGCAAGGATTCAGAGTGAAGTGTGTACTGGCTGATGATTGTCATTGGGATAGTAGTCGAGACCCAGACCGGTGGGCCAAACAATTGGCCATTTTATCTGAATACTATCTGCAACATCCCGAGTTCATGCCTTTTAGTCAGTTATGCGAATCGCTGAATTATGTGGGCAACCACACTGTACCAGAGATATGCCAGCCAGATCATAATATGCACTGTATAGACACTCAAGGTGTTCGGTATGGATGCCATCGTTGCACACCTTATTTCAATAACGGAGCTTGGTATATTATGCCAAAGGATATCTCATTGATGGAATATAAGGTGATACACGACGAGTGCTATCGGTGTCCAGCACAAATAATATGCTGTTCTTGTCCTGCATTGGTCGCCTCATTACAATATGATGCTCGTCTGGGAGCTGCTATGTGTGCCATGTTTCAAGTGACACACAAGGCGAATGCAGCCTTGATTGCACGTATGTTCGTCGAATGTCCAGAACATATCAGGATTAGACAAATGAATAACGCTACCAAACGTGATTTTATTATCGGTGCCCAGATGATACTAAACGATCTAAAGATATGAAAGACTCTCGAAATACAAAAAACATTTTTATCATAATTACCAATCGGTGCAACCTCCGCTGCGTTTATTGTTATGAGCGAGGTAAAAATACTGCTTCTGCCGATGAGGTCACTATGCAAAATGTGCTTGAACGAGAGATGAAAGATACTGCTTTCGACTCGTTCGACATTATATTCCATGGTGGGGAGCCATTTATGGAGTGGTCCTTGATGCGAAGGCTGAGCGAATGGCTGTGGGAGAACTATAGTCATAGACATTTACGATTGATGGCAACGACCAATGGTACTATGCTTAATGATGAGATGAAGCAATGGCTTTCTTATAATCGTGATAGGTTTGCATTGATATTAAGTCTCGATGGTGGTCGTGACACTCATAATAAAAACCGATGTGACTCATTTGATTGTATTGATTTTGATTTCTTTCTAAAAAATTGGCCTCTACAAAGGGTAAAGATGACGGTTAATCCAGATGGATTGTCACATATGTTTGATGACATTATGGCCATTCGAGATATGGGGTTTCGGGTCAATCCATCATTGGCAATGGAGGTGGATTGGGATATGAAAGTGGCAGCACCATTATTTGCCTCACAATTAAAACTCTTGATAGATTATTATTTGGCTCATCCTGACATAGACCCATGTGCGTTAATTGACTTGTCACCCGCATTGTTGGCTCATCCTGGAAGCATCCCCAAAAACAAGGCTTGCGGTGCAGGCACCAATATTTCAACCTATGATATGAAGGGTCATCCATACCCATGCCATTCTTTTGTAAATGATTTCTCTATACCATATAACAAGGAAGAAATAGACCGACTGTTTGATGACTTGCGAAACAAGAATGGTTTGGAATTGAGTCCGAAATGTACTGGATGTTTTATTTATCCTTATTGTGAGCCATGCTATGGGATGAATTATAGTCATCGTGGCGACATGGGTCTCTTTGACCCGTCTCTCTGTGTTTTCAATAAGATAAGAGTTAAAGCTGCAGCTGCTATGTATGCACAGATGATTCTCAGCGATAAAGAGTACAGTTTGATTAAAGGGCTGAGTCACCAACAGTTGAACGATATAATAATAGGAATTGAAAATATTCAGGTAAAATTGTAGTCATAAAAATATAGTCATATGAGAAAAAAATCGTCTTTGAAACCTTTAAAGAACACAATCATTGCTAGTGTGGCTCTATTTGTTTTAATGTTTATATTGGCAGTATCATTACATTTGATTGAATTTGAAAAAGTTCCTGAGCAGTTTTTTGCAGCAGTGCTAGCCGCAGCTATTACTGCGTTGATAACAGATCTGCTTTTGAAAAATCAAACAAATTCAGAATTTGACAAACTGAAGCAAGAAAGAGTGTACGAAGAGAAATTACAAATCTACCAGAACTATTTGCATTTAGTGTGTAATCTTTCACTGGGACGTTCTGTTAGCGAAAAGCAACAGATTGAGTTGCAATATCAAGTATCACTTATTGCTGTACACATGGCTCCAGAGAATTTTAAAGTAGTGCTGGAGCGTACAGACAATATCCTTACTGCACGCTGCCAAATAGATGAACGTAATGACAAGGAAATCCGTAATTGGCTGATTGATATTGTACAATGCTTTCGCTATGAATTATTTGGGGGGGGTGCACCTAGACCTCTCGCAAAAGGTGATGGTTTGTTTGTTTCGTTAGCCTCAGGGACTACCCGATATAATGAGTTTCCACAAATCGGATGTCTACCTTCTGGGTATACCGTGAGACAGCAACCCAAAGGGTTTCGATGGAAAACCGCTGTTAAAATGTGGCAAAAGAGTGGCTGGAGAAAAGACGAGGGCAATAGAGACTCGGACTATCTACGGTATTATTGTGGGGATAAGGGTTCTTCAAAAACCTATGTAGAAATAAGGTATGAGATTTATTACCAACATTATATCTTACGAGTATCATGTGGTAAGAACCCGAATGCGGCAGAGAGGCTATTTTCACAATTTGGTGGATTCTTGAATGGATATTTGTGGTGGAGAGTGTTAGACAGTCCTTTCTATGAAATGCGACGATGTGAGTTGAAGGATGTTTTTGATAGTACACCTGCTCTAAAAGAGGCATTGTATCCTTGGTTTGACACAGCAATAAAAACAATTGATTGAAGTTTCGCAAGTGAATTAATATACTGATTTATAATACCATTTAGATGTTCATTGTATAAATTTGGATTATTATCTCGCTGTGAAACAATCACAGTTTTAGTTTATTAATTGTTATACGCAAATGGCGTTTGGAGGTTAAGTAAAGGAATTCAAATATTTATAAAGTCTAAACACTTGCGAAACTTAAAACAATTGACAATAAGTTAAACAGAACTGATTGATGGTCAATATGAATGCCTTGTCGAAGTTCCGTTGAAATAACAAACTTTGTATGTTGTATAGTGTCAATCTGTTATTTCGTTTTTATTCAGGTAAGATATTATTTGATGTTCTTGATTTTAGGGGGATTGTATCAACATGAATTCCTGCTGGAAATATCTCGAAAAGGTTGGATATTGCGAAAAAAGTTGTATTTTTGTAGGCGAGAAATGTGAACACAGGCCAGTGTTTGCATTAATTAATTAATAGCCTTTTACTATGAAACTAAAATTAATTGCATTATTGCTCTTTTTTGCAGCGGGAGCATTTTTGGCGGGTTGTGAACCTGAACCAGACCCGTCTAATCCGTCAACACCAGATAATCCACCGGAGGGTACTGTTAGGGGAGTCTTCTCGGTCGGGGCGGCCAAACAGGTCTATTTTGCATCAGGCAATCTTGACGTGGGTGGACGTAAGTTCGTTGATAACCAGTGGGAATTCGGTGGTTATTTCGGTTGGGGCACAGGTAACAATCCTGGAAACACGTCGACCAATGTGGGGGAATACCGCACATTCAACGACTGGGGTAATTACATGGATGGTGACTGGCGCATGCTGAGCCATGACGAGTGGAACTATCTCCTGCTTGACAGAGCTGATGCTAGCGACAAGAGTGCTACAAGCGAGGTCAATAGGACACGCGGACTGGTGATTCTGCCTGACAATTGGACATTGCCGTCGGGTTGTACATTCCATCCCGGATATAACGATTGGGGTAGTAATGTTTACACCGAGACCCAGTGGCAGAAGATGGAGTCGGCAGGGGCAGTATTCCTGCCTGCTGCAGGCTACCGTTGGAGTACAGATGTCGCTCAGGTTGGAATGGAGGGTTGTTATTGGACATCAACTCCGCACGTAGACGAAGGTTATGCGTACTATGTCTATTTTCGTTATGACTATATGTACCCGAGTAGTTATAACTTAAACTTTTTCGGTTGGTCGGTACGCTTAGTGAAGGATAAGAAGTAAAGAAATTTAAGTAGGGGGCAGCTGGTCTGTCCCCGACTTTTTATGTGGCATTCTTGCAATAAGATAATTCAAAGAATGTGCAGGTTGATAAGAGCCTGCTCAATGCCTTCGTCGTCGACGGAGGTGGTGACGTAGTCGGCGTGGGACTTGACGGTGTCGTCAGCATTGCCCATCGCCACACCAATGCCACAGTATTCGAGCATCTCGATGTCGTTGCCGCCGTCGCCGAAGGCGATGCATTCGGTTCGGTCGATGCCGAAATGGCTTAGCACGTTCTCTATGCCGACGGCCTTGCTGTTGTCCATATGTACGAGGTCGCTGAACTGGGGATGCCAGCGGGGAAGGCGGCAATGGGGAAGCATTTCCAATACCTCGGCATCGCGCGCGGCGGGCATGACGGCGATGATTTGGTAGACTTCGCTACCGAACATCCGCTCGATTGGCACCAATGGCGGCATCTCGAACTGCAGCTGGCTGTGGATGGCGTTGGCGACAGGGTCGGTGAGCGTGTTGATGGCCATTTCGTGCTCGGTGAAGAGCATGGTGCAGAGGCCGTTGTCCTGCGCGTATTGCAGCCATCGGTCGGTCTCTTGCTGGGGGATAGGGTTTTTCAATAGCACACGGTCGCCGACAAAACAGTAGCCACCGTTCATGGTGACGTAGCCGTCGAAGGAGATGGGCATGTCGGGTATCAACACTTTAGGACGGCCAGAGGCGATGAAGGTGCGGACGCCATGCGCATGCAGGGCATCGAAGGCACGCACGGTGCCGGGCGATACGCGGTGGGTGTTGAAGCTGAGGAGGGTGCCGTCGATGTCGAAAAAAGCTGCTTTGATCATTCCTGTGTGGGGAGTTTGGCAATCACACGTTCGAACAGGGTGGACATCTTCTCGGCAGCAAGGTTGGCTTGGCGCACCACGTCGTCACCGTCGTTGAGGCAGGTGTCGCTGAGGTCGTTGGACTGGTTGGTAATGATGCTCATGCCAAAGATTTCCATACCGCTGTGCCGAGCCACAATCACTTCGGGAATGGTGGACATGCCGGCGGCATCGCCACCGATGGCAGCATAGTAGCGGTATTCGGCGCGAGTCTCGTAGGTGGGACCGGTGCCACCCACATAGACACCCTGTTGAAGGGTCAGGCCCATCTGTGATGCCTCGTCAAGGGCAAGTTTGCGGATGCGGGTGCTGTAGACGGTGGTCATGTCGGGGAAACGGGGGCCGAACTCGTCCATGTTAGGGCCAATGAGCGGGTTGGGCAAGAGGTTGATGTGGTCGGTGATAACCATCATGTCGCCCACACGGTAGGTGGGGTTGACAGCTCCGGCGGCATTGCTGACAAAGAGGGTCTTAATGCCCAGTCGTGCCATGACACGCACGGGGAAGGTGACTTCCTGCATGGTGTAGCCTTCGTAGTAGTGGAAACGGCCTTGCATGGCCATGACGTTTTTGCCGCCGAGGGTGCCGATGATGAGGTTGCCTTTGTGGCCGATAGCTGTGGAGCGTTTGAAGTTGGGAATGCCGGCGTAGGGGATGGTCAAGGGGTCTTCGATACGGTCGGCCATGAGGCCGAGGCCGCTGCCTAGGATGATGGCAATCTGTGGCATGGGGCGTGAGCCAAGGCATTGGCGGATATAGTTGGCGGTTTCGTCGATTTTGTGGATCATGGGGTTTGGGGGTGTTATGGGGTTAATGGGGTGATATGGGGTTAATGGGGTGTTATGGGTTATTTTTTCATTTGGTTGATTCGTTTGAGGATTTCGGCGGCTTGCTCATAGTCCTCGTTTGCCTCACACTCTTTGAGTTGCTGTTCTAGGTCTTCGAGGGTGTCGTTGTGGGCTGGTGCGCCACCTTGACGAGGCAGATTGTCGGTGAGGGCGTTGGGCTCCATGTAGGTCTCTTCTAGCACGTTGAGCTTCATCAGGATGTCGCAGTGCTGCATGATGGCTAGCACTATGGCGTCGCTGGTGCGGCTGTCGATGCGTTTCTCGGAGAAGCCGTCGCTGATATAGAGGGATGAATAAAAGATGCCTTCGTCGAAGCGGTCGATAGTGACTTTCTTGAGAGTGAGCATGTATTCGTCGAGTATGTTCTTGAGCAGGTTGTGAGTGAGTGGACGGCGTGCCTCCTTCTGCTCAATAGCCAAGATGATAGCCTGCGCTTCGGCTTCTCCGATGAGGACGGGGACATGCTTGCCTTGGTCGGGTGCGTTCAGCACCAGAATGTAGGAGTCGCTCATCGACATGGTTTGCGAAATCTGCAAAGGATAGACCTGGGTGTACATTTTTGAGGTAGGGACTAGGAATTAGGAACTAAGGTAGTTGGCAAGCTTTTCGACTGCGAGACCGCGATGGCTTATCTTGTTCTTCACATCGAGAGGCATCTCGGCAAAACTGACGGCAAAGCGGTCAGGCATGAAGATGGGGTCGTAGCCGAAACCGTCTGAGCCGTATCGCTCGGTGAGGATGACCCCGTCGACACGACCTTCGAAATAGCGTGGCACGCCATTCTCCATCAAGCAGATGACGGTGCGAAAACAGGCTCGGCGGTTGGTGCATCCGTCAAGGGCGGTGAGGAGCTTGTTGATGTTGTCGTCGAAGGAGCAGTGTTCTCCGGCATAGCGGGCACTA
Source organism: uncultured Bacteroidales bacterium (assembly GCA_947306225.1). Taxonomy (GTDB): domain Bacteria; phylum Bacteroidota; class Bacteroidia; order Bacteroidales; family P3; genus Colimorpha. Next base: position 9,654 of record CAMZFW010000019.1, read on the forward strand.
AAGACACCGGGTGCGCCACAGAGGGCTTCAACCTCGAGGCCTGTGTCGTCGGCAAAGCAGTCTGTGTGGGTACGATCCCATACCCACTGGGCTTTTTGGAGCGCGTTGCCCTGCAAGGTGTCCGCCGTTTCGGGAATATCGCCCTCCAATCCCATGTCGGAGAGACTTTTTATTAGCACTTTGTTGTGTAGTATCTCACTAACTTCGTGCAGTTTGTGTTTATTGTTTGTTGCAAAAACCAAGGTTCTCATATCATGCAAAAATACACAAAAAAATGCAATTAATAACTTTTATTTATAATTATGCACAATAAGAGCGGGTAAAAGTCGTTATATAATAATTAAGGATGAGGGTGGTCTGTGCTTTGAATAACGATTAAACTTGATAATAATTATCGCAGAATGAAAAGAATAACTATTTTTCTATTGACGTTATTGTTGGCGTCTGCCTCGTTTGCGGAAGAGAAGAGGCTCTCGGCTCTGTTTGGCTATTCGGCATTCTACCTGCCTGAAGGGAACCAGCCTTATGTAGAGACCTATCTGAGTTTCAATGCATGGTCGTTGAACTTGGTGAAGGACGAATCGGGGCAATATCGCGCCACAGTAGAAGTGACCATTTTGGTGAAAAAGGACGACACAGTGGCGTATGTTAAGAAGTACGACCTGCACAGCCCCTACACAAGTAGTCTGGAATCGGATAACTTCACCTTTTTCGACTTGCAACGGTTTGCGCTAGGCAATGGTATCTACGACCTACAACTGACCCTTCGCGACAAGGCATCGGATCAAAGCCCCTATGTGTTTAATGACAAATTGTTGGTGTACTTTCAGACAAATACACCGTCGATGTCGAACATACAATTGATGGCATCAGCCACACCGACAGAGACAACCAACATGCTGTCGCGCAATGGGTATGACATGGTGCCGTATATCAACGATTTCATTCCTTCCAGCGTTACTGAGTTGCATCCCTATATAGAGGTCTACAACTTAGACAAAGAACTGGGCAGTCAGCCCTATTCGGTATATTTTTCGATAGAACAGAAGGAGACAAGTCTCCGTATTGCCGCATACGATACTTATATCAGTAAGGCAACGGCCAAGAAAAATAATCCTATATATGGAACTATCGACATTTCGATGCTCCCATCGGGCAACTACAACCTATTGGCAGAGGTGCGTAACCTCAAGGGGGATGCATTGCTGAGAAAGAGCATGTCGTTCCAACGCTCCAACCCTGGCATTGGCGACGATGCCATGGCGGAAGAACGTGTGGCGACCTCATTTGCCGCCCTTATAACAGATGAGGAAAAGCTGAACTACTATATCAGTGCGCTATACCCAGTCTCTTCGCCTAATGAGGTTGGAATTGCCAACCAGATTGTGAAGGGAAATAATGTTGCCGAGAAGCAGAGCTACCTTTACCATTTCTGGCTGCGTCGCGATATGCTTGACCCCGAAGGCAAATGGAATGAGTATCTGACCCGCCTAAAGTATGTCGACGAGCATTTTAGCTATCCCAAGACACGCGGCTATATGACTGACCGTGGCCGTGTGTATTTACAATATGGTCCCCCAGACCATGTCCGCGACGAGAAGAACTTTGTTGGAGCCCTGTACATCCACACCATTGGTGCTGAAGCCGAGGAGGGTGTCAGCCAGACCAGTTCAGTCGTACAGGCTCAGCCGACCAACCAAGGCCACATATATTACTTGCCCTACCAGCTGTGGCGTTACAATCGTTTGGAGAACGACTTCCCCAACCGCGTGTTCCTCTTTTGGGATGAATTCCGCAGTGGTTACTACAAGCTGCTGAACTCCAACGCCAGAGGCGAGATAATCATGCCCAATTGGGAACGTATGCTAAGTCAGAACCAATTGGAAGAGAACACCCTTGGCGAAGTGGGCCAACAATTTGAAAGAGGATATTGAAGCTGATATAGGTTGACGATACTATCTGATATAATCTATTTTGTGGTGTATTATCTAGTGCGTTACCGCCGTAAGGTGACGCGCACCAACTTGGCTAATGCCTATCCCGAACGTACGGAAAACGAACGACGCGGAATTGAGCGAGCCTACTACCACCACATCAGCGACCTGCTGGTGGAGGGATTGTATAACCTATACGCCCGACCTCAGTCCATCATGCAACGTTATCACTTTGCAAACCGTCAGCTGGTGAATCGCTACTATGAGCAAGGTCAAAGCATCATCCTCATGTCCGCCCACTACAACAACTGGGAGTATATGATTACATCGCTCAACTTCCAATTGATGCACCATGGTGTGGGTGTCGGCAAGCCACTCAACGACAAATTGGTCGCAAACTACGTCACCCGTCGTCGAGGTCGTTTCGGCACCGAGATAGTTGACCACACCACTGTGCGCCAGACGATGGAATATTACCGCCAGCATCAGGTGCCGGTCGCCTATATGATGCTCTCCGACCAGTCGCCCAACGACGAGCGCAAGAGTTTCTGGACTATGTTTCTGCACCAAGAGACCCCGTTCTTGTACGGTGCCGAGTACTTTGCCCGCAAGTACGATATGCCAGTCATATACTACGATGTGACGAAGACCAGCCGTGGTCGCTATGAGGTGCGGTTCACCCTCTTGTGCGACAAACCCAGCGAGGTGCCGCAATACACCATTATTTCGCGCTATATACAGCATCTAGGCAACACCATCGATGCAGCACCGCAGTACTGGCTGTGGTCGCACCGCCGATGGAAACGCAAACGTCCTGCAGATATACCACTAAACCCGTTAACCCCATAACTTTAAGTTACTAATGAAAACAGCTGTCGTCATACTCAATTGGAATGGGAAGCACATGCTCGAACGCTTTCTCCCCTCGGTCACAGCCCACACCACGGGCGATGCCGAGGTGGTGATAGCCGACAATGGCTCCACCGACGACTCCCTTGCCTTTCTACATGACCAATATCCCACCCTGCGTGTCATTCCGTTAGACAAGAATTACGGCTTTGCTGAGGGCTATAACCGTGCCTTGGCGCAAATTGATGCCGATTATTATGTTCTGCTTAACGACGATGTGGAGGTAACACCCAATTGGATTGAGCCAGTGATTGCACAGATGCGGCAGAACCCGCAGACCGCTATATGCCAACCCAAATTACTGATGTATGACCAACGTGACACCTTTGAATATGCCGGTGGCGCAGGCGGATTTATCGACAAATATGGCTATCCGTTCTGCCGTGGCCGCATCTTCACCACACTTGAGCAGGACCACGGCCAGTATGACGATGCCCGTGAGATATTCTGGGCGTCAGGAGCCGCCATGTTCGTCCGGGCCGACGTGTGGAAGGAGTTGGGTGGCCTCGATGGCGAGTTTTTCGCGCACATGGAAGAGATAGACTTCTGCTGGCGTGCCAAGAATGCTGGATATCGTGTGGAATATTGTCCGCAGTCGGTAGTCTATCACGTTGGTGGCGGTACCCTGCCTAAGTCCAATCCGCGCAAGACCTATCTCAACTTCCGCAACAACATGGCACTGCTCTATAAGAACCTACCCCAGTGCCGACTGGCATGGGTGATGGTGCTTCGCGTGGTGCTCGACTATGTGGCGGCGTTCAAATTCCTGTTAGAAAGGAAACCGCAGGAGTTTTGGGCTGTTGCGAGAGCTCACAAGGCCTTTTACCGATGGCTGCCACAACTGAAGAAGCGTCGTCGTCGCGATAGCAAGCCTGTCAGCTGCACACTGAACAGTCTGCTGCTGATACAATATTATTTGCTACGCAAAAAGCGCTTTACACAATACACGACAATAAAATGTGTGAATGATTGAATGTGTAAATGTGTAAATCTTTGATTAACGAATTAACACATTAACGAATTAACGAATTCACTTTTTCAACTTTCAATTTATTAAATAATATGAGAAAAGTCCGCGTTCGTTTCGCACCCAGCCCCACAGGTCCGCTACATATTGGCGGAGTGCGCACTGCATTGTACAATTACCTATTCGCCCGTCAGAATGGTGGCGATATGATTCTCCGTATTGAAGATACCGACCAAACCCGATTTGTCCCTGGTGCTGAGGATTATATCATTGAAGCTTTAGACTGGTTGGGCATCAAGTTCGACGAAGGAGTCCACATTGGTGGCAATTTCGGTCCCTACCGCCAAAGCGACCGCAAGCCTATGTACCGCCAGTATGCCGACCAACTTATCCGCGATGGGTGGGCATATTATGCTTTTGACCGTCCAGAGGCACTGGATGCCAAGCGCAAAGAATACGAATCTCAGAAGAAGACTTTCCAATACGACTGCAACACCCGTGCCGACATGGAGAACAGTCTCGCGCTGCCAGCCGACGAGGTGCAGCGTCGTCTCGATTCTGGGGAGCCATACGTGGTACGCTTCAAGTTTCCTGAGAATATCGACATCACCGTCCACGACCTTATCCGTGGCGATGTGACCATGAACAGCCGCCTGCTTGACGACAAGGTGCTCTTCAAGTCCGACGGCATGCCCACCTACCATCTCGCCAACATCGTCGACGACCACCTGATGGAAGTGTCTCATGTCATCCGTGGCGAGGAATGGCTGCCTTCAGCACCCCTTCATGTGATGCTTTACAAGGCATTCGGCTGGGAAGACACCATGCCCCAATTTGCCCACCTGCCTCTGCTACTCAAACCCGACGGCAATGGCAAGCTCAGCAAGCGCGACGGCGACCGTCTAGGCTTCCCCGTATTCCCACTCGACTGGCATAACCCCGAGACGGGCGAAATCTCTAGCGGCTATCGCGAACGTGGCTACCTGCCCGAGGCTGTGGTGAACATGCTGGCTCTCCTTGGCTGGAATCCTGGCAACGACCAGGAAATTCTCTCAATGGATGAACTTATCAAGATGTTCAGCATCGAGCATATCAGCAAAAGCGGTGCCAAGTTCAACGTCGAGAAAGCCAAATGGTTCAACCATGAATATCTGCAGAAATGCCCGGACGAGCAGCTCGCTGAGATGTTCCTCCCCCAACTCAAAGAACATGGCATTACCATTGCCGACGATATCAACTTTCAACTTTCAACTTTCAACTTTCAGTACGTTGTCAAAGTCTGTGGCATGATGAAGGAACGCATTTCCTTCCCCAGTGAGCTGTGGGACCAGACCCATTACTTCTTTGTCGCACCCACCGAATACGACCCCAAAGCTGTTGCCAAACGTTGGAAACCCGGCATGACAACCCACATGGCCAAAGTCATCGAAATCCTCAACACCGTCCCCTTCGAGTACGATGCCATCCATCAAGCCCTCCTCGAAGACTACATCAAAGGCAACGAACTCAATATGGGGCAGATAATGAACTCTCTGCGCCTTGCCGTCGTCGGCACCACTGTCGGCCCCGACATGCTCACCCTTGTCATGACTATCGGCAAAGAGGAGACTATCTCTCGCGTCCAGCGCGCCATCGACACCCTAGGAGAAATAGATAATTAATAAGAATAATCACCCGTCCGACCAGTCCGACCTCATCCGACCCATCAGACCTGTCCGACAAAAAACAACAACCACAATGGAAATCCAACAAGACCTCAACAAACCCGTCGACGACAACAGCGTCGACACCATCGAAATGAAAGAAGTCCAAGAGCAGCACCCCGCCAACCCCGAGCCGCTACCCCAGCCAGAGAGTCCCGCACCTCAACCTCCGTGCGATAACACCGAGCCCAAATGCCACAAAGGGCACTGCCACACCTGGCTTGCTATCCTCAACATCCTGCTTCTCATCGGACTCGTAGTCCTCTATATCCTCCACTTCACCGGCACAGGCACCCCCAGCAAAGTCAACCCCAATGCCTCCATGCCCGTCATACCCGAAGACGGACAGCTAAAGGTCGCCTGCGTCGACAGCGACAGCCTCCTTGCCAAATACCAGTACGCCATCGACCTACAAGAAGAACTCAACAAGTATAAGGATGCGCAGGAAAAGAACTACCAGCAACAGATGGCTCAGTTCCAGAAAGACTATCAGAACTTCCTCCAAACTGGCGAGACCATGACCCTCAGCCAACAGCAGGCCAAAGAAGCCGAACTCAAACAGCGTGCCGAGAAACTCAGCACCCTCGAAGCCGAGCTCACCAACAAGGTACTCCAGAAACAGATGGACTCCAACATCGAACTACTCAACCGCATCTTCGCCTTCGTCCGCGAGTACAATGCCGACAACCAGCAGTTCGACATCATCCTCCGCAAAACCTTCAACGACAGCCCCACCCTCTACATGAACCCCGCCATGGACATCACCGACGAAATCATCGAGGGACTCAATAACGAGTACAAGTCCGTCAAGGCCAAGAAGAAAGCCGACAAGTAAGCGGCCATACACTTTACTGCCACTCTGCTCCCCGCCACTGCCTCGCAAACTGCCCTTGACTACCTACTAGCTCCCTCCATCCTTTCTTACTTATACTATATTTATACCTTATTTATACCTTATTTATTCTATATTTATACTATTCTAGAATAGAATAAATAAGGTATAAATAAGGTATAAATATAGTATAACTATAGTATAAATGGGGGAGTCACGAGAGATTTTTTTATCAAATTAAAAAATAAAGTGTATTTTTGCAGTACAAAATAGAAAAGCAGACCATGCATTAAATACCATTATACCATAGTTTTGTGTAACCTTGTTGACTGACCGGCCTGCCCGAGGGCGACCGTTGAAGGGGATTGTTATGCCCTTTTGGCGGAGAGAACTTTGACATAGCAAGCAGGCAGCAGGTGAGCGATTATTTCTGCCAGTACACATTCTGGCAACACTTTACATGTACAACCATTAAAAACACAAAAAATTATGGCAAAGAAAAGAAAAAGAATCATTGGCAAACGTGTGGCATGGAGCAATGGAGAGAAAACGCTCATTCCACCGTCGCAATTAAGAGAACTGAAAGCCGACTACTACAAACAGTTGGACGAATACCATACCCGCGTGGAAGAGGGACGCGAATGGGAGATTGACGAGCCCGCCGTGATGCGTGGCGACAGCCGCCTGACGGAGGCGTACAGCGACCGGCTGTGGGAGCTGGACATGCATGTGGAGAGTATGCGTTGGCTGCTGGAGGCAGCACAGTGTCTGATTGACGAATATTATGTCTATATCGACAATATGGAAACAAACTACTACCACCGCAATTTTCGACGCTTCCGCTATCTGGTGAGACGGTGCGAGGAGCGTTGCAAAGAAGACTCCTCGCTGAAGCGAATGTACGAGTGCAGCACCGTATTAGAAACCTACCTGTATATGGAAAAAGTCTACGCAGGCTGCAAAGTCTGGGGATTCCTGCCATAAAAGCAATCCAAGAGAAAAAAACACAAATATACGAATAAAAAAGATGAATATTTGTAGAATCAGAAATTATTATTATATTTGCAATTATTATAATTATAATAATTATAAAATAAATAATTAATAATAATATGAATAACAATAATATAAATAACCCATTTATCGTATCAAAACGCATTCCAAAAGAGTTGTTTTGCGACCGTGAAGAAGAAACATCATTCCTAATCAAACAAATTGAGAATGGCAGAAATGTAGTGTTAATGTCGCCACGAAGAATGGGGAAGACAGGATTGATACATCATCTATTTCAACAAAAGGAGATTTGCAACAGTTACCACACCTTCTTTATTGACCTCTATGCTACAACTTCTTTGCAGGAGATGTGCTATGTCCTTGGAAAGACAGTGTTTGAACAGTTGAAGTCAAAAAAAACGCAGCATTGGGAAGCTATATTTCAGACACTCAAATCGCTTCGGGCGGGTTTTAAGATTGATGCAATAACAGGAGAACCCAAGTTCGAATTGGGTATAGGTGCAGTAGAAGACCCTACAGCCACACTGGAGGAAATATTCACCTATCTTGAGACCGCCCCCAAGCCGTGTATCGTAGCATTCGATGAGTTTCAGCAAATCGCAGAGTTTCAAGAGAAGCGTGTGGAGGCAACACTTCGGGGACTGATACAAAACTGTCGCCAAACCTCTTTTATATTCAGTGGAAGCAAGCAGCACACCATAAGCCAGATGTTTCACTCTAAGGCAAAACCTTTTTATCAGAGTGCACAACTCATGGAACTCAAACCTTTGGAAATGACGATATATGCCGATTTTGCCCAAAGGCTCTTTTCGGTGTATGACAAAAAGTTGGGAAATAATGTTGTAGAAAAGGTTTATAATGACTATAGTGGAACAACATGGTATCTACAGATGATGATGAACGAACTCTTTGCTATCACAGGAAAAGGTGAGACCTGTTCGGAGGAAAGAATCGAAACGGCCAAAAACAATATCATCAACGTTCAGGAAAGTTCATACCAAACACAATTAAGCATGCTGTCATCACGTCAGAAATGTGTCTTGCAAGCCATTGCACGCGAAGGCACAGTTAAGTCTGTCACTTCTGCCGCCTTTATCAAGAGACATGCATTAGAATCCGCAAGTTCGGTACAATCTGCCATCAAAGGTCTTATGGGGAAAGATATACTGACCGATGCAGAAGGGTATTATCGTGTTGGAGACTACTTCTTCAGCCATTGGATAAGGGAGGAATATTAGGTCATTAGGAATTTTATTGTGACTTGTGACAAGTGAACAGTGACAAGAATGCGCTCGTTTCGCGGGTCACAGGTCAAAAAACACTGGTCACTATTAAGACACTCGTCAGTTGTCCTCGTGGCTGATGTGGCGCATTTGGTCGGCGACTTTGTTCATTAAGTCGGGATTGGTGAGGGTGCCTTTGGCACACAGCTTCACGCCCATCATCTCGCTCACATGCGCGAGGCGGTGGTCGTAGTCGTTCTTGAGGGTGAAGATATAAGAATGGCACGCCATGCCTAGGATAACTTCTTTCAGAGCACTGACCTTGTAGACTATCTCGTTGAACATATGGTCGGTGGCAACGCCGGTCTTGCACTCGACGACAAAGAGCGTGTTGGCTTTGATGAAGACCACGTCGAGTTCGTTGTTGTGCTGGCTACCCGGACGAAAGATACGCACTCCCAGCGCAATCTGTTGAGGGCAGACCAACTCGAGGAGCCTATAATATACCCATTCCTCGAACCAGCCGCCCGTTAGGTAGTCAATCTCTTTGGGAGAAAGCTGGTCAGACTGTTCTGGTACGAAGCCGAAAGCAGTAAGCAACTCCCTGATGCCAGGGATGGCTTCGTGCCGATGGGGTGAGCCAAACATGATGTCGCGTACCGGCAAGGGATGACGAGTGCCACGGTATTGCACCCGCAGTTGGTCGATGACATTGAAGGCACGGTGCGAGAGGCGGCGTCGCTTGAAGCAGTCGAAAATACGTCCAGCATCGTCGGAGGTGCGGATGGGGGTATGCTGTTTGCTATGGAGGTCGTGATTGAGCCCGTTCAGCTTGAAGTATTCCGCCAATGACATACGGTAGCGTATCGGCTCCACCACGTCGTCGTTGTCGCTGAAGTTGTCGTCGAAGACGGAACTGACAATGACGTTTTCGCGCGTCTGTACGTAGAAGAACTTGGCGTTGTAGCTGGCGAATAGGTGTTGGACGGCTAATGCCAAATAGCGGCTGCCACCAGCCAGATTGACCCAGTAGGTGGCTGACGACGGCACGCGCGAACGGAGATGCCGACAGATGCGCTCATAGATGTAACTGTCTTCACTACGACGGAGCCAGATATAGTCAATCATCGTGTCGGGGATTTGGAACAGGGCGGCATAGGGTGCCACGGCGTTGCGGTCTTGTTTGGTGGAAATAAACATAAGGCGGTCGCCTTCCTCGTAATACTGTTTCAGAAACATGTACGCTGCCAAAGGCTCCTGAGCATCGAAAATATTGACTAAAGTTTTCATTAGAAAAGAATAAATTGTTAGCAACCAACGGCTTTCGAAACCGTTCGTAATCACTCTCGTTGTACAAAGATACGAAGAAATTAAAAATTAATAATTAAAAATTAATCGCTCTAATATAACATATGACTGATTTTTCCCATATTCTCAAATGTCGCGTCCCTCTGGGACGCTGAAAAGTAGGGTTATCCCTTACCCCACACTGCGAAACCTAACGGTTTCTTGTATGGGTTATTAAGATTCACCATCTTCGATGCTGTTGAAAAAACAGTCAAATATAGCATAAGAGCCAATTTATTTTTATGAGGCTCTAGTTGTTTTTCTTTCTAGGCAATAAAAAAAGAGGGTTGGCGTTATATAAAGAAACCTATGTGCCATGAAATATTTGATACTAGCCCTATTGATGTTGCCAGCCGTGTGCGGCTGCCACAAGCCTGAGATTGAAGAACCAAATGAGCCCGAGGAGGACTCGATAGTGTATTACGAGCAATGCCTGTATCGTCCGGGCGACTACGGCAGCACTAACTGGCGCATACCTGCCATCTGCTGCTTGAGCGACGGCACATTGCTTACAGTCTGCGACAAACGCAAATACAACGAGTCTGACCTGCCCGAAGACATTGACCTGGTAGTGCGTCGTAGTCTTGACAATGGTCGGACGTGGAGCGAGCCTCAGACCTTAGCAGAGGGCACGGGCAGGAAACATGGCTTTGGCGATGCCGCCTTGGTAGAGTGCGCCAATGGCGACGTGGTATGCGTGTTCGTTGGCGGCAACGGGCTGTTCCAATCCACCCAGAGCGACCCAATACGCAGCTATGTGTGTCGCAGCAGCGATAAAGGTGTGACATGGAGCGAGCCAGAGGACATCACATTTCAGCTGTGGGGCAATCAGGCCACTAGGCCGCAATGCCGCAGCTACGAAGCCTCGTTCTTTGGGTCGGGCAACGGCCTGCGGCTGACCCGAGGCACTTACGCCGGACGCATCATGTTTGCCGCTGCCATGAAGTTGAAAAACAACAACCGTCTTGATAACTTTGTGGTATATAGCGACGACAATGGGTTGACATGGAACGTGTCGCAACGAGCCTATGAGGGTGGTGACGAGGCGAAGCTGATGGAACTGGTGGACGGACGAGTGCTGATAAGTGTGCGTCAAACGGGAGCGCGAGGCTACAACTATTCTACCAATGGAGGCTTGGCATGGGGCACGCAGGGACGATGGGAGTGTATGAAGAGCAATGCTTGCAACGGCGACATGTTACGCGTGGCAGCCACCGATCGGGGCGACAGCTGCAACATACTTTTGCATAGTATTCCCAACTCAATGGAGCGTAGGAATGTAAGTATTTTTGTCAGTTACGACGAAGGACAGACATGGCAGGATCCCGTACTGCTATTTGATGGACCATCAGTCTATTCCTCCCTCACTCTTCTAAAAAATGGTAGCGTGGGCGTGCTACTCGAAGAGAACCCCAACGGAGCCTGCGAGATATGGTATCAGAACTGGCCGAGAGAGATGCTTTTGAAGTAAGAGGTGAGAACTAAGAACTAAGAAGTTGAGAGAATGTGTTAACGTGTGAATGTGTGAATCTTTTTGATTAACGAATTAACGAATTCATTTTACCTCCTATTTCAGCACTTCGATGCAGCCGTTGTGCTGGGTGGCGTGGTGGATGCCGCGACCTACGAAGCGGTAGAAGTAGGTGCCAGCAGGCGAACGGGTGGTGGCAGGATCCCAAAACTGCTCCTCACTATAGATATTCTCGCCACGATACACCACACGACCTGTGCGGTCGAAGATGATAAGTAGGTTGTAGGGATAGCATTGTTGTTCTACAAGTCCACCGATGACAAAGCGGTCGTTGATGCCGTCGCCATTGGGTGTGACCACGTTGTAGAAGGTGAGCGAGCTGTCGCAGTGGTCGCCCTCCCAGAAGATATACAGATTGTAGTAGATGATGCTGTCGCAGCCTATCTCGTTAGCAAGGACGAACGGCATATTGCTGACACTGTCGGTGAAGAGGCTGTCGAGGAACCCCCATGGCAGCTGGCTGGAGACTATGGTGTCGTATAGGGTGGTGTCGCTGTCGGGATTAACGTGGAGTATGTGGGTGACGATGCTGTCCTGCCCGAGGCTACCTAGAAGGGTTTGGGTGAGGACGGTGTCGCCATAGACGTTGGTGCCGGCGAGGTTGTAAGGCAGTTGGTTGTGGCAGATATAGGTGAGGGTGGTGTCGTAGATGTTGTCGATGACGGTGAGGCAGTAATAGAGGAGTGTGTCGCAGGCGGGTAAGGTGCCGGGGAGGAAGAGCGTGTCGATGGCAGAGGCTGTGAAGGTTTCGCCCCCAATGAGCCACGGGAGCTGGTTTTCGACAATGGTGTCGTGGCGGGAGAGAGTGTCGTCTGGGAGCAACGAGAGCTGGAGGATGCGGAAGGTGTCGCAATTGATGGAACGGCTGCGCACAGAGTCGATGCCCGGCTGAGGGAAAGCGATCGAGTCCCATTGGTAAGGCAGTTGGTATTTGCAGATGCTGCGCGTCATGGTGTCGCGGACAATGCAGCCACAACGGGGGCCAGTGAGCAGAAGGCTGTCGGTCGCCCAGCAGTCGCCCAGCATCTCCAAACGGTTGATGCAGAGATAGGGTACCGTGTTGTAATAGGCGGTAGGAGTCTCATAAAAGCGGAATATTGCTACACCGTGAGGCCGTGGGACGAAGTTGAAGTGATGGGTACTGACGTTGCTTTGTGATGGAGGCACATTGGTCTGGGGCAGCTCTATTGACGTAAAGACCAGCGTGGTGTCGCGCAGCGGAATAATATGTCCCACGGAAAAGAAATGATGCGCGGTGTCGTCTATATGAATGGAATAGACGATAGAGGGCAGCGCGGCTAATGTGTCATCGTGGTATCCGTTGTAGTAGTAGCGGTAACGGGACATATTGAGGACAAAGGTGTGGTTGCGATTGGGATCCCACATCAGGATGGTGTCGACATAGAAAGGGCTATATGCGGAGTCGAAAGGCACCTGGCACAGCGAGTGCGTAAGCATGTTGGCCACTGCAGAGAGTTGAGTGGGGTCGTAATCGAAGAAGGGCGGCACCGAATCGCCATAGCAACGGAGCGTGTCGGTACGGATAATCATGGAGTTTGAGTAATTGCCCATCGTCAACTCGGAGCAGAGCGACTGGGGATTGGCGTTCATGGTGATGCTCCTAGGCTGGCAGAGGTCGCCGTCGGTGGGGGAGTCGATATAGTCATAACCCGTATGGGATTGGAGAAAGCCTGGTTGCTTCCAATGGAACAGATTGATATTGTGAAAAAAGGCGTTGAGATTGACATTGATGCTGTCGTTGCAGCCAAGGGTCAGCCACTGGGAGGTAGCGGTGGGGTCGGCAAAGAGGCTGTCGGGATACCAATGGAGGCTGTCGGCATTGGAGGGGGCGCTCAACTGGAAGCGTACGGAATCAATATCGCCCAAAGCGTTGTAGACATACAAGGTGTCAGTTACATCAATAGAAACATAGCATTCCACCGACTGCGCATAAAGAACAGTGTGTAGGAACAGGAGTGAGATGAACAATGCGAGTTTCTTCAACATATTACATTAATAACGCAGAGTCTCAATTTTTGTTATTTGTTGCACAAAAAAAATCCCCGAAAAGATATTTTCGGGGATTTGGGTATGAAAAGTCGGCCTAATGACCGATTTGGGTTTAGTGCAAGAATGCAAGCAGGATACCAGCCGCGACGGCGGAGCCCACCACGCCGGCCACATTGGGACCCATGGCGTGCTGGAGCAGGTAGTTGGTGCTGTCGTACTCGAGACCCACGTTGTTCGACACACGGGCAGCGTCGGGAACGGCGCTGACACCTGAGTTACCAATAAGCGGGTTAATCTTGTTGCCCTCCTTAAGGAAGAGGTTGAAGAACTTCACGAAAAGGACACCGCAGAAGGTGGCAATGATGAACGAGAAGGCACCCAAGCAGAAGATAAGCACCGAACGGCCAGTGAGGAACGAGGTGGCCTGGGTGGAGGCACCGACGGTGATGCCGATGAGGAGGGTGCAGATGTTGACGATGGCGTTGCTAGCCACCTCGCTCAGACGCTTGGTGACACCGCACTCCTTCAATAGGTTACCGAAGAAGAGCATACCCAGCAGAGGCAGACCCGAAGGCACGATGAAGGCACAGAAAAGCAGGCCCACGATGGGGAAGGTGATCTTCTCCAGCTTGGAGACCTGACGTGGCGGTTTCATGCGGATGCGGCGCTCCTTATCGGTGGTCAGCAGGCGCATGATGGGCGGCTGGATGACGGGGACAAGGGCCATGTAGGAGTAGGCCGACACGGCGATAGCACCCATCAGGTCGGGAGCCAACTGGCTGGAGAGGAAGATGGCCGTAGGACCGTCGGCACCGCCGATGATGCCGATAGCACCAGCCTCGTTGGGCATAAAGCCCAGCGCCAAAGCACCGGCATAGGCGGCGAATATACCCACCTGGGCAGCTGCACCAATAAGGAATAGCTTGGGATTGGAGAGCAGGGCAGAGAAGTCGGTCATAGCAC
>CAMZFW010000020.1 GCA_947306225.1 uncultured Bacteroidales bacterium
TCGTTGTAGATGGTGTAGGAGCTGCCATCGCCAGTCCAGCTGATGCTGGCAGAGTAAGTGCCGAGGCTGTCGACAGTGAGGTTGGTGACAGGCAGGCAGGAGGCACCAACGGTGACGCTCAAACTGTCGATCCATGCGTAGTAGGCGTAGCTGCCATAGTAATGGAATGCAATCTGGGTAGCCGTGGCGGGGATGTTAGCAGTGTAGGTCTGCACGTCGCTCTCACCGGAAGTGGAGTAGTAGTTGGTGGTCCACACGGTGTCGGTAGGAGTGATGTAGCCAAACCACAGATGGTCTCCGCTGCCGTGGGTGGCATATACTACGCTGAGGTTGAGTGTGTTCTCGGTACCAGTGTAGTTGAACACGGGCGAGAAGGCATACTGGTTGTAGTCGGAGGCTGAGCTGTAGGAGCTGAAGCGCAGGGCGATGCCAGTGGTGTTGAACGTGGAGAGCTGAACGCTGTTGGCAGTGTTCATGCTATAGGCGCTCCAGCAGCCGAGGGTGACACTGGCGGTGTCGAAGCTTTCGTAGAAGGGCACTGCAACGGCTACGCAGGGAGTGTGCACGGAGACAGTGGCTATGCTAGAAGCATCGGTGGAGGAGCAGTTGGCCTGAACACCAAAGGTATAATCGGTGTTCTCGGTGAGACCGGTGAAAGTATAGGTGTTGGTGGTGATGCCAGTGGCAGCGACCGTGTTGTTGAGATAGACAGTGTAGGTGGCACTGTTGTTGTTGTCGGTCCAGCTGATGGTGGCACTGTTGGTGCTCAAACTGGTGAGTTCCACACTGGGAACCATACAGCTGGGGCAAGGAGTATTCAGTGTGAAAATCACTGAGTCGGACAAGGTGGAGCCGTCAGAGCAGGTGTAGACAGTTGCTCCGCTACCATCGTGGATAGCAAACGAAGTCTCGTAGGCGTATGAGCCAGGTGTCCAAGTGAACACGACAGGCGAGTTGCTGCAAACACTAAAGGTTGCAGTGCCAGAGTTGCCATTATCGAGGGTGAAGGTACCGATAGTGCTGTCGTTCTGTATGATGGTAATTGTATTACCATTCCAACCGTCGCCGTAGCTGTCAACACCCTCAATAGTGATTTGACAGGTGCTGCCGCAGTTGTCAACAGGCAACACATGGAGGCTGTAGTCGTGTACGATGGTGTAGCTGCTGCTGGGGCAGGGATTGGCGTTGGCTGCTGCTTCGATGGAGCCGGTGTAGCTGTCGTAGTAGCTGTCGGCACCAGCGATACGCATACGGTAGATGCCGGTATCCTGTGTGGCAGGAACCATGAAGGAGGCATTGAGGGTGGTGGGGTTGGTGTTAGGTGTTGTGCCTACAAACACCACTTCGTTGCCGTCGAAGGTGAGGTTGTTGTTCCAGTCGACCCAGATGATGGTACCATAGGTGTAGCCGGTGGCGTAGGTGATGTCCACATAGACCGAGTCACCCACCTGTGCGGCACCTATCTGGTTGTAGTAATTGCCATAGTAGGGTGAGCTGGTAGGACGCTGGCTGTTGTTGACGATTTCGTCGCCAGTACCGAAGGTGACATTGGTGATACCCTGATTGTCGATAGAGGTGGGCGTGGGCTGGCAGTAGCCGGTGTAGACAGAGGCAGGAATGCTCCACGGGCCGATGTCGGCAGGACTGCAGATAGCGCGGACGTAGAAGTTGTAGTTAGTCTCGGCGGAGAGACCGGAGATGGTGGCAGAAGTCGTGTTGCTGTAAACGAACATCATCGAGTCGGGATTGTTGCCCGAGCCATAAGCCACCACAAAGTTGTTCTGAGTGGAGTCGAACGGTGTCCAGCTGACAACGGCAGTGCTAGCATCGGATAGCGAAGCAGTGATGCCTGTGGGAGCGGGACAGGTGGGGATGAGGTCGACGAAGATATCGTCAATGTAGTTATAGCTGTAGTTGTAGGATGCGGTGGTGATGTTGCGGAAAGCGATGAAGTGGCCGTTGCCAGTGTAGTTGGCAAAGTTGACCTCGTGGTACTGGGAAGTGCTGGTAGAGGAGTTGATGATGGTGTCGACCGGGACAAAAGTGGTCTCATCCATCAGGTCGCTCATCACACCCACTATCATACGGTAGCTGGAGCTGGTCTGTTTTACCCAGAAGCCCATCTGCAGAGCACTGATGTTGGTGTCGATAGCGGGCATGGCATAGATGCAACGGTAGTAGAGACGCAGGCTGTAGCTGCCACTGTGAGCATTGGAAGTGCTGTAATATATTTGTGGGAGGTAGGTGTTGCTTGTGATTGACACGTCGCGATGAGCCAGAGTCCAGCAGTCGGGTTCGATGCCGGTGGCGGCAGTAGTGGAGGTGGTGTAGCTGTCGAAGTTCTCGCTATAGGGTAGCATTGCGGGTGCAATGGGCGAGCAGAGGGTCTTGAATTCGTACCAGTTGCTGGCCACTTCGTTTGAATCGCAGGTGTACAGAACACGGAAATAGTAGGTCGTGTTGTCGATAAGGCCGGCGAGCAAGGTGTTGCTGCCCGAAACCAATGCCATGGTGGCGGCGGTGGTGTCATAGCCGTATTCGACGGTGTAGTTGGTCACACCGGGTATGGCAAACCACGACAGGGTGGCGCTGTTGGCGGTGATGTCTGTGGCGGCCAGTGCGGCAGGAGCCGGGCAGGAGGGCATCGTCACAGTGATGTTGTCGACGGCTGCGGGAGGCTGCGAGCCGCCGCTGATGTCGTTAGCCCACATGAAGACAATCTTGTATTCTCCCGGGGTGGTAATGGCTACGCCCACATTATTATAAGTAGTGAAACTAGAAGAGAGGTTCTTCTTCGTACCACCATCAAGCGGAATCAGGCCATCGGGAACAGTGTTGATGAAGCCGTTGGCAGAGGTGGTTCCAATGGGGGTCTGACCAGCCGTGAAGACATAGTCGATCGGGGCGAGGAAGGCACGCAGGTAGTCGTAGTTGCTTTCGCCGTTGGCCTTCCAGTCATAAGAGATGTTATAGATACCGGGCTCCATCCAGCCGCCAATGGAGGCATAGGAGAAGGATACGGAGCTGATGGTGTAGGCGTTGGTTACGCCGCCGTCGTTGGAGATATACAGCGAGCGGTTGCCACCGTTGCTGATGGCGTTGTCGATGACCCACTGGTTGGCGACGGTGCCGTTGATGAGGGTCCAGCTGCTGTCGGCGGTGGAATCCTCAAAGTCGTAGATGGAGTCGAATACGGGCAGGTGGTATTCCTCGAAGTTGCAGGTGATGTTGAAGCTCATGCCTGCGAGGAACAGAGGGACGACCTCGCTCACGGGGTTCATGGTGACATCTTCGCTCATGCCCATGGCACTCAATGTCCAGCTCACGAAGCGGTGATACTGGTTGGGGATGGCGGTGGCGCGCATGGTGTCGCCCACGCTGAAGGTGTAGGTGCCGGGAGCGGGAACGATAGTACCCATGGTGGGGTTAGCGTTGGTGAGAATCACCGTGACGGGCATGTAATCGAAGATGGCGGTGAGAGTGGTATCGCTCGTGACTGTCAACAGACGTGTGGCGTTGGTGTCGCCATCGCTCCAACGCAGGAAACGGAAGTTACTGTTGGGAGTGGCAGTCAGTGTGGCGGTGGTGTTGTAGGCATAGCTGCCTGAGCCGGTAACGGAACCCATGAGGGGGTTGTTGGCTGACACAGTCACCGTGTAGATGATGGGCGAGAAGTGGGCCGTGGCATTGATTGTCATGTTTGCCATATAGGACGGCACCTCTTGTGCGATAGGATTGTCGGTGATGGAGTCTTGGATGGGACCGGCGGTCAATTGCCAGTAATCAAACTGGTGGCCCAGGTTGGGGATGGCGGTGGCACGCATGGTGTCGCCAGCTGCAAAGTAGTAAGTGCCCGGTTCGGGGATGGTGTAGCCCATCGTCGGATTGGCGTTGGCAAGGATGACCGTAGTGGCGTTGTCAGGCAGGTACTGCACTTTCACATTGTCGACAGCTGCAGGGGGCTGTGTGCCGCCGCTACCGTCGTTGGTCCAGAGGAATACGAGGTTGTAGTCGCCAGCGGTTGTGACGGTGGCGGTGTCGGTGCGGTGCTGCCAGGTGGTCTGCTGGTTCAGTTTGCTGCTTCCGTCGAGGGAAATCCAGCCGGAGGGAGTCACGCTGCGGAAGTTGTAGGGGCTGTCGCCAGTGGGACTCACGTCGCCAGTCAGCGCAACCTCGATGGGCACCAAGAAGGCGCGCAGGTAGTCGTAGTTGCCTTCGCCATTGGCTTTCCAGTCGAAGTTGACCACATAGTCGCCAGCGGCAAGACTTAGAGCCTTTTGAGCAAAGGACCATTGTACGGTGGTGAGACCGTAGGCGTTAGCAACGCCGTTGTTGTTGGAGATATATAGCGAGTTTTCACCGCCATTGTTGACGACATTACCAATATACCATTGGTTATTGCTGCCGTTGGCCATCACCCACATCGGATTGTTCTCAAAGTTTTCGAAGAATGGGTTGGCGGCGTTGACAACAACGGGTGTCTGATGAGTGGAGAACGAAGCCATGATGCTCCAGTCGCTCATGTCTGTAGAAGAACAAACGGTCTTCACAAATACATTATAAACTGTAGCCTCGCTTAGACCTGTCAAGGTAGTGGTAGTGTCGTTGACCTCGAGGGTTGCCATCGTGCTGGGGTCGGTGCCTACACCGTAAGCCACCACAAAGTTGTTGTCGGTGGGATTGTATGCGGTCCAGTGGACAGTGGCAGAATTGTTGGTGACGTTTTCAGCTACTGGAGGATACGGACGATGGCATGTGGGTGTGACTAGCAGTTCCACATCGTCCAAATAAATGTAGTTGTAGCTGTAGGAGGTGTTGGTATCAACAGCGGGGACATAGAAGGTGATATATTTTCCATTGCCCGAATAGTTGGAGAAGAAGTCGCCTAAGTCGAGTTCCACATTTTCCACCGCACCAGATGCCAACGGAGTGAGGTTGATCATCCCGTAAGCCTCATAGGTGGTGAGATCAGTTGGGTCGGTCATGATGCCTATTTCCAACAGCGAACGGTAGTACACTGTTGTGGTCGAATAGCGCTTGACGTTGAAGCGCAGGGTGAGGTTCGACATGTCTACCGACGATGCCAGTTCGGGCAGGGTGGCATAGCTATAAGTGGGTGTGCCTGTCGAAGGTTTGTAGCCATAGAAATAGAGGCCTCTCGAACCATTGATAGCGGCAGAAGAAGAGGGATAGGGGTAGGCGGTGGAGGTGCTGTTGGTACCCTTGGTCCAGCAGTGGCTGATGGGATAGACAGAGCCATTTTCGTAAGCCTCGAAATCTTCGGTATAGGGCAGGTCGGCAAGTGTTAGGGGAACACAGTTGGTATGGAACGTGGTTGTGCGCTCCTCGCTGGTGTCGCCTACGGTACAGAAGGCACGCACGGCGATGGTGTATTCTGTGTTGGGGTTAAGCGTCGTCAGGTTCACGACCGGATTGGTGAAGGTTTGTGTAGTGGTCGTGGTGCCATCGGAAATGGTGGCCAGCCAGGTGGTCTCATTGCCCTGGGGTGTGATGGTGATTGTGGCCGAGTTGGAGGTGATGTTGCTGGCAGCGATATTGGTTGGACGGGGGCAGGTGGGAGTCAAAAACAGTTCCACGTCGTCCAAATATATGTAGTTGTAGCTATAGGAGGTAGAGGTGTCCACTGGAGGCACACAGAAGGCGATATACTTGCCGGAGCCGGTATAGCTGGCAAGGTTTATTTCGTTGTCAAC
The DNA here is from genome assembly GCA_947306225.1 of uncultured Bacteroidales bacterium. Classification (GTDB taxonomy): domain Bacteria; phylum Bacteroidota; class Bacteroidia; order Bacteroidales; family P3; genus Colimorpha. Next base: position 5,715 of record CAMZFW010000020.1, read on the forward strand.
CACTGTCGAAGCGGGCAAGGAAGTGAGATTAACAGTTTCAACCACTTCGAAGGTGTTGATATCGGTCGGGTCGGTCATCACGCCCACCTGTACCAGCGAGCGATAATAAACGGTGGTGGTAGAATAACGCTTGGCATTGAAGCGCAGCGTCAAGCTCGCAGCATTGAGTGACGGTGCCAATTCGGGCAGGGCAGCATAGCTATAAACCTGAGTGCTTGAGGCCGAAGAGGGCTTGTAACCATAGAAATAGAGACCTCTTGAACCGTTAATGGCAGCGGAGGAATAAGGATAGGGGTAGGCGGTAGTGCCGTTGGTTCCTTTTGTCCAGCAGGGGTCGATAGAGTTGCTACTACCGCTGGCATACGACTCGAAATCTTCGGTATAAGGAAGGTCGGCGGCGGTTAATGCCAAGCAATGTGTACGGAACGTAGTGGTCTGAGCCATACTGGTATCGCCTGCGCCGCAGATGGCGCGTACGCTGACGGTATACTCTGTATTGGGGGTAAGCATCGGCACGGTCAGCATCGTGTCGGTCAGGGGCATGCTAAGGGTGGTGGTGCCGTCGGAGATACTTCCAATCCAAGCGGTCTCAGTGCCAGCAGGAGAGAAGGCGATAGTGGCCGACGAAGTGGTGATGTTGCTTACAACAATCTGAGAGGGACGCGGACAAGTGGCAAGCTTGAAGGTGAAGTATGTGTTCGGGGTAGGCCATGTGGTGTTGCTCCAGCTATAGGTGGTGGTTGTGCCATTGGTGAAGTGGGTTGCCTCGCGCGAGCTGTTGATAATCCAGCCGTCGTTGGCATTCACACAGATACCCATGTAGTGAGAATTGGACGAATTGAGGTTCGAGGCAGAGGCAAACACAGCCTCAATCTTGCCAGTGCTGTACAGGTGTACCTGCCAGAGGAACTGGTTGTTGCGGTAGGTGCTGTTGTAAGGACCTAAGCAGTATTCGACAACTAGCAGGGTGTCGCCAAAGTTCTGCGAGTGGATGTAATGGGTGCCAGACACCAAGTATCCGTCGCAGCCGAAGAAGTTAATCTTCGGGTTGTTGGTGTTAGCAGCAGTCGAGCTGAACGGAGTCGAGTAGTTGCTTGTTCCCGTGACGGTGGAACCCAGACGCAGGTTGCCGTCCGAGTTGACCGAATACTGGGTGTAGTCGGTGCCTCCAAAGGGGAACGTGAACCCAATGTTCATCACTGAGGAAGCCCAGCTGTCGCCCGACCCCGATCCTGAAACGTCGGTGTAATCGGTCAGCGTAATCCATTTGTTTGCATCAATGCCTGTGGAGTATTCATATACTCCAAGACCTTGTGCATTCGCGCTCCATCCCACGCATAGCGCGGCGATGAGCGTCAAACATCGTAAGAATCTTTTCATGATAAGAGATATTTGTTAGTTAAAAGTTGTTAATTATTTCTTATTCTTTTTTATTTGTTCGAGTTGTTCGATAGCGATATTGCGCTGAGTACTATTATAGTATGTGAGTTCCCCTTAGGGCTAGAAGCATAACAAATGAACTACAAAGATATGTTTTTTTTTTTATATGAAAGCCTTTTTTAAAGAAATTGTTTCATTTTTTTATTTCATGCCTGCCTTCCGACTGCCCTATTCTATGGATTCTTGATGTTTGAAAAAAAAAATGTACATTTGCAGGCACAAACAAACTAAGAATATAGACAAACATTTATGTATATCATTATTTTAGCGAAAGGGCTGTTCCCAACGAAGAGGTTTCTATTGACATTGTTGTCAGAAGCGGACAGAGTGGTCTGTTGCGACGGAGCATTTAAAAATTATTTTAATTGGTGGAAAGAGGCGGAGTGTGGCAAGGCGCGGCAGGTGGCAGTGGTGGGTGATGGCGATTCGCTGGACACCGCTGTGCTAGACGAGGCGCGCCGGGCAGGACTGGACGTGGTGCGCAAGGTGGTTTCGGAGCAGGAGAGCAACGATTTGTCGAAGGCATTGCATTATGCTGTTTCGCAGGCTCGGGAGAAGCCTGACGGCAGAGGCCTTTGGGTCGACATATTGGGAGCGACAGGTTTGCGCGAAGACCATACGCTTGGGAATATCAGCCTGTTGGCATATTATGCAACGGAGTTTCCAAACATAGAGCTCCGCATGGTGACGGACTATGGCATATTTCGTCCCGTATTGGGTCGGCGGAGTTTCGATTCGTATCGCGGGGAGCAGGTGTCGATATTTTCGCTCACGCCCAACGTGGCTGTCAGCGTCAACGGCCTGCGTTATCCAATAGAAAACCGCTGTCTCAACTGGCTGTGGGAGGGAACACTCAACGAGTCGCTAGGCGACAGGTTTGAGGTCAGTGGTGGCATACTTGTGGTATATCAGAAGATGTAAGAATAAAAAAACAGTGTCGCGCGACACTGTTTTTTTTTGGCGGAGAGGCAGGGATTCGAACCCTGGGACCCCCAAAGGGGTCAACGGTTTTCGAGACCGCCCCGTTCGACCGCTCCGGCACCTCTCCTGATTTTCAGCTAGTAGCAGAGATTTCTCTCGGTCAAAGCGAATGCAAAGATACAACTTTTTTTTGAATTAGAAAAAAAAGTTGTATCTTTGCATTCTGAAATGTTTGTTTCATGTGAAAGAAAAAGTAATCGGTATATACTAAATATTATAATGTCAATTTAATAATTAATCACCATAAACATTATGACCATGAAGAAGTTTTGTCTTGTTATTTGTTTGCTGGTGGCAGGCGTGGTTGCCGCCCCATCAGCAAAGGCGCAGATTGCCGACACAATGACAGTACCATTTGGCTGCTTTGAGCAGTGGAACACTTATCCGGGAGATACCTTGTCGCTGATGATGATTCCTGTTCCTATCAATGACGGCTACACACTTCCCGAAGGATGGGATATTCCTAGGTATAATATCGACGACACGGTGCCGGTCATGGGTATGCCGATGCCGATTAACACGTCGATACCTTTGGCAAAGGTGTTTCGCGACAGCGTAAATGCGCCAGAAGGCAGTTCTGCGCTGGTGGTACAGACATTCACTTTCGAAGATGTGCTTTCGCCGATGGCTTATTCGCTCGCGTCGCAGTTTTTAGACACAGACTTGGTGAATACCGTCATTCCGACTATTGTATCGACGGGTTACGTGGATGTAAACAAAGTTCTGCCGTTGATGGAGCAGATTTTGGACGATCCTGATGATTTGTCGTGGATGCTTGACCTGCTTGACACGGCCGATTTTAACAACTACATCTCGGGTGGTTTCCCGCTCAACGGTTTCCAGCCGGGACGGCTGCTAGGATATTATAAGTATATCTACGACCACAGCCATCCTCAGCGCGACTATGGTGCCATCGTTGCCATCGGGACACGCTACGACAGCATTAACCATCGACGCACAATCGTCGGTGCGGGTTCGAAAAATCTGTTCCAGCTGTACGACACGGTCTATTACGAGCCTTTCTACATGGACTATTTCCCCATTGGCGACTATTTGCCTGATGGGTATGAGTACTCAGAAGCCGACTCGATGATAGTGCTGGTTATCTCGTCGGTGGGTGAGAAGGAACGTTATAGAGGTTCGCGCCTGTTTGTCGACAGCCTGCAGTTAGTGCAATTTGCTGGTCCGTGCGGACGTGTGGAGAACCTGCGTGAGACTTTCCACGACTATTACCGTGTAGAATTGGCGTGGAACAACTCTGCCACGCCCGACCGCTGGGAGGTCGAATATGGCCGCAGCGGCTTTATGGTAGGCTATGGCACGGTGAGGACTGTGACTGACAGTTCATTTGTCGTCACGGGACTCGACGAACTCACCACATACGACTTCTACGTCCGTGCCCTTTGTGGCGATTCTGCCGAGACTCCGCGTGTGTTTATCTCCGTGACTACCGACTCGATACCGAGGCCTGACCCACCAATAGGCATTGCTGACATTGACGAAGCCAGCATTTCGCTCCGTCCCAATCCGGCACAGGGTCGTTGCGTAGTCGATTTCGGCGGTGTGATGGTGGAGCATTTGCGCCTCTTCACAGTTGATGGCCGCATTGTAAAGGATGTGGCCGTGAAAGGTGAAAGCATCGAGATTGAACTGCCCCACACGGGTGTCTACATCGTAGAACTACAGACCGCTCATGGCCTTGTGCACAAACGTCTGGTGAACAAGTAGAACGTTTTCAAAGTAATATAGAAAAGGAGATACCTTCGGGTGTCTCCTTTTTTAGGTTGATGATGTGGTGCAAGGATTCTTGTCGTTATTCCATTGTGTAAAATATGCCGATAGTACTACAATAACCTATGTAAAATACCCACTTATTGTAGTGCTATCGGCATGTTTTTTTCTCGGATTGAAATATTATTTGTATCTTTGCACAAAATTTAGATTGTAAAAATCATGGAATACAACCCTCGGATTATAGGTCGCGAACACGAACAGGATATACTGCAACATTGTGTGGAATCGCAACGGGCAGAGTTTGTTGCAGTGTATGGACGTCGCAGAATAGGAAAGACATATCTTGTCAAACAATTCTTTAAGGACACGTTTGATTTTTATACATCGGGTGTTTACAAGGTATCACGTGCGGAGCAATTGAAACGGTGGCAGGTGCAACTGAACCGTCATAGCGGGAAGAGGCGGCCATGTCCGAAGGATTGGTTTGAGGCTTTCGACCAATTACGAGACTATCTCGAGACACGCTCAAATGACGAGAGGTTGATACTCTTTATAGACGAACTGCCGTGGCTCGACACTCCGAAATCGGGATTTTTGCGTGCGCTGGAGGTGTTTTGGAACAGTTGGGCCGCCGACCGAATAGGATTAAAACTAATAGTTTGCGGAAGTGCGACAACATGGATGACAAATAAACTGCTAGGAGACAAAGGCGGTCTGCACAACCGTGTCACAAGGCCGATACATCTTGCTCCATTCACCTTGAATGAGACCGAACGTTATTTGAAAAGCATTGGTATAGACTGGTCGAGAGGAGAGGTGCTGGATACATATATGATATTGGGAGGAACCCCCTATTACCTTTCCTTGTTACGTCCCGAAATCAGTCTGCGTCAGAATGTAGACGAGCTGTTTTTTGGACAGGATGCAATACTTCGTTCTGAATATGAATTCATGTTCAGTTCTCTCTTCAACACATCGCATATCTACCGACGTGTGGTAGAATGTCTGTCATTGAAGTTGAAAGGGCTGACTCGTTCCGAAATAATGGCTGAGATAAAAAAAGATGAGAGTGGGATAATCACCGAGGTTATGGATAATCTTGAGAAATGTGACTTTATACGTCGGTACAGGGCTTATGGAAAGAAGCAGAGAGACACGATGTACCAACTCACGGATATGTATACGTTGTTTTACTTGCGATTTGTCAAAGATTACAAAGGCATGAATGCAAATGCATGGAGTACTATGTCAGAGGGGAAACGCAATGTATGGTCAGGATATGCTTTCGAGCAGGTGTGTCTTTTGCATATAAATCAAATTAGAAAGGCGTTGGGTATAGCGGGCATAGCTAATGATGTCTGTGCCTGGGGTGGTACTATTGATGGCAAAGGGACTCAGATAGACCTTGTGATCGACCGTGGCGATAAAGTTATAAACCTGTGTGAAATGAAATACAGCACAGGTCGATATGAAGTCACAAAAGATTATGCCGAGTGGATGTCGGAACGTCGCGAACTATTTAGAAAAGACACTGTAACAAATAAGACACTGCATTTGACGTTGGTATCGCCTTATGGAGTGGTTTTGGGCAAAAACACCGCTGTATTGCAGAATGTGATAACAATGGATGGATTGTTTGAAAGATAGACTGCAAAGATTCTTGTCGTTACTCCATTGTGTATAAATATGCCGATAGCACTACAATAACCTAGGTAAAATACCCACTTATTGTAGTGCTATCGGCATGTTTTATATGCGTTGTGCATATATCCGCCAGTGTTACTGACGGGAAAAGTTACTTGGATTCAATTTATTGTGAACGTTTGTTGCGGACGAGGAGCACTAGCTGGACAGTCTCGAAGGCAAGGTAGACGATGTAGCAGATGCAGAAGGCAATGATGAATGTGCGTGCCGTAGGTATGTGCGTGAATGCCCAAATGCAAAGTAGCACAAGGTGGAGAAACAGGCTGCCGACGGTGAGCCCGAGAAAGTTCTTGACAAAGGTACGAGGGTCTTTGTAGAGGCTCTTCACCACGACATAGTGCTGTAGCCCTGTGACCACGGCAAAGTATAGCGGCAGGAAGGGTAGTATGGTCTGGAAGATGCCGTCGGCAAACCATAGGGTGCAGAAGGCGGCCAGCACTAGGAGGATGGTGATAATGATAAGTGTGACGTAGTATTGTTTCATCTTGGCTATGTTTTATAGCTTGAAGTGGATGGTCTCCTTGGTGGTGAATTTCTCGCAATAGTGGCAGCGGAGTTTGAGGTTGTCCTTATCCACCACGTCGAATTTGGTGGGCACCGCCTCGGCATTGGTGATGCACTTGGGGTTGGCGCAGATGACAAAGTTTTCGATGTGGTCGGGTATTTCGGTGGCAAACTTTTCCTTCACCTGATAGTCCTGAATGGTGATGATGGTGACAAAGGGAGCCACGAGGGCAACTTTGCTGACATCTTCTTTGGTGAAGTGCTTGTTCTTGATTTTGATGATGCCTTTGCGTCCAAGTTTGCCGCTTTTGAGGTAGTTGCCGATAAGCACCTCGTCTTTGTAGTTCTCAAGTCCAAGGATGTGAATAACTTGGTAGACTAATTCTGTGGGGATATGGTCGATAACAGTGCCGTTTTCGATGGCGGGCACTACGAGTTCTTTCTTGGTTTCCATGATTGTATGTTGATATGTTGATACGTTGATTTGTAGTTATTTCGCTCCGAGGATGGCGGCCATGAGTGCCTGACGTACATAGACACCGTTCTGTGCCTGACGGAAATAATAGGCATAGGGAGTCTTGTCGACATCGGTGGTAATCTCGTTGACGCGGGGCAGGGGGTGCAGCACGCGCATAGTGGGTTTGCAGCCTTCCAGCATGTCGGCGGTGAGGATGCAGCTGTCTTTCACCCGTTCATACTCCAGTGGGTCGGGGAAGCGTTCGCGTTGCACACGGGTCATGTAGATAATGTCTGCCAAGGGGACGATGCTGCGTATGTCGGTGTATTGGTAGTATTTAAGACCTGCGTCTTTAATACTTGCCTTGACCGACGAGGGGAGCTTCAACTCAGTGGGTGAGACCAAGTGGAATGTGGCGTTGAAGTTGCACATGGCTTGAACCAGTGAGTGTACTGTGCGGCCGTATTTTAGGTCTCCGACAAGGGCGATGTTGAGGTTGTCGAGTGTGCCTTGTGTCTTACGGATGGAGTAGAGGTCTAGCATGCACTGTGTGGGGTGCTGGTTGGCACCGTCACCGGCATTGATGACGGGCACCGTCGCCACCTCGGAAGCGTAGCGCGAGGAGCCTTCCTTGGGGTTACGCATAACGATGAGGTCGGCATAGCTGGAGACCATGACGATGGTGTCGTGCAACGACTCGCCTTTTTGCACGCTGGTGCCGCCGGGGTCGCTGAAACCGATGATGCGAGCACCCAGCTGGTTGGCTGCGCTCTCGAAGCTCAGTCGTGTACGCGTGGAGGGTTCGAAGAAGAGGGTCGCGACAACCTTGTCGCTAAGAATACGCTGCTTGGGGTTTTGTTCAAAACCTTCGGCTATGTCCAACACCTCGATGTATTCTTCTTTTGAGAAATCGGTGATGGAAATTAGGTTTCTTCCTTTTAATGTGCTCATATATTGATGTTTTTAATTTGTATTCATGTGTTACGACACTCTTTTTATTCCGTCGATAGCAGGTTGGAAGGTGTGGTCGAGTTCGAGGGCGGTATGGAAGTCTTCGAGGGCGTGAGCCTTATCGCCCGACAATTCGTATGCGCAGCCACGGTTGACCCATGCTTCTGCAAAGGTACTGTCGCATTGTATGGCTCGGGTGAAGTAATTGATGGCCTCTGGGTAGTCGCCGTAGACGAACAATTCGATATAGCCTCGGTTGTGCCAGGCATTTGTGTGGTTGGCGTTGATGTCAAGAATCTGTTTGTACAATTCCTCTGCCTTCTCCACTTGGTTGATGTCCTGGTAGTACATCGCCATGGCGTAAAGGGCGTTAGTGTTTTGCGGCTCTAGGCGTATGGCTGTGTTAAGGTATTCCAGGGCCATCGGGTCGCGACGGGTGGAATAGAGTATCCCTAGCTCCTCGAATGCGGGCTCGTAGTTAGGATAGAGGTCGCAGACTTTACGCAGTAGGGCAACGGCGTTGGTGGTGTCGCCCGTTTCCTTGTATATAAAGCCTTTCATAAACAAAGCCGTGCGATTCTGCGGGTCTTTGGCGGTGACTTTGCTGAGGCACTCCATGGCTCGGTCGTAATTGTGGCTGTAGTATGCTATCTCGCCAAGTTTAAGAGTGGCCTCTTGGTTGTCAGGGTCTAGCTCTAGGGCTCGTTGCAGGCTGGCATAGCTCTGTTCGATGCTGCCGTTGGCGAGGTAGGCATCGCCTAGCAACATGTGGTATTCGGGCTGTTTGTCGTTGAGCGATACGGCATGCGAAAGGTCGGCGATGGCGTCGTTCACACGCCCTATCTCCATATACACCTTGGCTCGGTCGTAATAGAGTTTGTCGTTTTTCGGATGTTTGTGGATTTGAATGTCGAGGACTTTGAGAACCTCCTCGTTAGACATGTCGGAGGTGTCGTTATGGCTGCCACAGCCGCTGAGGGCAAATAGGGCAGGAATGAGGAGGATGAGTAGAACCTTAATTTTTTTCATTAATCGACTTAACGCTGGTTTCCCACTTTTATTATGTCTTTTTTTAGAAAAAGTTATTCACAATTCATTCACCGTTTCAAGTATGTTGTGGATGCAGGCAATGGTGCTGCCATAGTCCTGCGCGTGCAGTACGGTGGAGGCCTGTTGCTCGGTAATAGGCAGGCTGCGACGGATAAGGCACCAATATTCCTTGATTTTGCGCATCTTGCTCACTTCGCGCACGTCGCCCTCGTCGATGGCGTTTAGCAGTGTGCGGATAAAATGTTCCGTCTGTGCCAAGTCATTCTCACCGTTCTCGTCGGCAGTGCGTATGCGCATGGGTAGCAAAGGGTCGTACAATACTCCGCGTCCAATCATATAGTCAGCAATTTGCGGGAATCGTTGCCGTAGTCGGCGGTAGTCGGCGGCGGTGCAGATGTCGCCATTGTATACCACAGGGTGGCGCAATAATGGCAGTACCTCTTCAAAGGTGTCGAGATCCACCTGTCCGCCATATTGTTGGCGGCCTGTGCGGGGATGTATGGTGACATTGGCCAGCGGGTAGTCGTTGAGAATGGGGATGATGGCGAATATCTCCTGTGGGCTGTTGAGCCCCAGTCGCATCTTGATGCTGAGCCGTGGCTGAAGGCGGGGTACCACCTGTTCCAGTATGCTGCGTATCTCATTGGGGTAGGGGAGTATGCCGCTGCCGCGATGCTTGGCGGTGACGCGGCGCATAGGGCAGCCGATGTTCCAGTTCACCTCACTGTAGCCGATTTCGTATAGTCGGTTGGCGAGTCCCACAAATTCAAGTGGCTCTTTGCCCAATATTTGCGGTATGACGGGTAAGGAGTCCTGATTGTCCTGTGGAAGTACGTCGTCAATCTTCTTCCATGCATCCGCCAAGTTGCCATGGGTGAGCGATAGGAATGGCGAGACGGCATAGTCGAACGCTCCGGGAAAGCATTGGTGGTATGCCTTGCGGAACATCAGTTCGGTGAGGCCTTGCATGGGGGCTAGGATGAGCATTGGGCATCTTGTTTTGCTCGAAGTTCTTGAAGATGTGTTTTAAGTGTGGCTGTGAGCTTGTTGCCGATTTTATATGTAGGCTTGTATAGTCTACTCTCTTCCTGCACCTTGGGGGTGATGATGATATGGTTGTAGTCGACCAGCAGGACGAAGTTGAGCAGCACGCTGAGCACACAAAGGCATTTTGCCATGCCCAACAAGGCTCCTAGTATCTTGTTCAGAGCGTTTGCCTTGACCATCTTGATGAATCCTTCGATAGCTTTGCCAAGGAAATAGGAGCCCACCACTACGCCTATGAATGTGATGAAGAAGGCAATAAGCAGTGCGCTGTCGCCCTCCAGTTGCAGTTGGTCGGCAACCCATGAGGAGAAGTGGATGGCAGCCCAGCAGCCGACAATGATGCCTGCCAGTGCTGCCAGCTCGAAGATGAGCCCTCGCCGCCACCCTTTGTAGATGAAGTAGCACAGCGGTATAGCCAGTATGATATCGAGAACGTTCATATTCTAAAGTGTTGTTTAAAAACGAGAACGCCCCCCTCGAAGGAGACGTCCCGTCAAATACATCTTTTGAAATAAGTAAGCACGCCTATATAAACGCAAATGTTGCATTTTTGTTTCATTGTTAGGCAACTTTTTTTTGTTTGACGGTGTCATGTATTAGTGTGCCAATAAGTTGGATGATTAGGTGAACCAGTAGTCCCAATAACAGACCCAATAGGGCACCACAGATTACGTCGCCTGGATAGTGCTTGCCCAGGTAGGGGCGGGAATAGCCAACCACTGCTGCCCATATAAAAATGAATAGGGGAAACAGGCAGTGGCAACCTTTCGTTTTGCAGCTCTTGCGGTAACGAAGTGTGAGGAACATGGCTAGCGCAAAGACATTGGCGGCATGTGACGAGACGAATCCATAGTCGCCCCCACAAGAGGTACGGAACATGCGCACTCCTTCCAATGCGTGGCAGGGACGTGGACGGCACACAAGATATTTGATGAACACCGACGTGCGGTCAGCAAGAAGGAAGCACAACGCGATACCGATTAGTACCACCCACCATTTGCGTGGTTCGTGTCGCAACGTGGTGAACAGGATGGCTGCGATTAGTACAATGGCCCACGACCAACTCTGGCTGGCAACCCACAATACCCAGTCTGCCACTGTGCAATGGTGTTGGTTGATCCATCGAAAAAGGTCGGTGTCGGCTTGTATCAGGTCCATCTGTGTCTATATTATGCGGGGTCTGACGGGTTGGTCACTTCAGTGTCGTACACGCTGTTCTCCGTTTGCAACTTTTGGAAAATAAGGTCTTTGAGCTCTTGTATGTGCAGCCCCGATACGGCGGAGATAAAGATGCTGTCGATGCCTTGCGGAAGGTGCCCACGCAGTTGCTGCATCATCGTGTCGTCGAGTATGTCGCACTTGGTGACGGCAAGTATGCGCTGCTTGTCGAGCAATTCTGGATTGTATCGGCGCAATTCTTCCAACAACACCTCGTATTCATGGTTGATGTCCAACTGTTCGCAGCTGACCATGAACAGCAATATCGAGTTGCGTTCAATATGTCGCAGGAATCGAATGCCCAAGCCCTTGCCGTCGCTGGCTCCCTCGATTATGCCGGGGATGTCGGCGATGCAGAACGACTGGTCGTCGCGATATTTCACGATACCCAGATTGGGCACAAGGGTGGTGAACGGATAGTCGGCAATGGCTGGCTTGGCGGCTGATACGACGCTAAGCAGGGTGCTTTTGCCCGCATTGGGGAAGCCTACCAGCCCCACGTCAGCGAGGACTTTGAGCTCTATCACCACCCAACGCTCCACTGCCGGTTCGCCTGGTTGGGCGTAGCGTGGAGTGCGGTTGGTGGGTGACTTGAAATGGTCGTTGCCCAGTCCGCCACGTCCTCCTTTGGCTATGATAAGTTCCTGCCCATCTTCGGTCACTTCACCCAGCACCTCGCCCGTGTCGGCATCGCGACACACGCAGCCCAGCGGCACTTCCAGTATCTGGTCGCGTCCGGTGCGTCCAGTGCAGAGGTTCTCGCCTCCGTGTTCGCCGTCTTCGGCAAACACGTGTTTGGTATATTTGAGGTGCAGGAGCGTCCAGCGTTGGCTGTTTCCTCGGAGAATGACATGTCCTCCCCGTCCGCCGTCGCCTCCGTCGGGGCCTGCTTTGGCATTGTATTTGACCCGCAGCAGATGGGCCGAGCCTGCACCGCCCTTGCCTGAGCGGACTAGTATCTTGACATAGTCGACAAAGTTGGATGTCATAGTGGCAGTAATGTTTATAACGAAAGTTCTAGATTATCTAGATTAACTAGATTCTCTAGAACTTTCTAGTTAATGCTTATTCGTCAAAGGGCTTCGATAGCGGCGGCTATGTCGTCGGAGATACGTTTGATGTCGCCGAGACCGTTAATCTTGACCTCCTTGCCCTGCTTGGCGTAGTACGAGGCAACCGGCAGTGTCTTGTTCTCATATTCGACAAGGCGGTTCTTGATGGTCTCCTCGTTGTCGTCGCTGCGACCGCTCACCTTGGCACGTTCCAACATGCGGCGGATGAGTTCTTCGCGCGGCACATCGAGCCGTACCATGCAGGTCAGTGTGCGTCCGTGTTTGGCAAGCAGTTGGTCTAGTACCTCGGCCTGTGCCACATTGCGGGGGAAACCGTCAAACAGGATACCCTTGCTGTCGTGGGCGATGGCGTTGTCAATCATCTCGATGACAATCTCGTCGCTGACCAGCTGTCCTGCATCCATGATGTTCTTGATGCGTTTGCCCAGCTCGGTCTGGTCGGCTATCTCTTTGCGCAGCAGGTCTCCGGTGGAGATGTGCGTAAGCCCGTATTTTTCAACGATGAAATCACTCTGAGTGCCTTTGCCGGCACCGGGAGCGCCGAAAATGACAATGTTTTTCATCAGTCGGTGAGGATGGTTTTTATTCGACAGATTCGATAGTCAGGTTGAACACCAGAGGGCTGTAGGGCAGGATGTCCTTGCCGGCACCACGGCCACCATAGGCGAGCTCCGAGGGCATAATCAGGGTGATGTCGCTACCGGCGGGCTGACCCATGATGCCTTCGTCCCAACCCTTAATCATGGGCTGTTCGCCAACAACGTATGAGAGGGGTTCGTAGGTGCGGCCAGGCTGCACTTTGTCGGCTTCCTTGGCATCGGCCTCGCGGCTGGTGTCGAAGAGGGTGCCGTCGAGCAGGCGACCAGTGTAGTTGACACTCACTTTCTTACCGGCAGCCACCTTGGGGCCGTCGCCCTTCTTGTTGACGATGACATAGAGGCCGCTCTTAGTGGGCTTGGCAGTGATGTTGTTGTCAGCAATGTACTGGGCCAGAGTGGTGGCCTCGTTGTTCTTGCGCTGTTCCATCTCTTCGATGAAGTTGGCCTGCTCCTGGGCGAGTTCGTCCTTGGTCACGATGTCCATGAGGGAGATTTCATAGTAGAAGAACTGGCCTTTGCCCTGCTCATACATCGGGGGCATCTGGCTGGGCTGCATGAAGTTGCCAATCGAGTCGGCGGGAATCTTGAAGATGGCCTTGTCACCGGTGTGCATCATCAGGAGACCTTCTTGGATGTCACCCTGGAACATGCAGTTCTCGGCCACTTGGAAGATACGGTCGGGGTTGCCCACATTGGTGAAGAGGGTGTCGTTCTCAAGACGCAGAATCAGCTCACCCACCAGCAGGTCGCCCACGCTGGGCTGCTCGCCGTCGGGGTTGACGGTCTCAAAGCGATACAGGACACCGTTCTCGCCTTTCTTAAATTTGTTAGAGTTGCAAGCTGTCATAAAGGCAGCGCAGGTTAATGCCACAGTGGCAATTACTAAAAATTTTTTCATGATTTGTTTGAATGAAATTTATTAATTGATACAATGTTATAAACAATCACTGTGCGCGATGGCACCCTGTCGCCGTCGCCCGCCACGCCGTATGCCGTGTTCGACGGGGCAATGAGCCATGCCTGACTGCCGCATGGCAGTGCCAGCAGCAGGTCGTCCAGTGCCACAGTCACCTGCCTCCGTCCCACTGTCAGAGTGTCGGTTTGGTTGGTGTAGAAGGGGGTGCCGTCCAGTGCCTCCAGACGGTAGTTGACCACCACCGTGTCGTCGGGGTTGATAACGCTGCCGTTGCCATGTTTGTATTCATGATACGAGGCGCCGCAGGGCAGAGTCTTCGCATCCATGCCGCGTCGTGTCAGGTAGCCTTCAATCTGGGTGGTCTCCGACTGGATGACCACACGGTTGGCGTTTATCATGTTCTCCTTGAAACGCGTGCTATTGTCAGGTGCTATCTCGATGACAGGTGTGCGGTCGCCGCATCCGGCCATCACGAAGGCAATAATCAGGTATGGTACAAAGCGTTTCATGCGGTCGGTAGGTTTTTCATGGGTTCTTGTCCTTCCACGCCGAGTAGCCGTTTCACCGCTGCCAGCGTTTTGTCCAGTGGCATTGGGCAGGTCGCTCCCGCCGCCTTGGTGTGTCCGCCGCCACCCAGCTCCTGCGCTAGCAGGTTGACATTCACGTCATTTTTGGCACGCAGCGACACCTTGGTACGGCCAGGCTCTTCTCTCAATAGTGCGCCCACCGCTATCTCCGTCATCATCAGCGTATAGTTCACCAATCCTTCCATATCCTCGCCCGTGACACCATATTGCTGCTGGTCGTCGATGGAGAAGCTAAACAACGCCACTCGTTGTTGCGGATATATCTCCAACCGATGGCTCAGGGCAAATCCGTAAAACATCATTCGGTTGAAGGTGAACGTATTGGTGATTTGGTTGTGTATCTCGGCAGGGTGGATGTCGTATGATACCAGCAGTGCGGCGGCATCGAAACAGCTGGGCTGGCTGCAACTGAAGGCAAAGCCCCCCGTGTCGGTGCGCAGCCCCGTGTACAGACATCGTGCCACGTCGACATTCAAATATTGTCGTCCCCACGTCTCGACCGACAGCCACAGCAGCAGCTCGCAAGTGCTAGAAATCGAGGGGTCCGAAAACACGATGTCGAATTGCTCTCTCGCAGGGTTGTGGTGATGGTCCACCAGCACCTTGAATGCTTTCGCACCCGCCAGTGCGTCCTGCAGAAAGTCAATACGCGACCCCGTATTGAAATCGAGGCATACAATCAAGTCGGCCTCCTTGATAGCCGTCTCGCAACGCTTCCGCTCCCGTTCTCCCGATAGGATACGGCCACTTGCCGGAAGCCATTCCATGGTCTTAGGGCATCCGTTGGGCAGGATGGGTACGACAGATTGTTTTTTCTCCGCCGCCTGGTCGAGCAACAATGTGCAGCCAAGAATGCTCCCGCATGCATCGCCGTCGGCATTCATGTGCGATAGCAAAACAATTTTTTGCGCCTCGCTCACTTGCTGGCGTAGTGTTGCTATACTCTGGTTGTCAAATGTTTCTGCGTACATTTCCTTGGTCGGAGACCCTTGTTTTAATTTGCAAAAATACTACTTTTTCATGGATTGATATAATTTTTTATATGCAGGTATTGAAAAAAGTTGTACTTTTGCAAAAAATTAAATTGGACTTATTGTTGCCCTTAGAATAAAATATACTGAACAATATGAAGAAAATCGTTATCATTTTGGCTGCGGCAATGCTCCTCACGGCAGGCTGCAAGAAGAAACAAGAACAAGAATCCATCATCGGCCGCCCGGCCGTCTCGGTACAGGATGGACGCTTCACTCCCGAACTGATGTGGAAACTCGGCAAGATGGGCGAGTACGCCCTCAGCCCCGACGGCTCCACCATTGCCTACACCACCACCTTCTACGACATGGCGCAGAACAAGGGCAATGCCGAAATCTATCTCATCCCCACCGATGGCAAGACCGAGGCCATGCGCCTCACCAATACCTCGCAGAGCGAGTTCAACCCCGTTTGGCTCAACGCCACCACGCTCCTCTTTGCCCGTGGCAACGACATCGTCTCCATCGACATTAACGGCAAGGCAGAGAAGGTGCTCGCCACCGTCGACGGCGGCCTCGAAGGCTTCAAAATCTCACCCGACGGCACCAAGATTCTCTACATCTCCGACCTCCCCGTCCGCCGTCCCGACGACATCAACAAACTCTATGTCGGCCTCGACCAGACCACGGGCCGCATCAACGAGGACCTGATGTACCGCCACTGGGACAACTGGGTAGACGAGTACCCCCACATCTTCCTCGCCACCCTCGACAATAAGATCGACATCGACAACGCCGTCGACGTCATCGGCAACAACGCCTACGAGTGCCCCATGCGTCCGTGGGGTGGTGTCGAGCAGTTCAACTTCTCGCCCGACGGCAAGCGCATCGCCTACACTTGCCGCAAGAAAACTGGCAAGGACTACTCCCTCAGCACCAATAGCGACATCTACGTCTACACCATCGCCACCGGCGAGACCGTCAACGTCAGCGAAGGCATTATGGGCTACGACCAGAACCCCGTCTTCAGCCACGACGGCACCCGTCTGGCATGGGAGAGCATGGAGCGCGACGGCTACGAGAGCGACAAGCTCCGCCTGATGGTCTACGACTTCGCCTCTGGCACCAAGACCGACTACACCGAGGCGTTCGACTACGGTGTCAGCTCCATCTCTTGGAGCGACGATGACAGCCAGCTCGCCGCCGTCGTCATGTACCGTGGCACCAACGAAATCTTCGCCTTCGATGTCGCCACCAAGGCCATCCGCCAAGTCACCAAGGGCATCCACGACATCAACGGCTTCACCCTCAGCGGCAACGACATCTACGCCAACGAAGTCAGCATGCAGCACCCCTCCGAAATATTCCGTTACACACTCGCCGACACCAACCAGACCGGCTCACAGCTCACCAACATCAACACCGAGGTCCTCTCCCTCGTCCGCATGGGTCGCACCGAGCCCTATTGGATTCCCACCTCCGACGGCAAGGAAATGCTCGTCTGGCTCATCTACCCCTACGACTACGACAGCACCAAGACCTATCCCGCCCTCCTCTTCTGCGAAGGCGGCCCTCAGAGCATGGTCAGCCAGTTCTGGAGCACCCGCTGGAACTTCGAGGTCATGAGCGGTGCCGGCTACTTCGTTATCGCCCCCAACCGTCGCGGCTGCCCCGGCTTCGGCACCGCCTGGTGTGAGGAAATCAGCGGCGACTATGGCGGACTCTGCATGAAAGACTACATGACCGCCACCGACTACTTCGCCCAGAACATGCCTCAGATTGATGCCGAGCGCATCGGTGCCTGTGGTGCCTCCTTCGGTGCCTACAGCATCTACTGGCTCGCCGGCCACAACGACAACCACCGCTTCAAGGCCTTCCTGGCCCACAACGGCATGTTCAACTTCGAGCAGCAATGCCTCGAAACCGAAGAATACTGGTTCACCAACTGGGACCTCGGCGGCCCCTACTGGGAGAAGAATGCCAAGACCGCCCACTCCTACGCCAACTCACCCCACCTCTTCGTAGACCGTTGGAACACCCCCATCTGTGTCGTCCATAGCGAGTTCGACTTCCGCATTGTAGCCTCACAAGGTATGGCTGCCTATAATGCTGCCAAGCTCCGTGGCCTTGATGCCCGCTACCTCTATTTCCCCGACGAGACCCACTGGGTGCTCCGTCCGCAGAACAGCCTCCTCTGGCACCGCAACTTCATCGACTGGTTCGACAAGTACCTCAAGTCCGAAGCCGAGAATTGATTAGAATGTCAGTGTATACCTAGTCATCTTAACGTATTTTTGTTGTGGCAGATTTCTAATCCGAAATCCGAAATGGGTTGAGTATTAGGTTTACAGTCCGCAAACAACGTGTAAAAAAGAGTCCCCGCCACACGACGGGGACTCCTTTTGTTTCGATTGATTGTTCTTGTTTAAAGTGACGTTATCTCGTCGATAGATAGTCCAGTGGATTGTGCTATAATTTCGGAAGGTAGGCCTAGTTGCTTCATATTCCTTGCCACTTTGTGTCTTTCTTCGGCTTTTCCCTCGGCTCTTCCCTCTGATCTTCCCTCGGCTCTTCCTTCGGCTTTCCCTTCGGCTCTCCCTTCGGCAAGACCCTCGGCTCTCCCTTCGGCAAGACCCTTGGCGAGTCCCTCGGCTCTTCCCTCGGCAAGACCCTTGGCGTGTCCTTCTATTTGGGCTGTTTCAAGAACGTCGTTCTCCACCATCAGGTCGGTGATGTGGTGCTCGTAGATGCGCTTCTCCTTGTCGCTCATGTTCATGTAGAGCAATTTCTGTCTGGCCT
>CAMZFW010000021.1 GCA_947306225.1 uncultured Bacteroidales bacterium
GAGCATTTGGTTCGCAATCAAAAGGTAACGGGTTCGACTCCCGTATACTCCACCGAAAGAAAGTAAAAACTAAAAGGTAAAAACTAAAACATGTTGACGAGAGACACTTTTAGTTTTTACCTTTTACTTTATAGTTAATATGAAAATAGCACTTTTGGGATACGGCAAGATGGGCAAGGCCATCGAGGCTTTGGCCGACGAACGGGGTCACGAGGTTGTTGTGACCATCGATGACGAGGATGACTGGATGGATAAGTTGGACGACTTGCGCGACTGCGATGTCGCCATCGAGTTCTCCACCCCCGCCACCGTGGTGGGCAATATTATGCGCTGTTTCGACATGGACATGCCCGTTGTGGTGGGCACTACGGGCTGGTACGACCAGCTGGAGAGCGTGGCGCACGACTGTCAGCAGCGTGGTCAGTCGCTCTTTGTGGCCTCCAACTTCAGCATCGGTATGAACATCATGTTCGAACTCAACCGCCGTCTGGCACAGCTGATGAACGGCTATGAGGATTATGAGGTGAGCATTGCCGAAACCCATCACATCCACAAGCTCGATGCCCCCAGCGGTACTGCCATCACTCTGGCAAACGATATTATCGAGGAACTCGACCGCAAAGATGAGTGGCAACTGCGCAAGACCGTCACCGAGCAGGGTACCACCGAGGCACACCGCCGTCTGAAGAAGGACGTGCTCCCCATTACCGCCATCCGCGAGGGCGAGGTGCCGGGCATACACGAGGTGGTGTACGACAGCGACATCGACACCATCACCCTGCGCCACTCCGCTAAGAGCCGCAAGGGTCTTGCCCTCGGTGCTCTGTTGGCTGCCGAGTTTCTCGAAGACAAGAAGGGCTATTTCACGATGAAAGACTTATTAAATTGAGAATTGAAAATTGAAAATTGGCTGCCGCCTTTAAATTGAGGATTGAGAATTGACAGCCGCATCTAGATAATTTTCAATTTTCAACTTTCAATTTTCACTTTTCAACTTATTTATTATGTCCCGAAAGTCACATTTCCCACTCTACGTACTCTTCACCCTATTGCTGCTGAGTGCCATGCTGGGTTGCTCGATGCTGGGTGCCGTGCGTTTCGGGTGGCACGAGATGTGGCATTCGTCTATTTTCCTCAACCTCCGTCTGCCGCGCATCATTCTTTCTGTGCTGGTAGGTGCTGCCCTCTCGGTATGCGGTGCCGCCTACCAATCCATCTTCCGCAACCCGCTTACTGACCCTTATGTCTTGGGCATCTCGTCGGGTGCCTCGTTGGGTGCAGCCATCGCCATCCTGTTAGGTCTGGAGGCGTATCTGCTGGGCATCGGAGCCTGTGCCCTTGCCACAGGATTGCTCACCATTGTGGTCATCTATCGTATTGCCTCCATTGGCAACCGTATGCACACCACCACGCTGTTGCTCACAGGTGTCTGCATCACCTTTCTCATCTCCGCCGTCATCTCCTTCCTTATGGTGCTCCATCAAGATAAGATGGACAGCATCATCTTCTGGACAATGGGCAGTTTCTCTTCCGCCACTTGGCCCGACGTGGCAATCGTGGCACCCATCGTGCTGGTAGGTATCGGTGTGGTGCTCTTTTATTGTCGCGACCTCAATTTGCTTTTGGCGGGCAGCGAGACTGCTAAGAGCCTCGGCGTGGAGGTGGAACGTGTCAAAAAGGTTTTGCTCCTCGTAACCACTCTTATGGTCGCCTTCTGCGTCTCTACTTGTGGTGTGATAGGTTTTGTTGGGTTGGTGGTGCCACATTGCATACGTCTCGTATGTGGTCCCGACAACCGGCGCATCGTTCCCTATGCGATTCTTTTCGGTGGACTTTTCCTACTGCTTTGCGACACCCTCTCACGCACCATCCTCCCGCCAGCCGAACTGCCCGTAGGCAGCCTCACCGCGTTGGTCGGAGCCCCCCTGTTCATTTATCTCCTCTATCGAAATAAGAAATCATACTGATGATTACTCTCCGCAACCTCACCTGCCGCTACGGCGATAAGACCGTACTCAAGAGTCTCGACACCCATTTCGACGACGGTGACTTCTACGCTATCATGGGTGCCAATGGTTGCGGTAAGACCACCTTGCTGCGTCTCATTGCAGGACTGCTCACGCCTCAGGAAGGAGCAGTCATGCTTGATGACAACAATGTGTTGCAATACACCGCCCGTCAATTGGCTCAGTACATGGCATTTGTCCGTCAGCATCCGTACACCGACTTTGAATTTTCCGCCTTCGAGACCGTCCTCATGGGTCGCAACCCCTATCAGCACCGCCTACAGAACGAGTCCGAAACCGACTGGCAGATAGTGGAGCAATGCTTAAAGCAGACCAACACTTGGCACCTCCGTTTCGCCAAGCCCAACCAGATGAGTGGCGGCGAGTTGCAGCGTGTCATGATAGCCCGCGCCTTGGCGCAGCAGACCCCCATCTTGCTCCTCGACGAGCCTGTCTCCAACCTCGACATCGCCCACCAGTTCGAGATACTCGACCTTCTGCGTCAAATCAACCGCGAGCAGCACAAGACCATCCTCCTCGTCATCCACGACCTCAACATGGCGTGGCAATACTGCGACCGCCTGCTGCTCCTCCATCAGGGTGGCATCCAATACCAAGGGCCTCTCCGTGAAGGTCTCACACCACAGAATATTGCAACCGTCTTCGGTGTCACCGCAACCCTCACCGACGACAACATCCACCTCAGCCCTCGTCATTAGTCATGAAGCGCATATTGTTTTGTATAGTATTATGCTTTGTCTACTTGTCGGCCTATGCCACAGGTCAGGAGAGCGATGTAATTTATTATCGCGGTCAGCAGTGGTGGCTCTTGGCCAGACCTGCCGATGCCGACTCGTCATTGTCTGCCGCACTATATAAGAACCTACCTGCTGACAGGTGCCAGTCGACTGCCAATTGGGGTGGATATGTCGGCTATTGGAGTGTTCGCGGAGGCATACTTGTGCTTGACAGCATTATGGTGGGGCTGGTAAAAGATGGTGAATGTGTGGATACCACACTGCCCGATTCTTTCATCCAGCAGGTGTTCAAAGCCTACGAAGACAAAGGGGTTGTCATGGCACGCTGGTACTCGGGCACACTGCGGCTGGCTCGTGGAAAGATGATTCGATATGCACATGAAGGTTGGAACCGTAACTACGAGAACGAAATGGAATTGACTGTTCACAGCGGAGGTATTGTCGACAGTGTGGAGTACCACAATAGGATAGTCTGCGAAGGCTTCGACTTAGAGGGTCATTCCATGCAGAACTTAAAAGACTGGGACACTCTGCAGCTAGGATTCCTTCCGATAGCCAAGCAGTACCCCCAACTTAATGGTAAAGAGCGTATCCGTTTCATGGTTTCTGATTTTTCGGTCGACACTTTGGGCAACCTGACTGATATAGCCAAGGTCGTCTGTCATGCACAATTGGATGAAAAACTAGAACAGCAACTGGCACTAGAGTTCAAACGCTATCTGATGAGCATCCACCCGTGGAAGGTGTATTACATCAATGGGCAATATTGTGTTACCCAGCTCCTATGGTGTTTCCCTGTAAGGCTAATTCCCAAATCCTAACACATCAACAACTTCACCGTATCTGAGTGATAATTTGTATTAGTTTGTTGATGCGTTCAATAACGTATTCAGCCACAAGGGTGGTCATGGCCGTAAGTTTACCAGTCTGGGCATAGTCGTCGAAGGCTTCATAATATCTTCGGCGGTCTGCAAATTTAATATTCACAGGGGGAAGTCCAGCACGTATAAGTTGCAAATTCATCAATAAACGTCCGGTACGTCCGTTGCCGTCAATAAAAGGGTGTATGCCCTCAAACCGCAAATGGAATAGTGCTGCCTGTTCCACGGAGTGCAGATTGGTATAGGTGGTTTGCATGTCGGTCAGTAAGCTGGCAATCATGGGTTCAATCATATAAGGCTGCACTGGTGTAGTCAAGGCACCAGCTATAGTCACAGGTACTCTGCGCCATCTGCCTCGATCTTCACGACGGTCAGCAAGCACCAACGAATGAATAGAACGGATGTCGTGTTCTGACAAAGGTCTTTTCTCTTTTGCCAGTTCCTCAACATAATTGAATGCGTCTCGATAGCCAACCACCTCCAGATGGTCGCGCAGAGGTTTACGGTCAATCGTAATGCCTTGCAGCACGAGGGCAGTCTCTTGCAATGTCAGCGTATTACCCTCAATTGCTGTGCTGTTGTGAGTATGCTCCACAAGAAATTCTTCTCGCATAGCTGCCACCTCAGCAGGCGACAACGGTCGGCAGTCACCTAGTTTTTGTTGCAATAGGCTCACCTGTCGCAACAATGGTATATCGTCATTTTTGGTTAACTTTCGTACTCGCCCGTCTGAAGGACGAGTGGCATCTGCAGGGATAAGATAATATCCTCCCTTTCTCCATGCCCCTGCTATGCGTCCCTCACTGCACAGCAACCTAACACGTCGCGTACTTATGCCCCATTTGACAGCTGCCTCGCTCACCTTCATGTATTCTTTTTTATCCATATTGTTCCGGTTTTGGGCATAATAACGCCAAATTATAAATTATATTGTTCCGATTTTTTGAAAATCGGAATAATAGCAGTCGATTTTTTGATATGATGTAGTGAGGTATCTATTCTCTATTTCAAATCTATTATCTTCAAGTTCCCAGACTTTTTGTTTCACAGAGAAAGGATACTTCGATTATTTTGTGATAAGTTTCGATTTTATTATACGGTCGACTACGACAACATCGTCTTCAATATGGAAGATGTACACCCATTTTTTATTGTGCGATATCATTCGGCGGGCTCGTGGATGGTAGCGGCGGATGTCGGCATAACGGCTGACTTGGTAAAGGTCGGCAAAGATTGACAGTGTGTATACTTCACTAATCATTGCATCAAGGTATCGGTCGCCACCGATACGCGACATATTGTCCCGAATCCAGTCGGTGAATTCGTCAATGTCAGCCAATGCCGAAGATTCTATTTCAACCCTGTAGGTCTTAATACTTTTTGTGCAAGACTTTTCTGGCTTCATTGAAATATTCTTCCACGGTCATGCGTCCAGGCTTGCTGACCGACGCATTTTGCGATTGGAATGCTGAAAGTATTCTATCGTTGTCGGCAACGGTCCGTCCATAAGCAGTTGCAGGTTCTCCTGCCATCGTTGGAGGCTGTTCCTCTACATTATATGTTTTTTTCTTCATTGAAACAAAGCCTTTTATTGATTATCAGTATTTCGATGTACCTTGTCTTTTTTATTTCACGGTGCAAAGATACGCATTTATTTTCAAATAGCGATTCTTCTGATGGTTATTTTTTCAGAGACACTATTTTCTTGTTGTTTGGATTTTTTTTCTTATCTTTGCAGACTAAATATCATCTGGCCGTATCGCTGTTAGTTCGGTTAAAAGCCATGAAAACAAATGTTTTATACAGAAGTCGTTGCCACATTTCTCTGCCTGATGTCGGTTCTGTGGCGAGGTCTGCTTTTTGTATATTGATGTCGTAACTCCATTATTTAGATACACTGAAATATGATTTTTCAAAGTCTTTCTGAGTACATCAACGCCAACGCTCCGATGACCAACCTCCCCGAATTGCTCAACCTCCATCACAGCAATCCGTTGGGGCTGCATCCCATTGTGATTCCGATTTTCCTGTTGCTACTGGCCGTCGCGATGCATATCACCACATACCGCATCTACTTTAAAGACCATCGGAATCTTTATCCGCTGCTCTACACGCTAGTGGCGCTTGCTGTGGTTGCCACCTACTACTATTGTTTTGCGGACGACCTCCCGTTGTTCGAGGACTGGCAACTCGACCGTAAGGAAATATGCGTCGGCTGGTTCTGCCAACGCGCCGTTGTCGGTGTCGGCTGGTCTATTTTGGGTGAGGTGCTGCTCACCTATGTCGTCTATTGCTTTATGACGGCTCTGATGCAGCTGGTGGCGCACCTGAGCGACACCATGGGGATGGAAGAAAGACAGTGGAAGGAGTGGCAGTATGTCATCATTGTGATGCTCCTCGGTGCCGCTGTCGCAGGTGTGGCCGACGAGTTCGCTCCCATTACCGGCGTGTGGATCATGGTAGTATATCAGCTGTTGATGCTGATCATGGTTGTTGTCAAGATGTTCGTCGACATCTCCAGAAGCCACAACGTGGGTCGCTGCCTGATTGTAGCCATCTGTTTCTTCATTGGTATCGAGGCTGTGACCATGCTTGCCATAGAGTGCATCGAAGGCTATATCTATGTGTTTCTGCCTGTGGTCTTTGTCTTCTCAACGGTAAGTGTCCGCTATAAGAAAAAACAGAAGAAAGTAGGTTCCAACGCCTGATGCCTATGCGGTACAGACTTCAAATACCCCTCCTGTGGGCGATACTGATGCTGCCCGTGGCTGCCCATGCACAGGACGAGGGTCGTGTGACGACCGAACTCAGGACCGACATGGTGAGCCAGTACCTTTGGCGCGGACAGCTTCTGGGTCATGTCAGCCTGCAGCCCTCGATGGCGATGGAATGGAAAGGCCTTTCCCTGGAGGCGTGGGGTAGTGTGAGTATGGTCGATGCCACTGACCCTCGCGAGGTGGACCTCACCTTGTCATATACTCTCCACGACCTAACGCTCGGCTTGGCCGACTATTGGTACTCCGATTGCGACCCGCGCTATTTCTCCTTCAAGATGCCCGGCACCGGCCATGTGCTCGAAGCCTTTGCGTCCTGTGAGTTGGGACCACTGCAGTTGGGTTGGCACACCAATATCGCCGGTGCCGACACCGAGACACCCGACGGCAAACGCGCCTGGTCGAGTTATGCCGAGATAGCGCTGCCCTTTGAGTGGGTCGGCTGCGAATGGGAAGCCGCCCTCGGCATCGTGCCCTTTGCCACCGACTACTACGAGGTCGACGGCTTCGCTGTCACCAATGTCAGCCTCAAGGCGGAACGCAGTGTCGCACTTGCCGAGAAGCTGTCCCTTCCACTCTCAGTCCAGCTCATCGCCAACCCCGCCGCCGGCCATTTCTACCTTGTCGGAGGTCTCAGCCTCGTAGTAGGCAACCGGTGACTTTCCCCTGCGGAATTGAAGGGTTGAACCCAAATCGGTCATTAGGCGACTTTTGCCGTAGGCCACAATCATTTGTGGTATTCAAATTTTTTTCTTATTTTTGCACCGTCGAACGCTCAAATTGCTCCCATCGCTAACTCACTGTAACTCCATACTATATATTTCAGTTCATTTATAGTTCATTTATGGTTCATTTATGGTTCGTTTATGATTTATAATACAACTACAATAAAAATTCAATAAAATTACAATGAAAAAGCAAAAAAATATGCCAAGTCTTATTGGGCGGTATCCGAGTTTAGGACTGACCTTTTACAAACGTGGTGACATCGTGTGTGCGCGCAGCTGCACCAGCGAACAGCCCAACCGGCAGACTCCGGCACAGTTTCGCAACCGCGAGCGGGTGCGGAGCCTTATTGCCTTGTGGAATAGTTTCCCCATCGACGGAAAACCCTTAATGGAGTCGCCCGACGGTTTGGCGGCCTATCAGATGTTTCGGCGGGTGAACTCGCAACAGCCTGCCGCCTACCTCACCAAGCAGCAGCGGGCGCAGGGTGGTGCGGTGCTGATGCCGGGTCTGTACGTTTCGGCGGGACGGCTGGAGCCGATGGAGTATCATTTTGAGACACTTGAGGATGGTCACCGCCTACTTGTGACTAACCTTTCCACCACCCTCGACCCCGCGTTGACGCAGCCCCTAGGGTTGAGGACACCCGCCGAGCTGAGCCGCCTGCTTGTGGGGAATGTCCGAAACCCGCTCCTGAACATGGGCGACGAGCTCCGTTTCTACCTGTTGCAGCAGCGTGTCGAGGAGGTGGGAGACACCGAGGTGCCGCGCCTTGTGGTGCGTTGTGCCACGTTGACGCTCGACGACGACCTACGCCCCTTCCATTTTCTGCCTGGCCACGAGCTATATACCCATCGCGGATGCCTGGCCCTCGGTGGTGCCGACGACATGGAGGCAGGCTATGCCGTAGTCATCTACGACCCGCGTCAGCGTACCGCTTCCACGCAGCGGGTGGCCACGGAAGGCACCTTGTATGAGAGCTACACTTCCGACGAGGCATATAACCGTGCTGCCAAGACATATCCCAACATTCGTGAAGGTTTCCTTACACCGCTTAATACCACTCGTTAATAGTTGGAATACGGCATATTTTGTCGAATTTTAAAGTAAGATTTGAGGATTTTCTGATGAAGATTTGAAGATTTTCTGATGAAGATTTGAAAATTTTTTGTTCGAGAATTGAAGATTTTTTTGTATCTTTGCACCAAATTTAGAAGCGCAAAATGATAGTACGGAAACAAATTAAAGAGTTAGAATCCAGAATAATGGAGCCTAGGCGGACGATACAGGTCGTGGCAGGACCTCGGCAAATTGGCAAGACAACTGTTGTGAAACAGTTGTTAGAACGGGTGTCGATTCCGTCGATGTATTTCAACGCCGATGCCGTTGAGGCGGGTGCGAAAGAATGGATAGCGGCCAAGTGGGAA
Source organism: uncultured Bacteroidales bacterium (assembly GCA_947306225.1). Classification (GTDB taxonomy): domain Bacteria; phylum Bacteroidota; class Bacteroidia; order Bacteroidales; family P3; genus Colimorpha. The sequence goes on from CAMZFW010000021.1 coordinate 8,573, forward strand.
GAGGCGAGGGCTCGAATGCGTTTTTCTGGCAATAAGGAGTTTCTGATGGTCATAGACGAGGTGCACAAGATAGAGAATTGGAGTGAGCAGGTAAAGAAGGAGTGGGACGCAGACACCTTTGCCGACGTGAACCTGAAAGTCATATTGTTGGGGCCGTCGAGGCTGTTGCTGAAGAGAGGGTTGACCGAGTCGTTGGCAGGTCGGTTTGAACTGGTGCCGATGGGACATTGGTCGTATGAGGAGATGCACGAGGCTTTTGGCTGGGACATCAACCAGTATATCTATTTCGGTGGTTATCCGGGCAGTGCGGTCTATCTGCCCAATGAGAGCCGTTGGCGTAGGTATATGCGCGATGCCATTGTGTCGCCTGCAATTGAGAAAGATGTATTGCAGACCATCTATGTCTATAAGCCTGCGTTGATGCACCAGTTGTTTCGCTTAGGCTGCGGCTATTCGGGTGAGTTGTTGGCATACAATAAGATGCTGGGCATGTTGCAGGATGGTGGCAATGCCACCACACTGGTCAACTATATGGAAGTGCTGGGGGAAAGTAAGTTGCTCACGGGTTTGCAAAAATATACCGTCGATAAGTCGCGGAGGTATCGCTCCATTCCTAAGCTACAGGTGTTTAACAATGCCCTGCTGACGGTGATGACCGACGGGATGACATTTGAGAAGGCCTACACCAATCCTCAATTATGGGGACGGTGGGTGGAGTCGGCTGTTGGGTGCTATCTGCTTGACAGGGCTGATGAGTTGGAATACCAGTTGTATTATTGGCGCGATAATAACGAGGAGGTGGATTTTGTAATAACAAGAGGCGACAGGCTGCTGGCTATTGAGGTGAAGAGCGGGCGGTGGCAGATGAACAGCGGTCTGGCAACTTTCCGTGAGAGATTCCATCCCCAATATTCGTTAGTTGTGGGAGGGGCTGCCATGCCGTTGGTGGAATTCTTTGGCGGCAATTTGGAGAATCTGTTGTGAGGGGTGGGACAGAAAAAATTCTGCTGAATGGTTTCGATATGAAAAAAATGAGTATAGGGGAGTTCTGTAAATTGAATAGCTAAATTTCATTTTGTTAAACAACGGTTGTCTGGCAGATTAATGGGTTCTGTCTGTTTGGATGACCAAAAAGTGAATAAATAGAATCCACTGTAAAAAATAGGCCCTATTTATGATTACTTTTCTTTTCATTATTTGGATTTCATTGATTATGGAACCGATTCAATATGCCATTTCATCCATCCGCTGTTGCTGTCAAAATGAAATGAGATTAGTTAATTTACATTCATATTGTGAGGATCCATTTCTTGTAGACCTACATAAACAAAGCTCAATGTACCATCTGGTTGACTTTGTTTGGACAACAACTGAGAATCAATATGACGAAGAGGGAATCGAGCCATATGTTGTTCGAGCAAATATTGATATTGATAGCGTCCAAAGAGGTTTTTTTTACCAGAATACGTATATTGAAGAGGGTATAGATAGTCTTGATAGGCCAATTTATATTAACTTTTGGAATAGGGGAACTATTAATAGTACACTTGCTGAGGTACCAGACAGAATTGTATATCTGTATATGGGAGATTCTATTGTTGTAATTCAGTTTCAAAATTTTATGGAATACAATGGTCCTTCATTGAGGTCAAATGCATCTGTCTATGTATTAAAAGTCGAATTAGTCTATACTAATGAAGGGGTGGTATCGTGTTGTGATATAACCCCATTTCTTGGAGAGAATTGGGAAATGACCACAGATATAACTAAGATAACTTACAAGAAAATAAATGAAATACCTTTCTACAAGTACACTCATCTTGCATATAATCACTGATTTTTAACTAGAATCATATAGTTTGCAAGTACCACTACATAGAATCCGTCGTAGCAGATATTCGGTATACCCTTGTTGTTCTCGTTGGGCTGGATTAACAGTCCAGCCCAACAGAATAACAAGATTTGCAATCCGTACCAGCCTCACTACGTCTACGACAACGTGGGCAATCTGACTAAGGAGACCAGTCCTCTCGGACAAATTAATTACGGCAACTTCTATTTATTATTAACGAACACGAATTGCACGAATGTAACATTGCGCAAGTGAGAGCAGAGAAAGCTCGCTTTTTCTGCCGAGCCAAAGCAATGTCACAGAAATGTAACGAATTAATTTGTTGAATCTTCATGCAAGCATAAGAACGAATAAAACGAATTTATAGAAGCTCCCTTAAAGAAGTCTAGGGGGATTGCGTCCTGTCGCACACAAACGGCTTCAACTTCTATTACAAGACAAATTGATGCCACTCTTATTGAAGGTATCAATGGATAAGCGACAACTATTTTTGGTCGAAAAGTCGTTATGTCAATAATTATTTATATATTTGTAGATTAATTTGCGAGTATTATGCAGTTTAAAGATATTGAGGGTCAGCTTGTTCTGATAAATCGGCTGACGGAAATAATCGACTCTGGGCGTGTGAGCCATGCCCAAATGTTCCTAGGACCCACCAGTAGTGGGAGCCTGGCGTTGGCGATAGCGTATGCCCAATATTTGAACTGCGAGAATCGTCAGCATTATGGCGAGGGGTCGGAGCTGAGGGCAGACTCGTGCGGGCAGTGCCCCAATTGCCGCAAGTATGAGGAGCTGATGCATAGCGACCTGCATTTTGTGTTTCCGAGTGCCACCACGTCGACGGTGACGAGCAAGCCTAGTTCGGAGGACTTTCAGGAGGAGTTTCGCGATTTCCTGACCGAGTGCCGCCAGAAGGGGACGGAGGACGAGTGGTATGCGCGGTTGGGAGTGGAGAACAAGCAGGGCATGATACGCGAGAAGGATGCGGACAATATTGTCAGAACGCTGGCCTTGAAGTCGTATGAGGGTGGCTATAAAGTGGTGGTGATGTGGATGGCGGAGCGGATGAACTTGGATGCAGCCAACAAGCTGCTGAAGACGTTGGAGGAGCCGACGGACAAGACGTTGCTACTACTGGTGGCGGAGAGCAGGGACCGGATGCTGTCGACCATCATCTCGCGTGTGCAGCAGGTGGTGGTGCCCGACTTGGGCATGGGGCTGCCAGAGGAGCGACGGGCAGAGTTTGCGCGACTGTTTGTGTCGTGGATGCGACTGCTGTTCAAGCTAGATATGAAGCCTCTTTCGGAGTGGGTGGACCAGACGGCGACGATAGGCAGGGAGTCGCAGAAGCGTTTCCTACAGTATGTGCAGGAGTCGTTGCGGGCGTGTTTCCTCAAAACTGCGGCGGGCATTGAACTGCCTGGCGAGTTGGTGTTTGACGACGAGAAGTTCGACACGTTCTTCCCCACCATGATCACGGTGCGCAACATTGAGCAGATGAACCAGGCCATCACCGACGCGACGTATGCCATAGAGCGCAATGCCAACGCGAAGATAACGTTTATGCAGTTGTCGTTCACGATGAGCAAGCTTATCAAGAACAGATGACAGAAGGAATTAACAATTAAAAACTAAGAATATCTGTTGCATTTATTGAATTAACATAAGTAAGATTGAAGTTGTAATATATGGAAGAGAATAAAGAGATTATTAAAAATCAAGATACACCCATTCCTGAGCCTACAAACCTGCCGATGGACAGTGCGGAAGATGACAATGTGGCGACGGCAGAGGAGATGGAGGCTTTTATCCGCGACCGTCGCGTGAAGGAGAAAGAGCGTAAGCTGGAGGAGAAGGAGGATAAGACGGATGTGTTTGGCGAGTATGCGGCTCCGGAGAATTCGATAGACCCCTACTTGGAGCCTGACCCCACGCTGCCGTGGGTGAAGTATGACGAGAGCCTGTTTCTGAGTCGTGGCTGCAAGCGTTGCCCCACATCGTATGTGCCTATCAAGGAGAGCGAGGTGAGGAGTTGCAGCAAAGTGACGTCGTGCAATTGGATGCGCGGCATCCGCCAGCCGGGAGGGACTCTTTTCGACTGTGTAGAGGTGCGTTTTAAGAACAACCGCAAGGACTTCTACCGCCTGCCCGACGGGCTGGAGGTGACAGAAGGCGACGTGGTGGCAGTGGAGGGTATGCCGGGACACGACATAGGCATTGTGAGCCTGACGGGCGAGGTGTGTCGCATACAGATGAAGAAACGGCATGTGGACCCCGCTAGCGAGAATGTGCGCAAGCTGTTCCGTCGCGCCAAAAGCAACGACATCGAGCGTTGGGCCGAGAGCCTGAAGAACGAACACAACGCGCTGCTGAAGACCCGCCAGATTGCCACCGACCTCAACTTGGAGATGAAGGTGAACGATGTTGAATATCAGGGCGACAATGCCAAGGCGATATTCTACTATACGGCTGACGACCGTGTGGACTTCCGCCAACTCATCAAGGTGCTGGCAGACGAGTTCCATGTGCGCATCGAGATGAAGCAGATAGGCGTGCGCCAAGAGGCAGGCAAGGTGGGCGGACTGGGTACCTGTGGTCGCGAGCTGTGCTGCAGCACGTGGCTGACTAACTTCAAGTCGGTGACGACCAGCGCTGCCAAGATTCAGCAGATACTGCCCAACCCGCAGAAACTGGCAGGACAGTGCGGCAAGTTGAAGTGCTGTCTGAATTTCGAATGCGAGGTGTATGCCGATGCGTTGAAGAAATTCCCCCCCGCCAACACACCCATTCGGTTCCAAAAGGGTTTGGCACTGTATAAGAAGACCGACGTGTTTCGTGGCATCATGTGGTATTGCTACGAGGGCGAAAGTGAGCTGCATGCCCTTAAGGCTGAGAGCGTGAAGAAGATAATAGAGATGAACCGCAATCAGGAGTACCCTGAGAAGATGGAAGACTATCAGGTGGAACTGATGTCGACGGCAGCCTTGGCGCAGGAGACCTCCAATGCCGACTTTGAGCGCGAGCTGCGTCGCATGGCAGACGACATGACTGAGGACACTGAGACGAAGGAGGCCCGCCGCGACGACCATCGCGACCGCAAGGGCAATGGAGAGCGCAAGGGTGGCGACCGCAAGGGTGGGGGAACCCCCCAAGGCGGCGACCGTCGCCAGCAGCGCACCCGCGACGACCAGCGTGTGCGCGACGAGCAGCGTCGCGAGGAGACACGCTTGCGCAACAGCACCAACAACCGCCACAGCGGTGCCCGCAACAATCCCCGTCGTAGTAGCGACAAGGAGAAACGGAACAACCAATGAGATTGTGAATTTTGAAATCCGAAACTAGATAAAAGATGCGCAAGGTATTACTTATAACAATGGCGTTGGCAGCCTTTCTTATGCAGGGCTGCGACAAGAACGTGTTCTACGCCGAGGAACGTGATGTGGACGAGACGGGGTGGAATATGGCTACGCCGTTGGTATTTGATGTCAATATTCAGGACACGTTGCAGGTGTACGACTTCTTCATCGATGTGCGCAACAGTGTGCACTATACCAAGGCGAACACCTTCTTCTTCATCAACACCACTTTCCCCGACGGCAGTGTGGCGTACGACACGTTGGAGTGTCCCCTTGCCGATGCCGAAGGGCACTGGTATGGTCGGCGCACGGGACGGTATGTGGACAGCCGTTTTGTGTTCCAACGCCATGTGATAATACCGCGTGCGGGCAGATACCATTTTGAGGTGTACCACGGTATGCGCGACACCAACGTGGTGGGATTGAAGAATGTGGGACTGCGTATAGAGCATTTTGGTAAACAATAGTATTCTTTGAAATCGATAAGCTATGGCACAGACTAAGAAGGACAAGAACAAGACGATTCGCACGGCATGGAAGATATTTGCCGGATTCTGGGCATTCGTATTCCTCTTCTTTACTTTGCTTTCGTTGGGTTGGTTAGGCTTTATGCCTTCATTTGAAGAATTGGAAAATCCCCAAAGCAACCAGGCCACAGAGGTCATCTCTGCAGATGGCGAGATACTGGGCTTTATCGGCATCGAGAATCGCTCGAATGTCACATACGACGAGCTGTCGCCCAATCTGATTAATGCCTTGATAGCTACTGAGGATGTGCGATTCTACAAGCATTCGGGCATCGACTCGCGCAGTTTGTTCCGCGTGTTTTTTAAGACCTTGATAGGCCGCCATAGCAGCAGCGGTGGCGGCAGCACCATCACACAGCAGTTGGCGAAGAACCTCTTTCCCCGTGAGCATAAGGGCAAGATAGGCACGGTGTTCTCGAAGTTCAAGGAATGGGTGGTGGCAGTGAAACTGGAGCATAACTACTCGAAGCAGGAAATCATTGCCATGTACTTCAATACGGTGGACTTTGGCAGCAACTCGTTCGGCATCAAGACGGCGGCGAAGACCTTCTTCGACAAGACACCTGCTGAACTGAGTGTCACCGAGGCGGCCATGCTGGTGGGACTGCTGAAAGCCCCCACGGCCTATAGCCCCATATTGCATCCCGAAAATGCGCTGAACCGTAGGAACACGGTGCTGTCGCAAATGAAACGCTACGACTATCTGAGTGAAGAGGAGTTTGAGCAATATAAGGAGGAGCCGATAGACGTGTCGCGTTATTCTCCACAGAGCCACAACGACGGCTTGGCGACTTATTTGCGCGAGTATATCCGCAACTATATGAAAGACTGGTGCAAGCACCATCGCAATAGCGATGGAGAGCACTACGACGTACACAAGGACGGACTGCGCATCTATACCACTATCGACTCGCGTATGCAGCGTTATGCCGAGGCGGCGGTGCGCGAGCACATGAGCAAGGAGGTGCAGCCGCAGTTCAACCGCGAGCTGAAAACACGCGGTGGTAACCCCTTCAACGACATATCTGCCGAACAGCAGGAGAAGATACTGGTGCAGGCGATGAAGAACTCCGACCGTTACTATCAGCTGCATCACAACCAGGGTATGAGTGACAAGGAGATACGCAAGATTTTCAAGGAGAAGGTGCCCATGCGCGTGTTCTCGTGGAAGGGAAATATCGACACCACCATGTCGCCGTGGGATTCGCTGCTGTACTACAAGAAGTTCCTCAACGTGGGCATGATGTCGGTCGAGCCGGGCACAGGCTATGTGAAGGCATACGTGGGCGGCATCAACTATCGCTACTTCAAATACGACAACGTGATGAGCCACCGACAGGTGGGTTCAACCTTCAAACCGTTTGTATATACTATGGCACTGCAGGATTTGGGCATGTATCCCTGTACCGAGGTGCCCAACGCGCAGGTCTGCTTCGAGGTGTGGGGTCAGCCCGACTGGTGTCCCAAGAACTCGTCGCATGAGCGCGAAAACCAGATGGTGACGCTGAAATGGGCGTTGGCACACTCCATCAACTGGGTCTCCGCCTACCTGATGAAACAGGGGTCGCCCGAACAGGTCATCAGCATTGCCCGCAAGATGGGTATCAATAGCGAGATAGATGCGGTGCCCGCCATCTGTGTGGGTACGCCCGAGATCACCGTCTATGAGATGGCTGGAGCCATGGCCACCTTCGCTAACAAAGGCGAATATGTCGAGCCTATCTTCATCACCCGCATCGAGGATAGCAAGGGCACGGTGCTCGACCGCTTCATGCCCGAACGCCACGAGGCCATCAGCGAGCGCACCGCCTACATGATGATAGAGCTGATGAAGGGCGTGGTGCAGAGCGGTACGGGTGTGCGCCTTAACTATAAGTATAAGCTCAACGAGTTTAGCAACTCCATCGCAGGCAAGACCGGCACCACGCAGAACAACTCCGACTGTTGGTTTGTGGGCATCACGCCCAAGCTGGCCACTGCTATTTGGACGGGTGGTGAGGTGCGCAGCATCCATTTCCGTAATATGACCTTCGGACAAGGTGCCGCGCAGGCACTGCCCATCTTCGGGTACTATATGCGTAGTATCTATACCGACAAGACGCTCAAGTTCCCGCGTGGCGACTTCGACCGTCCCAACGTGCCGTTGGACGTGGAGCTCGACTGCAGCAGGTTCCAGCAAGAGATACAGGAAGAGGACCCGTACTATGACTTCTGATGAATGCGTAAATGTGGGAATGCGTGAATGTGGGAGTGTTTTACCTAACGCAACAAAACAATCGAACAATCACACATTCAAAAAAGACCTGCAGGGGATGTCGCTGGCAGAGCTACAGCAGCTCTGTGCCGAGGAGGGAATGCCCAAGTTTGCCGCCAAGCAGATGTGCGACTGGCTCTATGCCAAACAGGTGGACACTATCGATGCCATGACTAACCTGTCGCTCAAGGCGCGCGGCAGACTGAAAGAGATAGCCTTCATTGGCCGTCATACACCTGTGGATTGTCAAGTGTCGAAAGACGGGACGAAGAAGTACCTATTCGAAATTGAAAATTTAAAATTGAAAAGTGAAATCTCGCAGGAGCGGGCATCTCAAGACCTCAATAATTTCAATTTTCAATTTTCACCTTTCAATTCAAAAAAGTACGTCGAGGCCGTTTACATCCCTGATGGCGACCGGGCAACGCTCTGCATCTCGTGTCAGGTGGGCTGTAAGATGGGCTGCCGATTCTGTGTCACCGGACAGCAGGGATTTCATGGCAACCTCACAGCCTCCGACATCCTCAACCAGATTTTCTCTATCCCAGAAACTGCCAGTCTGACTAATGTGGTGTTTATGGGTATGGGCGAGCCGATGGACAACCTCGATGCCGTGCTGGGTGCCACCGAGGTGCTTACCGCCCCATGGGGACTCGGATGGAGTCCTAAACGCATTACCGTCAGTACTGTCGGCATTCTTCCCGGCCTCCGTCGATTTCTTGAAGAGAGCCAGTGTCACTTGGCTGTCAGCCTTCACAATCCCTTTGCCGACGAGCGGCTCGACATCATGCCCGTGCAGAAAGCCTATCCTATTGCCGATGTGGTGGCGTTGCTCAAACAATACGACTGGAGTGGACAACGGCGCGTGTCGTTCGAATTCACCATGTTTGGCGGTCTCAACGACAGCACCCGCCATGCTGCCGAGCTGGTGAGGCTGCTACGTGGGCTGCATTGCCGTGTCAACCTCATCCGTTTCCACTCATCCCCCGGTACTCCCTACCGCACCTCCACACCGCAAACCATGAATGCCTTCTGCGACTACCTCAACAGCCATGGCATCATCTGCACCATTCGTGCCTCCCGTGGCGAGGACATCATGGCCGCCTGCGGCCTGCTGGCCGGACAAAAAAGATAATAGTATGCAATTTTTTTTCGCGATGACATACTAAAAATAAAAAAAATGCGTAGAAAAGTTTTTAATTCTAAAAAAATGCGTATTTTTGCAAATCGAAATTAATGTAAAACTAACACGGAGATTATCGAAACAAGACTATCAGTTCAACAATTTAAAGCGATAGATATGACTAACGAATCAGTTGCTACGCTCACCGACAACGAGCTGATACAGGGTTATATAAATGGTAACCCAAAGTGTTTTGACGTGCTCCTCGCCCGCTATCAGGCGAAGGTCTATGGCTACATTTTCTCGGTAGTGAAAGACAAGGATGTGGCGGACGATATTTTCCAAGATACCTTCTTCAAAGTGGTCGCCACCATCAATAATGGCGATTATAAGGACGAAAATAAATTTATCCATTGGGTGATGCGCATCGCCCATAATTTGATTGTGGACCATTTCCGTCGTAACAACAAGATGCCCCTTGTTCCCAACCGTCCCGACTGCGATGTGGTGGACACCCTCAAGCTGCACGATGATAACGTGGAGCAGAGCATCATGCGCCAGCAGACCAGCCGCTATGTGCGCAAGCTGGTCAAGATGCTGCCCCCCGAGCAGCGTCGCGTGGTCATTCTTCGCCACTATGGCAAGTGCGACTTCAAGGACATTGCCGCCCGCACGGGTGTGAGTATCAACACCGCGCTGGGTCGTATGCGCTATGCCATCATCAACCTCCGCCGCCTTGCCGAGGAGCACAATATGTACATCGAGTTGTGATTGCTTGATTATTTGATTGCCTGATTGTTTGTGTAATCTGATTGCGTCAGCTACTCAAGCATTCACATATTCAAGCATTCTAGCATTCAAGAGGTGCAATAACTCAATAATTGTTAATTAACATTTCTCACGCAATAAATATCGCCAATTTGAGTTAATAGGGTACATTCTTACAAAAAGAATGGAGATATTAACCCTATGTTCAACTAAAAAGGCGTGTATGATGCAGGACTACGAGTTCACTGACAACGTTACATCTTTTGAATCTGCAAGCACAATCGTACAACCATCGCCGCATGTTGTACAAAGCATTCTCCAATATGCACGGTGTTACCAGAACATCCGCATAGGAGATGTAAACATTAAAGTTTATCTCAACTAGTTCAAGAAGAAGCCCCAGTCATGCAGACCGGGGCTTTTCATTATGGTTGAAATGATTTACGTCAGTCTTATCGGTAGTATCGAACATAAATGTAGTTGGAATACAGATATTCACCAGTTTGAGATTTGGCTTTCACTCTCATCCTAAAACAACATTTTTCTGGGGCATCTATTGTAAAGAAATACCGATCGTCAATTTCTCCATAGGCAACACTTTGGCGGAATGATGATAGAAGATAGTCATTAGGCTGACTGTTTATTATGATATTATCTATGCCGGTTATATCTAAATATGTATGTTGGAATTTCGTGTTTTGTGGGGACGAGGTGTCTTTGACATAATTGTCCACTTCAAGAACTGCCTCTACGAATACAATAGTATTTCGGTGTTTATTATGTAACTTTAGTCTGAAGTATGGCTGTGTTGTGGTAATAATGGTATCTTCCGTGAATACAGGAAAAACGACCCTATTGTTGCCATCCAATACCGAATCATCATATTTGAATCTGCTCAATATGGAATCTTCGAATACCTTAATTCCTGATAATACGTTGACATCATTATAACGCATGAGATATAATTGAGCCGTGCATGATTCTATGACAGTATTTGAGGTGGAGTTATACGTACAATTCCAGATGCTAAGAATTGCTCCTGTAGTAAGTAAAGTGACGAGCAGTAACAGCCCCAAACGAGTGTATTGTTTTTTTTCAATCTTCCTTGTAGCAATAATTAGGTCAGACTTGATTTTATCAGCTAAATCTCTTTGATCGAAAAAGTGTTGATAATAAATGCCTTCTTGTTTTAAGTAATTTAGCAGTTCATTGTCTGTGCTAATATTTATCCCATAGATATATGCAAATGGATGTTTGGCCTTTCTGTAAGTTTGAACGGCGGCATCCACCTCTTCTTTTGTAATATTGCCAATCTTGCCATCTATTATGAATATAGCAATCTTGGCATCATTGATGATATATTTGTTGTAAACTTTTTGCTGTTCTCCTTTAACAACATTTCGGGTCAAGTCAGAGTAGTCCTTTGCCACATATATATGTTTTGCATGTTCTTGTGAGTTTAATTGGCTTATGACAGGGTCTACAACATCGTTTCGGTATCCCTTTAAGGTGCTTGAACTGCCATGAAGTAGTTCTATTCCTCCTCCAAGAAAAATATTAATTTTACTCATGTGAATTTGTAATTATTTAGTGTGGTGGGTGAAATATGGTGTAGGCGAATATCGCTACTTTGAATAGGTTTTAAGTTGCTGTTTTTTTAAGATATATAAAAAATGGTTGGAAGATTTAGCAGTCTTTATTGTCAACGATACTAAATTTCATTCTATGTGGTTCAATAACTGTTGTATATGAATGTCTTAGAGTATAATTGTTTTCGGATGTTTTGAGAGTCACATCAAAAGAGTCATTTTCATTATATCCGGCACCGCCACATGCGGGATTAAGACTTATATGAGCGATAAAAGCAATCGGATTTTTTGAATGAGCAAGAAACAATCATAGTTGCCATTAGCAACATAGAATATGTTAATGAGATTCTATAATGACTAATATGTGACCAACACATTTTCATAGGCTATCGTTAGAGTATATGTGGTTAGTTGTATATAATGTAGTGGCGAGGTTGTAGATAGTGTATGCTGATGTCCTTACTTCTAATTGATAAGCCATTCCCATTTTTTAATGATACAAAGAGTGAGTGTTTTGAGGATTTAGGTGCTTTTATGGTTAATGCGACCATTTCATTACCGTTCGGGTGAATTACTGTAGAATATGGAAATCGCAATGTGTAATTTGTATCATTTTCTCGCAGTTCGATGTCGAAACGGTCGTTTTCATAAGTCACAGCACCTAATCCACATGTTGTACCCAAAATAACATCGGCGGAGAATTTTACTAGGTATTTAACCTTGTCGAATTCTATTTCTCCTACTAAAAATGCATGTGCACTGTAAGAACCAGAGATTGATCCGTCATCAGATACGATGGTATCAAGTGTTACATCAAATGGGTAAAATAAGGAGAGTAAACTATCAGTTATTTTAGTGTCAAGGCAGAATTCATCGATTTTGGTGTCAAGAGAATTAAGGCAAATTTGTTCGTAACAACTTGGTTCATAATAATCAAGATGGTCTTCATCAATATTAGTATATTTTTCATAATCATAATCTGGCCTACAAATTCGGTTGTAGTCAATTTCAGAAAAACTATCATATACAGTTTCACAAACCTTTCTAAAATTATAGCCTTGTTCTATTAATTCTGGAAGCAAGTTGATTGTTGTATCATGGTCGAAGTAATTGATATGTCTTTCATATTGATACTTCCCATTATTTTTTTCACCTTTCTTTAGTATGGAATATCGAAAGTTAAATCCACTCCAGTTAAACCAGCTTTCATTCTGAAAAATGATAACATTACTAACGCCATATGTTGTGTGCATGAAAAGGAATGGCAAACTATCAGGATGGCTTCTATTTACATGAACGGCAAGCTCTTCGATGTCTAAATCCTTTGTGGAATTATTGATAATGTCAAATTGTAAATTGAGAAAGCTGCAATATGTGAGACCGTCCATAGGGATAGTGAATCGTCTACCTGATGTGTATTCATCGTAATAAACAGATGAGGCATCTATGTAAATACTATCAGTGGTTTCTTTGACTATTTTGAAAAATATATCATCGTTACAGCATTCTTCGGCTTTTCTGCATGAAATGTTGGTATTTATAAGAATATCAATGTTCGTGTTTTTGGAGAGCAATCGGTTAGTATTTCCTGATTTACAAGAGCAAAATAATAAATAGACATCCATTAAACAAAGAATACTGAATACCGCCATAGTCATATTCGCTTTCTTGGATGGATGTCTATGAAACATGTGAATCCTCCATTAGCTGTTGAGCCGTTTGAAATAACGCCACCACAGGTCAGGCAGACTTCCGTCCATGCATTGCTGGTAGTCGGCATAGGTGCAGGGCAGCATCAGGTGGCTCGAATAAATCTCCTGCAACGTGGGGTTGTCGCACGGCACGCGTACCCACCAGCGGTCACTGAGGTTGCTTTTGTAGAAGTCGATGTCTATCCCCAGATCTTCGCAAGTGGCAATAAAATGTCGGCAGTGTTCGGGGTTACGTAGTGGATTGTCGTGTTTGCGGCCGTAGAAGCCTTCGATGAAATACCACAGAGCCTGCGCCACCATGTGTACGGTCTGCCCGTGGTTGTCGTAGAGCGGATTTGCCTCGAATATGCCCAGGCAACGCGTTTTGTCGGTCAGTCCGGCATAGCGCAGCATCTGGCATAGCTCCTCGCCGTAGAGGCCGTGTGGCGATGGGGCGCCATGTGCGGGCGCGTCGCTCTGCCGTACGGCACTGATATCGACACTCAGCAGGTCGGCATTGCGTATCAGTGCTTCGGCTCGTTCCATGTTTTGCTGCACCTCGCCCAGACGGTAGGCATCGAACTTCAGGTCGTCGACCAGCTGCACGTACTTGTTGCCCACAAAGTAGGTCTGGTAGCCCACATTGGCATGGAAGAACAGATAGTTGGGCTCCTGCATAATGATGTTGCGCAGCCAGGTACGCGAGGTGATTTCGTCGTTGTCCTCCAAGTCGAAGCGTGAGTCGATGGTAGTGATGTTGATGATGCGGTTCATCCGTTCGTAGCCTTTGTAGGCGGCGAAGGTCAGGTCTTGGCTTCCACCCAGCAGTATCAGGGTGCTGCCCTTGCTCACCACTTCCGCCACCACTTCTGCCACGGCATAGTAGGTGTCGTCGGTGGTCTGACCCACGACGAGGTTGCCAAGGTCGGTTATCTTGGTATCGTCAGTCGGAAGTGCCAACTGGTACAGGTAGCGACGTATCTCGTTAGGTGCTGAGCCGCAGCCTGCGTTCTGTTCGGCACCGCGGTCCTCGCCCACGCCCAGCATCACCAGCCCTCCCGTAGGAATGTCGGGAGGGTTTGTGCCGGGGATGTAAGCCTCAATGCATTGACCGATAGTGGTGGCGTATTCGCCAGGGTGGTATCCCAGCTCGTCAGGCTCTATCGGCGACAGGTATTTGTTGATAGACATAATCAAAGTAAAAGGTAAAAAGTAAAAACTAAAAGGTGGATTGCATGCAACTTTTAGTTTTTACTTTTTAGTTTTTAGTTTAGAATGTTTCGCGAATCACGTTGCCGTGGTCGTCCACAATCATCTTGTAGTACCAGTCGGGATAGCTGGGCTGCATCGGGAAGGCGGGGTTGCCCGTCTCGGTGCGCTCAAACTTGCCGTCCTTCTCCTTCTTGATGTTGCCGTCGATGTACTTCACCAGCAGGTAGTGGTCCAGCTTGGTCCATTCGCGCATCATGCGCTTTGCCTGACGGTTTGAGAAGTCGTTCAGCTGCTCCACCAGTGCGTCGTCCTTGTCGGTACGCTTGGCGCGGTCGTCGAAGCGGGAGACCTCCTTCACGAAGCCCTCCTCCAGTTCTTTCTGCACCTTCTGCAGGTCCACAATCATGTCGCTGTAGCGGCTGTAGACGAAGTTGGTGACGCGGTTGAAGAGCCAGAAGGCGGCCGTTTCGCTGTAGGTGAGCATGTCGCCGTTGCCTTGACGGAAGCATTCGGGGAGGTTGGTGATGCCGCAGTACATGGGGCAGTAGACGGTGCTGTAGGTGTCGTCGACGCCG
>CAMZFW010000022.1 GCA_947306225.1 uncultured Bacteroidales bacterium
TTGCCGCCACTTCTTCCAATATTCGCTCCTAAACGATATGTAGCTTACTGTCAGTATTGCCCAAATGATGCCTGACGCTGCTATCAGTATGCGGATAAATAGTGTCTGCCACATGTTTAGCACAATCCACAGCGGTATGAGCCCGATAACAATGATAAGGGCAAACAGCAGCGTCAAGAGTGCTATCTTGACCGGTGTCCGTTTGAAAAAAGGCTGTTTATGCATGGCTTATTCTATTTTTCTGCCCCATATCGTGTAGCCTGCACCCAACATGAAGGTGTTGCCGTAGCCTGTCGAGTACGTGGCGGTGAAGTACCATGGCCCCGTGTGTTTGTACGCTGCGCGGAACAGCACGCCGTTGCTGTTGAAGTGGTCGGTGCCGCGGTAGCCGATGCCCAGCAGTATTGCGCTGTTGTTGGGGAATGTGAATGCCACCGTGGGCGTGAAGCCGAAGCCCACGCTCTTCGACACGTTCAGCTCCACATATCCGCCTACCGATATCAGGTTGGTGACAGGAAATGTCATGTCCAGACCGGCAGCCAGTATGATGCCTCCGTCATCCTGTTTGTATAGACCCGTTGCCTCGTCCTTCACAAGGGGATATTTCAGCCATCCCAGGTTGCCGTTCACGCCCATAAAGAACTTGCGAGCCACGTCGCCGCACTCGATGGTCCAGCGCACCCGTCCGTCGTAGCCACGGGGTATGTAGCAGTAGATGCTCTGCCACTTGTTAATCAGGTTGGTGCCAATCTCCTCAAATGCTGCCTGCAGTTTGTCGAAGTTGGTGAGCGAGTAGAACTTGTTTTCGTTTGCGTTGTGCGACAGAGCGCTCAGCACCCGCTCGAAGTCGGTGTTGGTGCGGTCCACATCGTTGCCGCGTATTGCCAGCACGTAGCTCTCAATAGGAGCCCCGCCAATCTTCTCTTTCATAATGCGTTGGTTCACATGCTGGAAATAGCGGTGTTCGGTGCCCTCGGCGGCCTTGCCGATTTTGGGGTCGAACGAGTCGTTGTCGTAACCGTCGGTGAAGGCTATCACGAAGTTGCCGTCGTACTTCTTATCCTTGTCAATCCGCAGTTTGCTGACGTATTTCTTGATGTTGTCCAGTCCTTGGTTGATGGCGTAGTAGAATGCGGTGCGGTTGTTCAATTTCAGTGTGTCGATAAACTGGAACATCTCCTTGCGTGTGTCTTTCGTAAGGGGGCGTATGTCGAAGGTACGGGTGTTCTTCATCGAGTTGAACCCCACGATGCCGATATGCACGTTGCCGTCGCTCGACTTGTCCACTATAACGTCGATAAACTGCTTTGCCGCGTTCTTCAGTTTCACAAAGTCCGCGTCGCCAATCGACGATGAGCAGTCCAGCACCAGCATGATACTCATTACTTTCTGCTGTGTGTAGGCCGCCTCGGCGTTCTCCACCTCGCTGTCTACCTGCCAGCGTCCGCTGTTGTTCTGCCAACGGTAGAACTTTAGTCCGCAGGCGAACCCTTGCGGGTGCGTCGTGGCGGCATGGTCGAACACCAGCTGCACGCCTTTGTCGGTGTCGTGGCCATAGATGGTGTCGCTGTCGGTGAACGTTATGCCCTGGCTGCGTATGTTGTACAGCTTCCAAGGCTGCCCGCTCTTGGTGGGGGTGGCAAGCTGCCCTTCAATGTAGAACTTCGCCTTGTCGGCCTGTGCGAATACCGACAGCGTGAGCAGCATGGCTGCCAGGATGGTGAGGTGCTTTTTCATTATCATAGTGTGTATTTGTCCGAGTTTTTTAGTGTTTAAACTTATTTTCCTAAACTTGATTAACGTAGTTGTCCGCTATTTATTGTTGTAGGTCGAAAAATAAATGTTCCCTATCGCCGTTATATACCATTATGAGCGACGAAAGTGTGAACAACGAGGAACTTCTCTCTCCCGAGATTGTCGAGGCAATGGGCATCAGCCAGCCTGCCTTCGAGGAGGTGCAGTGTATCATAGGCCGTATGCCTACGGTGCAGGAACTCAGTACCCTGCTTGCCATGTGGGAGGCCAACGGTCGCCAGCAGAGCCTCTACGGCTGGCTCAAGGGTCAGCATCATCTGGTGGAGAAGCACGAGTATCTGTATACCGGCTCCGACACCACCCACAAAGAGATTCGCGAACCCCGCGTCAAAGACTGCATTGCGTTGGCACACAGTGTTGTGCCGGGGGTGTTGGATATGCCCGCACCGTTGGGAGATAGGGGAACCATTTCGCGCAGCGAGAACCTCTATATGGTGGGCAACGTCAGCACCGAGTTCCTCGACTCGGAGTATGCCCGCCGCTGCCTGCATATCGTGGCAGAGCCCATGAAGATGACCACGGTGGATGAGGATATTGAATATCTGGAACTGATACTGGGCAGCCTTCTCGATGCCGCCGTCATCACTTCTGCCCGCGCGGTGGGGCAAGGCGGGCTCTTTGCCGCCCTGGTCGCCAGCTGCCGTCCCATAATGCCGTCCCCGCCGGTGGGTTTCGACATACTCACCTGCCGCGAGATACGCCTCGACGCCTTCCTCTTTGGCGAGGAACGGGGTCGCTATGTCGTCTCCCTGCCCGAAGTTCAGGACGACCTCTTCCTCCTCAAGATGGACGAGGCGCGCATCAACTGCTGTTTCCTCGGCCATGCCACCAAAGGCCGTCTGTTAGTGGACGATATGGACTACGGCGACGTGAAGGGATATCTTTAACCCAAGTCGGCCTAATGCCCGATTTGGCTTTAACCTTTTTTTTCCTGACCATTACCACATCTTACCGCATTCTACCGCATCTTACCGCATTTTACCGATTCTTACCGCATTCTACCGTATCTTACCGATTCCTACCGATTAGGGGGTCGTTTGCCGTCGCCTGGACGGCAAACGATCGGATAACGAACGGCAAACGAACAGATATGTGCGGGACAAAAATATGCTTAGACGGTTCTGTGTTTTATTATTTTTTTGTGTGAGGGGTGATAATCCAATTTTTTTGTGTACATTTGCAAAAAATTTTTGACGATGGATTTACTTGACAGACCGACAATGATAAAGATGCTCGATGAGCAGATGAAAAGATTGCACGACTTGGGCAATGCCGATGTGCAACGACTTGGCAAGGAGTTGGAAAGGACTCCTGATGATGCGGAACTATGGTTCGAGTCGGGGCTGGCTTATAACCAGTCGGGGCTGCAATATTTGGATATGGCCATCGAGAAGGCACGACTGGAATATTTCGAGGCACACCCCGAGGAAGAGGCGGAGCCAGAGCGTTTGGATGTGGACGCGTCGCAGGCAGGGTCTATGTTTAATGCGGCGTTGAGTGCTTTCGATAAAGTTCTGGAGCTGATGCCGGAATATTATGGTGTGCAATGCCAGCGCGGCGTGGCATTGGCAAATATGCAACAGTATGAGGAGGCTGTGAAGTGTTACCTGAAGGCTCTGGAAGAGGACGATGTGGACTTTTCGGCAGCGTACTATCTGGCCTGCGCCTATCGCGACATGGGCGACGAGGCACAGGCTGAGCGGTATTTTGCCTTGGCAAAGGAACTTAATCCCGACGACGACGTGCAGACGAATTTGCATGGGATGCAGGTCGAGGGGTAATAATGATAATAATTTATAGAATAGATAGATATGGCACAGAGTACATCAATTTCCGTCTTTGACGGTCGTAAGGAAGAAAGACTTAATTCGGGCATAGCCGACCAGATAAGTGCCCGCACCTACAATGCCGTAATGTGCGCCACGCTGCTGTGGGGCTTTTTGGTAAATGCCGCTATGGTGGCGTATTGCGCGACACCCATCGTCAATGCGTTGGCGGGGGTGAAGAGCTGGGTGATACTGGTGGGATATTTGGTGCTTGCTATCGGAGGCATCGTGCTTTCGGTGAAGTCGACCAATCCTTGGATTAGCTTTTTGGGGTTCAACCTGTTGGTGCTGCCGATGGGCGTGGTGCTGTGTTTGATAGTGCCGTGGATGCCTGTGACTATCGTCACCAAGGCGTTATTGCTGACGGGTATTGTCACAGCTACGATGATACTATTAGGACTTATCTACCCACAAGCGTTCCTAGGTATGGGACGCACGCTGTTTATTGCCCTACTGGTGGGCATTGTGGCAGAGTTGGTGGCGACATTTCTGTTGGGCTACAGGGGTGCGGCGTTCGACTGGCTGTTTGTCATCCTGTTTTCGGGCTATATTGGGTACGACATCGCCAAGTCGCAGATGTACCCCAAAACTATCGACAACGCGGTGGACTGCGCACTGGATATTTATTTAGACATTATTAACCTGTTTATCCGTCTGTTGTCGTTGCTGAACCGAGAGAATTAAGGGAAAAAGATTGTTATATAAAAAAAAAAGATTATATTTGCAATTCATAGTATTATGCAAATATTAATATAAAAGATTGATAATGAGACCAGATTTTTCAAAAGTTGACTTCCGGGCGGCAAAGGAAAACAGAGAATCCTTTGTGCAATGGGAAAAAGAAAACGATATTCAGAAGAGCTGGAAAACGCCTGAGCAGATAGATGTGAAGCCTGTCTATGGCAAGGATGACCTGGCGGGCATGGAACATCTGAATTATGCTGCGGGTATTGCCCCGTTCTTGCGTGGTCCGTACAGCACGATGTATGTGATGCGTCCGTGGACTGTCCGCCAGTATGCTGGCTTCTCTACCGCTGAGGAGTCGAACGCTTTCTACCGCCGTAATATAGCGGCAGGTCAGAAGGGTTTGAGTTGCGCCTTTGACTTGGCCACGCACCGCGGCTACGACTCGGATCATGAGCGCGTGGTGGGTGATGTGGGTAAGGCAGGTGTGGCCGTGGACAGCATTCTGGATATGAAGATTCTGTTCGACCAGATTGACTTGGGCAAGATGTCGGTGTCGATGACGATGAATGGCGCAGTGCTGCCCATTCTGTCGTTCTATATCATCGCAGCCGAGGAACAGGGCGTGCCGCAGGACCAGCTGCAGGGTACAATTCAGAATGATATTCTGAAGGAATTTATGGTGCGTAACACCTATATCTATCCTCCGCTGCCGTCGATGAAGATTATCGCGGACATCTTTGAGTATACGTCGAAGCACATGCCCAAGTTCAATAGTATCTCGATTTCGGGCTACCACATGCAGGAGGCGGGTGCCACTGCCGACATCGAGCTGGCATATACGCTGGCGGATGGTCTGGAGTATCTGCGTGCCGGTATCAATGCGGGCATGAGCGTGGACGACTTCGCACCGCGTCTGAGCTTCTTCTGGGGCGTGGGCATGAACCATTTTATGGAAATTGCCAAGATGCGTGCGGCACGTATGCTGTGGGCGAAGATTGTGAACCAGTTCAACCCCAAGAACCCGAAGTCGCTGGCATTGCGTACACACTGTCAGACATCGGGCTGGAGCTTGACGGAGCAAGACCCGTTCAACAATGTGGCACGTACCTGCATCGAGGCTATGGGTGCTGCTCTGGGACACACTCAGAGCCTGCATACCAATGCATTGGACGAGGCTATAGCACTGCCGACCGACTTCAGTGCCCGTATTGCCCGTAACACTCAGATTTATCTGCAGGAAGAGACCAATATCTGCCGCGTGGTTGACCCATGGGCTGGTAGCTACTATGTGGAGAGCCTCACACATGAGCTGGCACATCGTGCATGGGCCCATATTCAGGAGGTGGAGAGCCTCGGAGGCATGGCGAAGGCAATCGAGAGCGGTGTGCCGAAGATGCGTATCGAGGAGGCAAGTGCCCGTAAGCAGAGCCGTATCGACAGCAATGTGGACACCATCGTGGGTATCAATAAGTACCGCCTCGACCACGAGGATCCCATTGAGACCCTCGAGGTGGACAACACCGCTGTGCGCAAGGCTCAGATTGAGCGTCTGGCCAAACTGCGTGCCGAGCGTAACAATGATGAGGTACAGGCGGCATTGGATGCGTTGACCGAGTGCGCCAAGTCGGGTAAGGGCAACTTGCTGGAACTCTCAATCGATGCGGCCCGTAAGCGCGCGTCGCTTGGCGAAATCAGCTATGCACTGGAGAAAGTGTATGGTCGTTATAAAGCAAAAATAAACCTTATCAGCAACGTGTACAGTACTCAAACAAAGGATAGCGAGAGCTTTAAGAAGGCTCAGGCAATGACTGACGAATTTGCCAAATTGGAAGGCCGTCGCCCCCGTATCATGGTGGCGAAGATGGGTCAGGATGGTCACGACCGTGGAGCCAAAGTGGTTGCCACTGGCTATGCCGACCTTGGATTCGACGTGGATATGGGACCGCTGTTCCAGACACCGGAAGAGGCTGCCAAGCAGGCTGTTGAGAACGATGTCCACATTTTGGGCGTTAGTTCGTTGGCGGCAGGTCATAAGACTCTTGTGCCGCAGGTGATAGAGGAACTCAAGAAGCTGGGTCGCGAAGATATCATGGTTGTCGTGGGTGGTGTCATTCCGCCACAGGACTATGACTTCCTGTTCCAGTCGGGTGCCGCCTGCATATTTGGCCCCGGCACGGTCATCAGCGAGAGTGCCATCAAGATGATGGAACTGCTGCTGGCTGCCCATAAGTAGTATAACAATTAAAACGAACAAATCTATAAAAAGGCTGAGTTTTGTGCCCAGCCTTTTTAAGTGTAAAAAGAATGAAGAATGAAGTTGAGTAGGAGTTTTTTTCACAAGACGTGGGACTTGGCCTTTGTAAAGGGCGGTATGGACGCGCTTTTTTCTGACGAGTCGTTCGATGTGGATGTGGTTGAGAATCCATTTAAGGACAGGTGGTTTGCAGACCCTTTTGTATTGGATGTTTCCGATGACAAGATATTTGTTTTAGCTGAGGAGTTCTGCTATAGCATTGGTAAAGGCAGGGTGGCAAAGCTGACGATAAACAGGCGCACGATGACGATTGAGAAATACACCATCCTGCTGGAGTGTCCTACTCATATTAGCTTTCCTAACATTTTGCGCTCGGATGGCAGGGTGTTTGTGTATCCTGAAAATTGCCGGACTGGCAAGTTGGATATCTATGAGTATGACATGGAGCAGGAACGTTTGGTTGCACCCAAGAAGATTTGTAACGACGGATTATGGGATGCTTCTATTGCTAACGTCTTCGGGAAAAGAAAATTGTTTGGAGGATGCCAGAGCGATTATTATCTGGATGTATATGATTGGGACGAAAGCATTCAAGTGTTTGTTCCTGTTCAGTCGATAGAGTCTAAGCAGAAAGACAACCGTTTGGCAGGGAGTGTGTTTGAGTACAAGGGTGAGGTATATTGTCCTACGCAGGACTGTACGCAGGGGTACGGCGGAGGAGTGTGGTTGAAAAAGATGGTTCAAGAAGATGGTGGGTTGCGGCTTGTGCCGGTGAAAAAACTGACACCTCCTGCGAAATATAAGAAGTTGGGGATGCATACGCTTAATGAATATAAAGGTTTAGTGATCATTGATTTGAAGGACTGGAAGCATCCATTAGCGGGGAGGATATATAATACGTATAAGTATATAACGGGTAAGAAATAATTGTTGAATTATAGTTGGATATGAGAACGAGAAAAGCCATTCCTGAAGTTCTGGCGCATAAGCATATTGTTCTGTGTGGGGACAATATGAATGCGTTGTCTATCATTCGTAGTTTGGGCGAAGTAGGTATTAGACCTATTGTTATATTGTTGCAAGGGAAAAATGTGTCGCTAGTAAAAAGGAGCAGGTATATTGGACAGCTTGTCACCTCGCCATCGTTTAACAAAAGTCTAGAAATCCTTTATACATACGGTGATTCACAATGTAAGCCATTTGTGTATACGAGCGACGACAACCACCAGTGTATGCTCGACATGCATTTTGACGAGATGAAAGACCGGTTTTATTTCTTCAATGCAGGAGAACGGGGACGAGTCACTTATTTCATGGACAAGAATAATATCTGTCTGGCCGCCAAAGAGTGCGGATTTACCATAGCTGGCAGTGAGGTGTTGAAACGTGGTGAACTACCCACATCAATACACTATCCGGTAATTACCAAAACACTGAACCCTTATGAGTATGGGTGGAAACGCGATGTGGGTGTCTATTACAACGAGAAAGAGTTGGCAGAGGCCTATACTGCTATGGTGAGTAAGACCCTATTGGTGCAGGAGTATGTGGAAAAGAAGAACGAGCTCTCCATGCAAGGGTTTTCGATAGATGGTGGCAAAATCGTTTTTTTGCCTTTCAAACGGCAGTACTTCAGATTTACTAAGACCACTTATGGGAGTTATTGCTATTATTACACATATAAGGATGAGGACCTTCGGACTCGAATTACCCAATTGATACGAAACATAGGCTTTTCGGGAAACTTCGAAATCGAATTCATTGAAAAGGAGGACGGAGGCTTGGTTTTCCTCGAAATCAATTTCCGCCATGCTTTGTCTAATTATGCCAGTACTATAGGGGGAGTGAACCTTCCCTATGAGTGGGCAAAGGCTACATTGAAACATAATGTCGATGATCTTGTACCAACCAAAAACTATTTTACAGCTATGGATGAGTCGAAGGATTTTGCCACATTTGTTAGGACTGGAAAGGTTCCATTAGGCCGTTGGTTGAAGGATTTTCTTTCTGCCGATAGTTATTATTTGTGGAACAGTCGCGACATTCGTCCTGTACTGTCATTCTATTGGGGGAAGCTAAAGAGAAAATTGCACAAAGATAAATTGAGTGGAGAGTGAACCATATAATCGTGGTTGTGAAAAAAAATTTGCTATGTGAAAAAAAAGTTGTAATTTTGCAAACTCAATAGAGTGCAGAAATGAAGCCGAAAATTGATACAGTTGTCCAGTTTAGTGGTTTAAAAACAGGGAAATACGAGTATAGTTATGAGTTGGACAACACCTTCTTTGAGGGGTATGAAAATGAGGAATTGAGGGAAGGAAAAGTCAATTTTGAGGTGGTTTTGGAGCGTCGCGAGCGGATGTTGATGTTTGCTTTCTCCTTTCGAGGAGTGGTGAAGACAACATGCGACCGCTGCCTCGGAGAGATGGAGGTGCCGGTGGAAGGTGAAGAGAAATTGTGTGTGAAGTTTAGCGATACCGAGACGAGTGAGGATGAGAATGTGGTGTATCTCCCCGAGAGCGCATACCAAATAGACCTGGCTCAATGGATGTACGAGTATGTGGCAGTGAGAATGCCCATGCAACATGTCCACCCGGAGGGTGAATGCGACCCTGAAATGCTGAGCTTTATCATGGATGAGCCGGCAGACGAAGGAGCAAGTGAGGACGGTGAAGAGGTGGTGAGAGAGCTTGGAGAGGGTGAGAGCGACCCACGATGGGACGCACTTAAACAATTATTAGATAAATAAACAAATAAAAAATAATAAATTATGCCACATCCAAAACACAGATTCTCGCAGACTCGCACAGCGAAGCGCAGAACACACGACAGTTTGGAGAAAGCCCAGCTCACGACGTGCAGCAATTGCGGCGCTCCTGTAATGTATCACCACGTATGTCCCGAATGCGGATACTACAGAGGTAAACTTGCCATCGAAAAGAACGCAGAAGCATAGTTTTGATACATGAAAAATAAAAGACGCCTTCCTTGCGGGAGGCGTCTTTTTATGTTAGTATGACAGAGAGCTAAGCCAACTCGCCGTATAGGTCGTTCTCGAAGGCCTGGGTGATGCGGACGGGATAGAACTCGCCTATTTGTAGGGGTGTGGTGTCAGGGATGAGGACTTCGTCGTCGATGTCGGGGCTGTCATATTCAGTGCGGGCGATGTAATGTTCGCCTTCGTGACGGTCGATTATGACTTGGTAGGTGTTGCCGATGCGGGCTTGGTTTTTGGCGAGGGATATTTCTTCCTGTATGGCCATGAGTTCGCTCACACGGTGTTTCTTTTCTTCTTCGTTGACGGTATCGCCGAGACCTTCGGCAGGAGTACCTTCCTCGGGCGAATAGGCGAAGCATCCCATCCGGTCGAACTGCGCATCGCGGACAAATTGTTTAAGTTCTTCGAACTCGGCTTCTGTCTCGCCAGGATAGCCGACGATGAGGGTAGTGCGTATGCAGATATTCGGGAGCTGTGAACGGAAGGTTTGCAAGAGGCGAAGGGTGCCGTCGCGGTCGATACCGCGTTGCATTGAGGTGAGTATGCGGGTATTGATGTGCTGGAGGGGGATGTCGATATAGTTGCAGATGTTGTCGTGTCGGCGCATGACCTCGATGGCATCAGTGGGGAAGGAAGTGGGGTAGGTGTAGTGCAGCCGTATCCATGCGGCTCCGCTCTCGGTGGCAAGGCGTTCGAGGAGGTCTCCGAGACGGCGTTTGCCGTAGAGGTCAAGGCCGTAGTAGGTGGTGTCCTGTGATATGACAATAATCTCCTTTACACCTTGTGCAACCAAAGTTTTAGCCTCCTCAACAAGTTCGTCGATAGGACGTGAGACATGCTTGCCGCGAATAAGGGGTATGGCGCAGTATGAGCAGCTGCGATTGCAGCCTTCGGCTATTTTAAGATAGGCGTAGTGTGTGGGTGTGCTGACTTGTCGTTGGTTGGCAAATGGTGTTTCGCTTTCGATAACTTTTTCCCACTCGTGAACGCCGTACCAGGCATCCACTTCAGGCAATTCAGCAACCAGTTGGTCGTGGTAGCGTTCTACAAGGCAGCCAACTGCAATGAGTGTGCGGCGGCGGCCATCGCGAGCGTGACGTTGGTTGAAATATTTCTTTGCCTGAATCTGCTCAAGTAAGGTGTTGACAGATTCCTCTTTGGCATCGCCAATGAAGCCGCAGGTGTTGACGATGACAGTGTCGCAGTCATTTTGCTGACGGTCGAAATAGACTTTGTGTCCTGCTTTAGAAAGATGTCCGGCGACATTTTCAGAATCGACGGTATTCTTGCTGCATCCGAGGGTGATGATATTGATTCTCATTTCTCGAACAGGCTGTCAACGAATTCTTCGGCGTTGAATACTTGGAGGTCGGTCATCTTCTCTCCCAAACCTATGTAGCGCACGGGAATTTGGAATTGGTCGCTGATGCCGATGATGACTCCGCCCTTGGCAGTGCCGTCAAGTTTGGTGAGTGCAAGGGCGTTGACATCGGTGGCTGCGGTGAATTGCTTTGCCTGCTCGATGGCATTTTGACCAGTACTGGCATCTAACACAAGCAGTACTTCGTGGGGGGCATCGGGCAGAAGTTTCTGCACCACTTTTTTTATCTTGCCCAGTTCGTTCATCAGACCAATCTTATTGTGCAAACGTCCGGCAGTGTCGATAAGCACCACGTCCATGCCTTTTGAGATGGCAGATTGTAGTGTATCGTATGCCACGGAAGCGGGGTCGGCATTCATGCCTTGCTGTACAATGGGGACACCCACACGGTCGGCCCATAATTGCAACTGTTCCACAGCGGCAGCACGAAAAGTGTCGGCGGCTCCGAGCATCACTTTTTTACCTGCCTGTTTGTACTGGTATGCAAGTTTGGCAATGGTGGTAGTCTTACCAACGCCATTAACCCCAACAACCAGCACCACATAGGGTTGGTGGGGGAGCGGCGAGTCGAAGTCTTCAGGGAATGTGCCTTCATGCTTTCTGAGCAGTGTGGCAATCTCTGCCCGGAGGATGGAGTTGAGTTCGTTGGTGCTGATGTATTTGTCGCGTTTGATGCGTTCTTGGAGTTTGTCGATAATCTTCAGCGTTGTTTCCACACCCACGTCGGAAGTGATAAGTGTCTCTTCAAGGTCGTCGAGCACACTGTCGTCCACAGTCGATTTACCCAAGATGGTTTTTGAGAGCTTGGCAAAGAAGCTTTCTTTGGTCTTTGAGAGACCTTGGTCGAGGGTCTCTTTCTTTTCTTTTTTGCTAAATAGGCCCATATTGCAATAGTGTTAGGTTATGGTTATTCGCCAGCTAATTTTTCGTTCATGCTGGGGCGTATTTCCTTGTCGAATATTTGCTGGTATTTATCGAAAGGGTAACGCTTATTGTCGCCCGAAGCAAAGTACCATAGCATGACTATGAGGTCGTTGGCGCTCTGGTATCCTTGGATAATAGTCAGTTGTGACTGGTCTGACTTGAATAGCCCGAACGAAGGGAAGCCCATTTTGGCTCCTAGCACCTTTTTTGCAAATGAATGGGTGTTGGGTCTGTTGCCCGGTGCGGCTGCCAGATTGCTGTATTTGCTTCCGTTCCATGTAAACTCAGAATTGCCTTCGGCATTGAATTTGACAGGGATGTAGTATTTGTTCAGGATGAGTGCGACAGTTGGGTCGGTGAAGGTTTCGCGATCCATCTTCTTGCACCATCCACACCATGAAGTGTAGAAGTCAACAAAATAGAGTTTGGTGTTACTTTTAGTATCCGTCTTGGCGGCTTGTTCAATGGTCTTCCATTCTATTTGTTGTGCCTGAACATGAGTTCCCATAAGGAAACTGAGTGTGAGGAATAAGAGTATTTTTGTCTTCATATTGGTATATTGTTTTGTCATTATTAATTACCAGTCGTATTTCCAATCGGAGTCCAATTCTTCGGAGAGGGGGTCGTAGACCTCTTCACGTTCTTCGCGGTCGCGAATGCGGAACAAGCGTCCCAGCCAGTCGTCTTTCTTCGATTTTGTTTGAGTGCTGGACTGTTTGTCTTCTTCAATGATTTGTGATATCTGTTGGATGTAGTTTTCTACGTATGAGCGAGGGTAGGCATCGTCGCGATGGATATGGGCACCAGTATAGTAATGATGGATGATGCTGTCGTAATCAATGCCGAGATTGACCATGCGTATGGTTCCTTCCTGGCTCAGTCCTACCCCATGTCCGAAACCATGACCAGATAATGTGAGACGGTGTGAGATACTGTCGTATATGACGGAGAAGAATGTTGATTTGAGTTGGAAGTCGTTGCGGATTCGCGTTAATGGCACGTCACACAGACGGACCTTTCGTTCCGACTGGCTGAAGGTGAGCAATTCGTTGCGGAGGCTGTCATTCTGGATATCTATTTTGTGCTTGTTGGCAAAGTAGTTAAGCCATTTATCCTTGTCGATGACTTTCACCCATTCGCTTTGTCGCATGTGGTATGAGAAGGTGTCGGGGACGGAACGCAGGTAGGGCAATGCGCTGCGCCAGACATCCTCGGAATTGGCCGTTTGCCCTCCACTGTTGGAATGGAAGGGTGTTTCGATTAGTTTTCCCTCATCGTCAACGATAGTCATGCCGCTGCTGAGCATGGTGCCCAGCATGATATCGGCCCGTACGCAGCGGTTGAGATAGGCCTGACAGTGTACTTGGTCGCAGAAGTTGTAGCCTTCGGCCTTGTGCTTGTTGATGTTCTTCATTGCCCAAGTGCGTGATATGATGGCTTGGACGCGGAAGATGTCAGGATTGTCACCATATATTTCCGATTGCACGACACCTGCAATGTATGTCTCAAATTCAACATCGTTGATGAGGAGTAATTTGCCATTTTTGTTGACCTTTACTAGAAGGTCGCCCTCGTAGGTTCGGTGTTTGATGTTGCGTGGGTTTAGGCAGAGGATGCAGGCAGTGTCGTTGGCAGTAAAACGGATGACGTTGTGGTTGCCATAGTTGTAGCCATCGATGGTCACATGCACCTTTTGTCCGGCAGGGGTGAGTTCGATGGATTTACCGACACCTACTTCGGGTTCGATTAATATGGTATCGTCGGCATAGATATTGTATGTACCCAAATCGAAGGAGATGGCAATTTGGTCGATGCTGTTGTTTGAAAACAGCCTCACCTTTACTCGGTCGGCATGGGCTGCAGAGGCAAGTAGCAGTAAGCAGAGTATGAGCAGAGTCTTCTTCAAGTCAGTGTGTTTATTATCTCTAATGCAGTACGGTCAGAGGCTCCGGCATTGCCCAGCAGTGTGTGGAGGTAGGCATAGTCGTCAAGCATCTTCTGTCTGGATTCGGAGTTGGTGATGCGTTCGAATTCTTTCTCAAGTTGGGTGAGGTTCAAATCGTCTTGTATTAGTTCGGTGACGATGGGTCTGTCTGCAATGAGGTTGACTAATGAAATATATTTAATTCTCGTCCCGATTAGTTGTCGGGCAATAGCGACTGAGATGGCATTGGCACGGTAGCACACCACTTGTGGGACATTGAACAGTGCCGTCTCCAGTGTGGCGGTACCTGAACAGACAATGGCAGCGTAGGCATTGCTGAGAAGTCTGTATGTCTGGTCTTTGATGATGGCAATATTGCTCCTGTTGCCGATAATGTCTTGGTAGAATTTATCGCCAACCAAAGTCATGCCAGCTAAGGCAAACTGGTATTCGGGATGTTTGTCTGCAATGGTTAGCATTATGGGCAGCATCCGTTTGATTTCCTGTTGGCGGCTTCCTGGCAGAAGGGCGATAATGGGTTTGCCGTAATTAAGGGTGTCGGTTGGGTCTTTGCGGTATTGGTCAACGGCATCAAGCAGCGGGTGTCCTACATACATAGCCTGTGGAAAGTCGTTTTTGGCGTAGAATTCCTGTTCAAAAGGCAGTATGTAGCATAGCTTGTCGAGGCTGCACCGCATACTCTTGATACGCCCCTTCTTCCATGCCCATAGTTGCGGGGAAATGTAGTGGACTGTTTTAATGCCGTGCTGATGGGCGAACTTTGCCATCTTGAGGTTGAACCCCGGATAGTCGATGGTGACAAGCACATCGGGCTTGTATTGCAATATATCCTGTTTGCAGAAGCGAATGTTCCCCAACACGGTGCGTAGGTGTGTCACCACTTCGACAAAGCCCATAATGGCAAGGTCGCGTATGTGTCGCACGGGTTCGCCCGCCACATCTTGCATGGCATCGCCTCCCCAAAAGCGGAATTGCGCGTCGGTATCATGACGTCGCAACGCCCGCATCAGGTTGGCTCCGTGTAGGTCGCCAGAGGCTTCGCCTGCAATGATGTAGTATTTCATATTTAATATTTAGAATGAAATGTATTTATATTTCAGCATTACCCACATAAAGACGACAAAGGTGACAAAAAATGTGGTGATGACACTCTTAAGAGTGGTGGGGTAGTCTTGTTTCTTAGCGTAGTAGCGCAGCAGTAGCAATGGTGGGACAAAGGCGATGGCAAACCAGCGGGCATTCTCTGCAACAGGTATCTGTGCGATTGCAATCACTATCCATACTAATACGGCGCAAAGCAGTTCCGATACGAGTGTGGCAACGATGCCAAGGGCTATGCTGTCTTTATGTAGTATTTTCTTCATGTTTCAATGCTTTTGAGGGTCTCTAAACGATGTTTGGCTGTGAGGTCAGGATGAATGGGCACAACGGTGACATAGCCTTGTGCCAGATAGTACTCGTCGCTGTCGTGAGCTGGGTTGTCGCATACAAACTTGCCTGTCAGCCACCAGTATGGTCTCCCGATTGGGTCGGTGCGTTTCTCAAGGCTGTCTTTCCATGCTGCCCGTGCCTGTTGGCACACCCTGATACCTTTGATTTGGTCTGCGGGCAGTCGGGGGATATTGACATTCAAGGCGGTGAAGTCAGGCAGAGGGTGCTGTATCACGTGGCTTAGTATATGTCGAATAGTAGGTGTGCACGCGTCGAAGTCGGCAGCCGGATTGTGGTTGAGCAACGAAAACCCGATGGCTTGACAGCCATTGAGGCAGGCTTCCAACACGGCTCCTATTGTACCGCTGTATATAATGTTAATAGAGGCGTTACTGCCATAGTTGATACCAGACAATACCAGGTCGGGCTGTCGGGGACAGAAATACTCTAGCCCCATCTTCACGCAGTCGGCAGGGGTGCCGTCGCATGAGTAGATGGCCATGCCCTCGCTCTCGCTTATTTTGTTCACGCGCATCGGGCGGGTGCAGGTGATTGAGGTACTGACCCCTGAGGCGTTGTGGTCTGGCGCCATCACAACCACCTCGCCATATTCCTGAGCTATGTTGGCAAGGTGTTGCAACCCTCTCGAGGCGACTCCGTCGTCGTTGGTTATGAGTATCAGCGGCTTCATCTATTCTTTGGCAAATGGGCTTTTTTGCTCGCCAAGGAAGAAACTGGCAGGCTGCAGAATGTTGTCGAAAATGTAGTATTGGATGAGGACGGTGTCCTTGTTGTCAATGATGGCGTATAGGCGGTCTAGGTCGAATGTCTCGAATATGTCGTTTTGGGGTATTGCCAGCGAGTCTTCAGGGTTGTTGTATTTCAGATAGGTCTTCAGCTCACGGGTGGTCTGTTCTGTATTAGTTATGCGCAAGATGGTACGGGGAGCGGCATTGAAGGATGTACTCAAATCGCTGTTAGGCACTCGGCTGGCAAACTCGTCGAAGTTCAGGTTGGCAAAACACGACAGCATCTGAGCCACACGGGCTGTGTCAAAATTGGCAACAGGTCTATTCGTCTGTGTCAGCACAAAGGCGAAACCATCGCCTTGGCGTTCCACGGCAAACGACTCTTCTGGTTTTTCGGGAATCTCCAGTTCAACGCGTTGCAATTGGCGGATATCCCAATGTACTATATTGTGGCTCCGCCACGACATCGGGTCGGTGACAAATCGCGGGGTCAGGTATCCACGGAAGCCCGGAATATGGATGATATAAGGCTCCTTGTCCCCTTGGCGGAACATGTGGCATGCCATCATGTCCTGCGTCTCATGTCCGACGTAGTAGGTGGTAGTCAGTTTCTCATGAGGGAAGAGTCGCAGCTTGCCGTTAAACCAGTCGATAAAGTATCTCCTTTGGTACACCTCCACCTTGATGGCGCGGGCTGAAAGCAACTTTACCACCTGTGGCACGGCATTCTTGTTCACCTGCTGACGTATGCGCATGTCGTGCAGCGTCTCCAGTAGCAGGTCTATCATAGGCTGGCTGGCTGGGTAGATGCCGTCCACGGTCCACATGGTGTCGCTCGTGCTGTCGGCAACGCGCTGTAGCAGCACATGGTTGTCTTGTTTGTCAGCCAAATATATCTTGGTTACAGCATCAATGTCTTCCACATGGAAGTCTTGGTCGAAGGTGGCGGGTTTTGCCCCATGTCTGGCTATCAGCAAGGCGACAATTCCCATTACTGCAACAATGGATAGGATGATTATGTTTTTCTTCTTCATTTTCTAATGTATCTTTTGCGTCGGATGATAAGGATTGCTATTCCTGCAAGGATTATAATGCCCGAGGGAATCAGTATGTTAAGTAGTTTGTATCGTGTCCCCTCTTCCTTTATCTTCATGACGTTCAGTTTACGTATCTTGATATCACGCGAACGGCTGGCTATCGAGCCTTCTTCTCCCACAAGATAGTCGATGCAGTTGAGCAGCAACTCCTTATTGGCATACATGGTCTCGGTATAGAAATCGTAGCCTAGCGGATATCCTGTTCCATCATTATAGTTGAAACGGTTCTTGATGACATCGCCGTCCGAAATGACTATCATGCTGGTGCTGTCACCCACCTCGCGGTAGCCCATCGCAGGAATCTCCATGAAGTCAGGTGTCAGTCGGTTGCGGAACACCGATTTGAAACAACCTCTCAGCAACACAGCCACAGGAATGTTCTGTCGGTTATACAGTCTTCTGTCGGGTTCTATTTTTGCTTCGTTCAAGTCATAGATGGCAGGCGCGTTTTTCACTCGTGAGAACTCCGATGTGGCGAGTAGCACGGTCTTCTCAATATCGTTGTCGATAAGGTCGATACTGCTGGCGAAATCGGTCTTGATAAGGTCAAGGTTTCTCACTATCGGGTGTTGCGACAGTGGCACAATCTCGGGGAAGTACATCCAAGGCTGGAACTGTATCTGCGGTTTCTCACCCACCATGCCCACAGTCATGGGTATGGGTCTGCATCGTATGTCCATGATGATGTCGGGATTGATGCGTGCGCCGTAGGTAAACATCATTTCGTCGATGTTCAGTGGGAGGCGTGTCGCCACTGCCTGTCCGGCATGGGCTAGGCTGTCGAGGTCGGCATCCAGTGGGTCGACCAGCCAGAGCAGTTTGCCGCCGTACATCACATATTGGTCTAAGATGTACAGGTCTCTGTCGCTAAACATCTGTGTTGGTTTGGCGATAATGATGAGGTCGTACTTGTTGCGGAAACGGTAGGCAGTTGAGTCTTTCGAATCTACAACACGTGTGGTGAGCGAGTTAATATTCTCGTCCATGCGCACGGTATCCAGATTGTAGTATTCGTAGAGCGACCCTATCATGTCCGACAGGTTGGGCAGTGGCAGTTCGCCATGGCCTCGCATGAAGGCCACCGCGGGCTTCTGTCCCTGCGACAGCGCACGTATGGCATTCGACAGCACATACTCCAAACTCTGTATCGAATTATTCAGTAGCTGCGTTTGGTCCACATACTTTTGGCTCTGCAGCAACTGTATCGAAGTCTCGTTACCCTTGTATATGACATCGGCTGCGGGTATCAGCACCTGTGTCGTGACCCCGTTGCCTGTGCTCACTTGTATTTGGGTGGGTTGTATGCCCTTCTGTGCCAACTTTTGATAAAACACCTGCCGCTCTTGCTGGTTCTCAAAGTCGTTGGGATTCACAAACTCGTACTGCACATTCTTGTTGTATGCGCGGAACTGGTTCAGCATCTCCTTAGTCTCGTTCTGTAGTCGCTTGAAGTCGGCCGGGAACTCGCCTTCCAAATACACACGGTACAGCACTGGCTCGTCAATCTTCTTCAGCAGGTTCTTGGTCGATTTCGATAGAGTGTACCGCTTCTCGGATGTCAGGTCGAGACGGCCAAACACATAGTATCCGATAATGTTGACAAACACCACGATTAGTACACCTGCACCCAGCTCAATCCAATGGCTACGACGTTGGTCTTTCTTGTTGCGCCAACCGTGCCATTTGCGGCTTTGAAGCACAATGCGTGTCGCCATCATAAACACCGCTATCACGCTGGCAAAGTATATCACGTCGCGGCTGTCGATTACCCCTCGGCTAATCGACTCGTAGTGGTAGCTCATGCCCAGCGAACGGACAAACAAGTCGGCATTTCCCAGAAATCCCATGCGGTATATCGACTCGAACCCCAGATGCATGAATGCGCTCATCAGCGCGGCAAGGATAAAGGCAACAATCTGGTTGTTTGTGATGGAGCTGGCAAACAGGCCTATGGCAACAAAGGCAGCCCCTAATAGCAGCATTCCGATATACGAACCCACCACGCTGCCCGTGTCGATATTGCCCACTGGGTCGCCCAGTGCCACCACACTGAAATAGCACACCAGCGTCGGCAGCAAGGAGATAAATACCAGCGTAAAACCGGCTAGGAACTTTGCCCAAATGAGCTTCATCTCGCTCAGCGGTTTGGTGAGCAGCAGCTCCATGGTGCCGTTCTTCTTCTCCTCGGCAAACATGCGCATCGTGATGGCAGGAATCAAGAACAGGTAGAGGAACGGACCTATCACAAACAGCCCGTCCATGCCGGCAAAGCCGTAGTCTAGAATGTTGAAATCCGACTTAAATACCCACAACATCAGTCCGGTTAGTACGAGGAAGACAATGATGGTCAGGTATCCGATTAGTGAGGAGAAGAAGCTTGATAGTTCTTTCTTGAAAAGTGTGAGCATCTCTGAATTAAGAATTGAAAATTAAAAATTAAAAATCGTCGGATGAGTTGGCAGTTTTTATTTGTTAATTCTTAATTATTAATTTTCAGGTTATTCTTCAAATTTGAATCGTTTCGACTTGAACGAGCGTCCCTGATAGTCACCCAGCGACAGCTCGTAAATCACTTCGGCCATCAGGCTTGCGCGCTTGGTCAAGATGTCGCGGTTGATATTCTCGGCTATGTCGCTCGGCACGTGGTCGTAGGTGCCGCCCATGTGGTTGGTGAACACGATGGAGGGAATCCCAATCTGTGCAAACGGTGCCGCATCGCCACGGGGCATGGTGCGGTAGCCGCGCAGCAGCGACTTGGTGGAAATTGAGTCGTTGCGCGAGGCAATGTTCCACAGCTGCGGGAAACGTTTGTTGCCAAGCACGTTGATGCTGTCGCCCGAGCCCATGCACTCCGCATTGATAAAGCACTCCACATTTCTCAGCTTTGGGAAGTTCGACACAAAGATGCTCGAGCCAAGCTGCTCCAGTTCGCCGCCCGAGAACAGTACAAACACTATCGAGCGCTTGTTGTACTCAATCTCTGCAGGTGCATACGTGGTCAGCAGGCGGGCACATTCCAGCACCGCTGCCACACCGCTGGCGTTGTCGTCAGCACCGGGGAATAGGCAGGTGCTGCCCTGTATGCCCACATGGTCGAGGTGTGCGCCCACCACTATGTACTCATGCTTCATCTTGTCGTCCACACCAGGCAGCACGCCTATCACGTTGGCCGTGGTGGCCTTCGGGTGGTAGTGGGCGTTGATGTTAATCTCAAACTTCTTGCGCAGGTGGAACGACTGAGGCTTCATGTCGTTCTGCAATGCGTCGTACACCGAGTCGAGCGTCATCTGCTCATTCTCCAACAGCGCAGCTCCCATGTCGCGGGTGGTCTGCACAACGGGGAATGTCGCTTGGTGGGCACCCTCGCCGCAATAGGCGTGATGCTGCACCTCGTAGGGTCGGCACGTCTCCGACATGTTGATGCACACCAGGCCCACAGCTCCGTGCTTGATGGCCACTTCGGCCTTCTGTCGCAGGGTGGTGTAGCGGCTCGCCACGTTGCCGGGCACAAACTCGGGTACTCCCGACAGGCAGAGCACTATCTTACCCTGCACGTCCACCTTGCTATATTCGTCGAAAGCAAGGTTGTCGATGCCCCATCCGCAGAACACTACCGGTGCGTTGGTGTAGCCGCGTCCCGTCATGCTCGAGCATACATAGTCGCGCCCTAGCACATAGCGGGTACGGGTGTCGTTGTCGTTCACGTAGGTGTCAAAGTTGCAATTCTCTATCTCGTTGTATTCCACTTGGAAATACTGTCCCCATTCGCCGTCGAAAGGCTTCACGCCATACGACGCGAGCACGTCGGCGCAATACTCGGCAGCCTCCAAATAAGCCTTCGAGCCCGCCATGCGTCCCTCATACTGCGACGAAGAGAGCGTGCGGATATGCTTCATCAGCGTATCGGTGTTGGCGCGCAGCAGCGTGTCCATCGATGCCAGTTCCAGCGTGCGGGCCTCTGCTGCGGCCTTTGCGGCTTTTTCTGCCTCGGCCTTTGCCGCTTCAGCTTCAGCTGCGGCTTCTTTCTTTGTCTTGGCTTTGCCTTTCTTGTCTCCTTTCTTAGCCTTTTTGTCCGACTTCGCCTTCTTTTCTGTCTTGTCCTTTTTCTTGCTTTGGGCGTTAGCCTGCGGGCAGGCTCCAAACGGCGACAACATCGCCAAAATGGCAAATAGGGCAATGAACTTCTTCATTTTCATTAACGTTTTTATTATTATATATTTTTATATTTTTCTGACAATAAACAATTTGGTGTGTCTTTGGCACACAATGCAAACAAGCAAAGATACGAAAAAAAAGCAATATACGAAAAAAAACTTCTCGACCAGCACTAGGCCAGTGCTATCAATCAGATTGTAGAGTGGAATAGTCGGCTTACCGTAATGCCCAACATCATGCTTCCCACTGCACGAAAATCATCAAAAAATCGCCTTATTGTATCTTTCAGAAAATTAGTGTTTTCAATTTCAGTTCATTTATAGTTCATTTATAGTTCGTTTATAGTTCATTTATCATTGTTAATAGAACTGCAATATAACGCCAATGGAAATGCAATAGAAAATGGGACGAAACTCCGAGCTTGACTATGAACCTTCTTAGGACAATTCTATGCCGTCGTAGGCTTCGGCGACGCTCTTGAAGAAGAGGACTGTCATGATGGGGTGGGTGAGAAGGCACGTCGGTTTACGGCATGGGCGGCGGTTGCGATGACGTTTTTTTTATTAGTTCGGAGAAATTGTGTACTTTTGCAATAGTTTTTATGGTCATGATTGGTTTGAAATATATTGCAATAGTGTAATTATTATGGTGAAATACAATACGATAAAACGATGTGTCTTGGCGTTGTTGCTGATGGCGACCACTATTGGATTGGTCGCATTTGAGAAGAATGTGCCCGACGGACCTGACAAGAAAGCTAGGGTGTTGCGCTGTGTGAAACCTCCCTATCTCAAGGCGGGCGACCGTGTGGCACTTGTCTCGCCATCGTATTTTAAAAACATGAAGGAGGTGGAGAAGGCTGCCAAAGTGCTGCGCGAGTGGGGCTTGGTGCCAGTCATTGCACCTAATGTAGGCAAGGAGTATGCGGGCAGATACGCCGGCACAGTGGAGGAACGTGTGAGCGACCTTCGGTGGGCGTTGGAAGACACTACCATCAAGGCGATTATCTGCAACCGTGGCGGCTATGGCACAATACATTATATCGACCAGATTTCGTTTGCCGAATGGAGGGCACATCCGAAATGGTTGGTAGGATTTAGCGATGTCACTACCCTGCATGGGTTACTGTCTCGTGCTGGGGTGATGAGCGTCCACGGCACGATGAGCATGTTTTTGGCTACCAGGGCTAAAGACACAAGCAGCACGTTGATGCGCGACTTGCTGATGGGGCGTGTGCCACGATATGAGGTGCCGGCGCATCCGCAAAACATCGAGGGACGCGCCAGCGGCATATTGGTGGGAGGCAATTTATGCACCATAACGCCCAACCTCGGCACGCAGGCCGATGCCACTCAGGGGCGTGACCTTATCCTTTTCATCGAGGAGGTAGAGGAGGGCATGCACAACATCGACCGCCAGTTCAACATCCTCATGATGAACGGAGTACTGGATCGCTGCAAAGGCGTGGTGCTGGGCACCTTCACCGACTGCGAGAAGGAGTTCTCGTACGAGAGCGTCGAGGCGATGCTCCGCCCCTATATCGAGAAATACAAAATCCCGCTGCTCTGCGGCTTCCCCGGCGGACATGGCAAGGTGAACCTGCCCCTAGTGATGGGTGCCCCCGTCACCATCGATGTCCGCCCCGACGGCGCCACCCTCCAATTCAACATCGACGGCGAGCAGCAAGAATTTGTCGTCAAGAATTAACAATTGAGAACTATTTGAATCCTTGAATGCTTGGCCGGTTTGCCGACCAAGCATAAACATTAAGGCAACCTCTAGAAATAGCCCGTTAGGGCTTTTCTTTCAATAAAAATGTATTGATTACCAAAAACAATTTCCTGTAGGGAATTTCGTTTAAGTAATGGTTAAAAAATAAGTTGTAACGATAAAGGCTCGTAGAGCCTTACTCTCAATAACCCCGCATGAAGTGTGGGAATGTTGGATGTCAAGCTATTGGCGTTTCGAAGAAACGCGCTCTCAATAGTTATCATAGCTTCACCT
>CAMZFW010000023.1 GCA_947306225.1 uncultured Bacteroidales bacterium
TGTCCTCGTTTGAGAAGGATGACTTTATCAGACTGTATTCATTGATAGCAGAACGCAATGCCAAGGTACTATTCTTTGACGAAATACAGTTGGTGAGCGGATGGGAGGTGTTTGTTCACCAATTGTTGCGAGAGGAGTATCGGGTGTATATCACAGGCTCGAATGCCTCGATGTTGAGTGCAGAATTGGGCACACACCTGACAGGCCGTCATCTTTCCACCGAGCTGTTCCCATTCTCGTATGCAGAATACCTCACATTCAGCAAGAAAAATCGGGGGAAGAACAGCTTCCTGTCGTATCTTACAGATGGAGGCATGCCGGAATACCTGTCAACGCACGACAGTCGTGTGCTACTATCAATGGTAGACGACATACTGGTGCGAGACATCGCCATACGTCACGGCGTTCGTAATATCGAGCCGATGAAACGGCTCGCCGTGTATCTGCTCACCAATGTGGCGAAGCCTTTTTCTGGCAACCGGCTCACATCTGTGATAGGTGACGTATCGACATCCACAGTACTTGACTATGTAGACTATATGCGCGATGCCTATCTCATAGACACGGCAAGCCAATATACCACCAACATTCGGGCAACCGTACGCAATCCCAAAAAAGTCTACGCCATAGATACTGGGATAGTAAGCTGTGTGAGCCTGTCGCAGACAGACGATATTGGCCGCCTGCTGGAGAACTATCAATTCCTACAACTACGCAAACAGGCAAAAGGCAAAGTCTATTATTATCGTGGCCAAGGAGAGTGCGACTTTGTGGTGACAGGCGTAGACAACAACCCGAAGGAGCTGTACCAGGTATGCCTGCGACTGACGGAAGACAATATGCGGCAGGAGA
The DNA here is from genome assembly GCA_947306225.1 of uncultured Bacteroidales bacterium. GTDB lineage: Bacteria > Bacteroidota > Bacteroidia > Bacteroidales > P3 > Colimorpha. Next base: position 853 of record CAMZFW010000023.1, read on the forward strand.
TTGACGGGCTTAGAGAAGCCATGCGAGACCTGCATCTGCATGAAGGGACAATAGTGACCCTCGCGGACGAAGATGTGCTGAATGTGGAGGAAGGGGTAATCCATATAGTACGGGCTTATGCATAAACGGACAAGGACTCTACTGTTTTCAAATGCCTCGAACTAGGTGCATAAGCAATCCCATTACATACTAAACTCACTCGTGGCATTTGTTTTAATCACGCGTGTCGCAACACCATATCATACAGCATGGAGTCTAAAACTTCTGACGAAACGTCGGTCTGTTTTGGACGAAAAGAGTTGACTTGTTTAGTGAAATAGTCAGCCCACTTACGGGCAAACTGAATCAAGAGGCTGTCAATGACTTTCAAGTCATGTTCTTCGCCATCTTTCTTTAGTTGGACAAGCTTGGAGATTTTCTTCTTCATTTCAATGTCCTCAACTGTTGCAGCTACTAGTTCGTCAAAGGCTACTGGGGGAAGTGACTTGTTTGCCTCTATCCATTTGCAGGCTAGAATGCCTCGAAGATAGTATAGAAAACGCTTCATACTACAATGTTCCCGTTGGAGGTAACGCTCATCATGTTTAATGTACATGCGGTTGTAATGGTACATCGACGCAATGGGGTTGAAGAACTTGGCCGCCACACTTCGGATTTGGCTGACGAACTCTTTGTCTGCATAGTACACTATCGGCGAGTTAATCCACTCCAACAGTGACGGGTTGTTTCGCTTGAGCAGTGCCAAAGCCTTCCTCAGCTCCCAGCCTACCAGGTCTAGGTCGCCATCCATAATCTCAATCACATCACGTTGAGGCTCCACAGTGAAGTACCACTGCGGTTTGTGAACATAGATAAAGCGCACGTCCCAGTCGCTATTCTTCGACTCGAAACCCCAGGCACGACTACCCGACTCTACAGCAAGGAGTATCTTTACGTCATGCTCTTGCGCAATACTTTGTAGATAGTTTGTTATATTAATGGTAGCCATTACCCACCATTGCATTATGATTGGATAGCTTTTGGTTCAATATTACCGTGTACTCACCGACGAGCTGCCCGAGGTGGAGCATCTGACGGTGGGGTTGCAGCCGACGGGGATGCCGTAGACGATGCTGCTGGAACCCGAGAGGTTGACACGGAGGCTTTCGCACACTTGGAACTCGGCATCGCTGCTGCCATTCATCTCTCCTTCCACATTGCGGCATTCCATCATTGGAGCGAGAAGGTCACTCGAACCCGAAAGGTCTATATCCAAATAGTTGAGGCAACTGCCCGTAACCTTGACTGTAGAAGAGCCGCTGGCATCCACTTCGATATTGTCGGCATCGATAGAGCCTTCTATATCCGATGACCCAGAGAGGTCTAAAGAAACCTCTGACCCTTGAATAGCCCCCACATAATTGGAAGCACCCGACAAGTCAACCTCCACATTGTCGCCCTTCAGGTCGCCAGTAAAGGAGGAGGCACCCGAGAGTTCCACCTCACACAGAAACTCATTGCGGGGCAGCAACACCTTGCCACCACGGCCGCGTATAACCAGATTCGGGCGGTACTTGATGGTCAGAACACCATCCTCCACTTTGACAACGACATAGCGTTGCATCCTCTCAGGCGTTGTCACCACAGCCTCCGCGACAGTGTCGCACACTACCACATCGAAAGCTCCGCTGACATCCAATTTGGTATAATCCCCTGCAATGGGGTATTTCATAGTGAAATAATTCTCATCCTTTTCGCATGCCACGAACAGCATACAGAGTGCAAATAGCATTAAACCAGTTTTTTTCATAGGTACTATTTATTTCAGTTAGAATGCAAAGATACAAATAATAATCCATATATGGGAAAAACTTCGTACCTTTGCACTCCAATTCTATGGCAAAGAAACAGAAATACTACGTTGTGTGGCAGGGCAATACGCCAGGTATCTACGACAATTGGACCGACTGCCAGAAGCAGGTCATCGGTGTGACGGGGGCCCAGTACAAGTCGTTCGACAGCTTGGAGGCTGCCCAACGTGCCTATCAACGCCCCTACGACGAGGTGAAGGGCACCCAGACCACTCAAGGAAGCATGGTTAGTATGGACGAGAACGGTATGACTATTGTGTTCCAAGGTGATGTGCCTGGCCCGGAGCTCAACAGCCTCGCCGTCGACGCGGCATGCAGCGGCAACCCCGGCGTGATGGAATACCAAGGCGTATACGTCGCCACCCGCCAACAGCTGTTCCACTACAAGTCACCCGTTGGCACCAATAATATCGGTGAGTTTCTTGCCATCGTCCACGGCCTCGCCTACCTCAAACAGCACCACCTTGACCTAATCCTCTACACCGACTCGAAGACTGCCCTCAGCTGGGTGCGCCGCAAAGAATGCCGTACCAAACTGCCGCTCACACCCCAGACCAACGACATCTGGAACCTCATCCGCCGTGCCGAAGCATGGCTGCAAAATAACACCTACACCACCGAAATCCGCAAGTGGGACACCGACCACTGGGGTGAAATTCCCGCCGACTTCGGCAGGAAGTAAGTGGAGTGTAAATTGAACATATCAACAAAAAACATATCAACAAAAAAAACATGACCCTCGAAGCCGTCCTAACCATCCTTATCACTCTGGCACAGATAACCACCGTCTACCTTGCCGCCCGCGGCAACCGTTGGACGTGGATATTCAGCATTGCCACCGGACTGATACTTTGCTACAACTTCTTCACTGACCACCACTTCATGAGTTTCGCCTTCCAAGTCTACAGCATCCTTGCCTCCATCGGCGGTGTCTTCATCTGGAAGAAGAAGGCGGAGGACAACCGTCGCACCATCTGTTGGGGCAATCCGCTGTGGCCGCTGCTGGCAGTGGTCGGCATCGCTGCTGCCACCTATCTCCTCGATACCCGCGTGCTGCACTCCAACCTTCCCGTGCTCGACTGCGCTATCTTCTCGCTGCAGGCCGTCGCCACCTTCCTCATGGTGCGCAAAGACATCAACGCTTGGATATGCTACCTCATCTGCGATGCCATCTACATCCCCCTCGGCATCATGGGCGGCAGTTACAAATGGCTCTTCATCAGTGCCATCTTCCTCATCACCGCCACCTATGGCTTTATCACCTTTGTAAAAGCCTGGAAAGCCTCGCGCAAAGCACAAGACAATGCCTAACACCACCCACATGCGCATCCCTTCCAATCGGGTAAGGGACATCGAGCAATACTTCCACACCGAACTGGCCGGCCTCTACCCCGACCCTGAAATAGGTGCCTTTGTCGACATCCTGTTCGAAGCCTATCTTGGGTGGAGCAAGGCGCAACTGCTGCTGCACCGCGACGACACCATCAACCAGTCCGACCTACTCCGCTTCCACTGGGCGGCAGAAGAGCTTAAGCACTACCGCCCCATTCAATACATTGTCGGGTATACCGATTTCTGCGGCTTGCGCCTGCATGTAGAACCCGGCGTGCTCATCCCCCGTCCCGAGACGGAAGAAATCGTTGAAAGAATAAATCAGACCTGCACCCCTGGAACCATCCTAGACCTCTGCACTGGCAGCGGCTGCATCGCCTTGGCTTTAGCTGCCCATTTCCGCAACGCCGAGGTCTTCGGTGTCGACATCTCAGCACAGGCACTAGCCATTGCCGAGACAAACGCCACCGCCAATTGGCTCTCCGTCTCATTCATGCCATGCGACATTCTCAACCAAGAGCCTACCCTACCCTACTCCACATTCGACCTTATCGTCAGCAACCCACCCTACGTCTGCGACAGCGAACGCGCCAGCATGTCGCCCAATGTACTCGACCACGAGCCATCACTAGCCCTCTTCGTCCCCGACGACGACCCCCTACGTTTCTATCGCGCCATCGGGCAATATGCCGCGCAACACCTCTCACCTAACGGAGTGCTAGTGTTGGAGATAAACGAACACCTAGGCAACGAGACCTGCCAACTATTGCAGCAGCTAGGCTTCAACACCACCCTATATAAAGACTTCCGCGATAAATACCGCAGCATCACCGCCCACAAAACTCTCAATTCTCAATTTTCAATTCTCAACTCATAAACATGCTCACTCCCATCCATATCATAGGCATACTCCTCACCGTCGGGCTCCTCCTCGCCGCCAGCATCCTGTCGGGCAGAAAAGTGAAGGATGCCAAATCCTTCACCACCGGCGGCAAAGCAGGCAGCTGGATGGTATGTGGTGCCATCCTCGGCACATTGGTTGGCGGTCAGTCCACCATCGGCACTGCCCAGCTGGCATTCAGCTTCGGTGTCTCGGCGTGGTGGTTCACCATCGGTGCCGCCCTCGGAGCCGCAGCCCTAGCGGTGGTCTATGCCAAGCCGTTGCGCAACAGTGGCTGCACCACACTGCTCGAAATCGTGTCGCGCGAATATGGCCGACGAGCCGAAACCGTCGGGTCGCTACTCTTCCTTATCGGCATCTTCATCAGCATCATGTCGCAGGTGCTATCCTCCTCTGCCATGGTCACCAGTCTTTTCCATCTGCCACTCACCTGGGCTGCCGTCATCAGCGCGGTGCTCATCATGCTCTTTGTCCTCTTTGGCGGCATACGCAGTGCCGGTGCGGGCGGCATCATCAAGCTGCTGCTGCTCTACATCACCTCCATAGCCGCTGGTGCGATGGTATGGTACTTGGGCGGTGGTTTTAAAGGCATCATGGGCAGCATCGAAAGCGTCTACAACAACCCAGTGGTGGCCGACCTCAACGGCATCACCGACATTGAGACCATCCACCATCATTATGGCAACATGGTCGCCCGCGGCCCACTCAAGGACATCGGCGGATGCCTCTCTCTGATGCTCGGTGTGGTCACCACCCAAACCTATGCCCAAGGCATCTGGTCCGCCGCCACCACTCGCAAGGCACGTCGCGGTGCCCTCTACTGTGCTTTCCTCATTCCGCTGATTGGTGCCGCCTGCACATTGGTAGGTATGTACATGCGTGGACACTACGTTACCACCTCCGAACTCGCTGCCCTACAGGCTGCCGGCCAGTCGCTGCCCGAAGGCATCGGAGTCATCGAAGGCTCCCTACAGACGTTCCCCACCTTTGTGCTCAACCACCTGCCCTCATGGATTGGCGGCATAGCCCTCGGTGCCATGCTCATCAACATCCTCGGCTGTGGCAGTGGCCTAGCCCTAGGTGCCGCTACCATCCTAGTGCGCGACGTGATACAAAACCTGATAAACCTCCGCAAGCAATCCTCAAAAGCAACAACAGACTCTCAATTTTCAATTTTCAATTTTCAATTTTCAATTCTAACCCAGACCCGCCTCTCCATCGTGGCCATACTCTGTCTGGCTGTCGTGGTAGCACTCTCAGTCAGAGGAACCTTCATCAACGACCTCGGCTTCCTCTCGCTCGGCCTACGTGCCGTGGCACTGCTGTTCCCTTTGAGCTTTGCCCTCTTCCTGCCCGGTCGTTTCTCAGGTCGCTACATCATTGCCGCCATGATTGCCGGCACTGCCGCCATGCTCCTAGCCAAAGCCTTCGCCCTCCCCGCCGACCCCGTCTACTACGGTCTGGCTCTTTCCGCCCTCATCATCCTCCTCGGCACCCGCCGCCAATGACAAAGGCTCATGCATTATTCCTCGAACCCAAATCGGTCATTAGAGTTTATGGCGAATTAGTAAGTCCCCAACGGGGACAACAGAACACAGACAGGGGTGCAAACCCCTGTACGAATGGTAGTATAAGCGAACCCCGAAGGGGTGACACTCCGTATGATGCCGACTATCTGTCGCCCCTTCAGGGCTTTGTTTTATCGCCCATCAGTACGGGGGCTTGTGCCCCCGCCTAGAATCTTTCAGTCCTTCGGACTTTTTAAACCCTAATGACCGATTTGGGATAAAAATGAAAACTGCGCACCTGAGTACGCAGTTTCTTATACTTTCTGCTCAGTAAAATGCGCAGTTTCTGTTAAAATTCGGCTGTCTTGGGGGTGCGGGGGAAGGGGATGACGTCGCGGATGTTGGCCATGCCGGTGACGAAGAGCATGAGACGTTCGAAGCCGAGACCGAAGCCAGCATGGGGACAAGTGCCGTAGCGACGGGTGTCGAGATACCACCACATGTCCTTCATGGGGATTTCGCGCTCGTTGATGGAGGCGAGCAGTTTGTCGTAGCTCTCCTCACGCACGGAACCGCCGATGATTTCACCAATCTGCGGGAAGAGAACATCGGTGCCTTGGACGGTCTTGCCATCGTCGTTCTGCTTCATGTAGAAAGCCTTAATCTCCTTCGGGTAGTCAATCATGATGACGGGTTTCTTAAAGTGCTCTTCGACCAGATAGCGTTCGTGCTCGCTGGCAAGGTCGGCACCCCAATAGACAGGGAACTCAAATTTATGGCCATTCTTGATGGCCTCCTCGAGGATGCGGATACCTTCGGTGTAGGGCAAGCGGACAAAGTCGGTATCGACGACGCTCTTGAGGCGTTCGATGAGACCCTTGTCGATCATGTTGTTGAGGAACTGGAGGTCGTCGGCGCAGTTGTCAAGTGCCCAGCGGACACAGTATTTGATAAACTCCTCTTCGAGGGTGGTGAGGTCGTCGATGTCGTAGAATGCCATCTCGGGCTCAATCATCCAGAACTCAGCGAGGTGGCGCGGAGTGTTGCTATTCTCGGCACGGAAAGTAGGTCCGAAGGTATAAATCTTACCTAAGGCGGTGGCACCGAGTTCACCCTCTAACTGGCCGCTGACAGTAAGGGCCGTCTGCTTGCCGAAGAAGTCCTGCGAATAGTCGATGGAGCCGTCTTCCAGTCGGGGAGGATTCTTCATATCAAGCGTGGTGACTTGGAACATCTCGCCAGCACCTTCACAGTCGGAGGCTGTGATGAGGGGGGTGTGGAAGTAGAAGAATCCGCGTTCGTGGAAGAAGGTGTGGATGGCGTAGGCCATGTGATGGCGCATACGCAACACGGCACCAAATGTGTTGGTGCGGGGACGGAGGTGACCTATCTCACGGAGGAATTCCATGGAGTGACCCTTCTTCTGTAGGGGGTAGGTGTTGGGGTCGGCTTCGCCATAGAGGACGATGTTTTGGGCTTGGATTTCGACGCTCTGTCCCGCTCCTTGAGAGGCGACGAGCAAGCCGTCGACACTGACGCAGGCACCCGTGGTGATACGGCGGAGCAAATCCTCGTCAAAGTTGGCAAGGTCAACGACAACCTGTATGTTATTGATGGTGGAGCCGTCGTTGAGGGCAATAAAGGCAACGTTCTTGTTGCCGCGCTTGGTGCGAACCCATCCTTTGACGTTGATGGTAGTATTGATGAGCGACTGGGTGTTGTCGGAAAGGAGTTGTTTGATTTCGATACGTTTCATTTGTATTGGGTTATTTTATGAAATAATGGAAGATATGGGAATTATGTGTTTATTTCTTTTTAACTTTGGTCAGTTCGGCTAGCTCCACATCGGAGGCAAACTTTATAAGACGTTCCTCTTGGTCGCGGCGGCAGACAAGGAGCGTGTCCTGGTCGCCAGCGACAATATAGTTGTCGAGTCCTTGTAGGATGACAGTGCGGTTGCTGGGAAGATGGACAATAGTGTTGTACACATCGTATGCGAAAACATTGCCAGAGATAAGGCCGTTGCCGTTACTGTCGCGTCGACAGGTGTCGTAAAGGGAGTCCCATGACTCGACATCGGACCACCCGAAAGAGGCCTCTAGTACGTAGACGTTGTCGGCATGTTCCATGATGCCGAAGTCGACAGATATCGCCTCACTGAGAGAATAGATGCGGTCGAGTTCGATGGCAGGGGTGTCGCTTTTGAGGGAGAAGAAACTTTTGGCGATGTTGGGCAGGTGAGTACGGTAGGCACGACGTAGGGTAGAGAGTCGCCAGATGAAGATACCGGCATTCCAGAAAAATTCGCCTGTGGCGATAAACTGGCGAGCCATCTCAAGAGGCGGTTTCTCAGTAAATGTGACTATCTTGTGAAGACTCTCGACTTGCGGTGAAGCGGGTTCTTCGGCAAATTGGATATAGCCGTACTTAGTGTTGGGGTTGGTAGGACGCACGCCGATGGTGACGATGTAGTCGTTCTTCTCGGTGAGGGCGAGAGCTTGGTTGATGTCGTTTTCGAATTTTTCCTGGCCGAAGATGGCATGGTCGGAAGGGGTAACGATGATGTTAGCCTTCGGGTTGAGATAGTAGATGACCGATGCGGCATATGCAATGCAGGGTGCGGTATTGCGGCGGGTAGGTTCGCTAAGCACCTGATAGGGGGCAAGTCCTTTGATTTGCTGCCGCACACGGTCGGCATACAGTTCGCCCGTGACGATGATGATATTCTCGCGTGGGCAGATGTTCTCAAACCGCTGGAACGTGGCTTGGAGCATCGACTGACCATTGCCCAAGATGTCGATAAACTGCTTGGGGTTATTGGCCTTGCAGATGGGCCAAAATCGGCTGCCGAAGCCGCCCGCCATGATGATGCAATAGGTATTGTGGTTCAAGGAAAATGAAAATTGAAAGTTAAAAAATGAAAGTTATACGCTTACTTCGCCTTTGATATGGGGGTGTGGGTCGTAGCCTTGGAGCTGGAAGTCGTCGTAGTCGAAGGAGAAGATGTCGGTCTTGTCGGGGTTGATGAGCATGGTAGGCAATGGACGTGGGTCGCGGGTGAGCTGCAGGCGACATTGGTCGAGGTGGTTGTTGTAGATGTGTGCATCGCCTAGGGTGTGGATGAAGTCGCCATACTGCAGTCCGCATGCCTGTGCAATCATCATGGTGAAGAGGGCGTAGGAGGCAATGTTGAAGGGGACACCAAGGAAGATGTCGGCGGAGCGCTGGTAGAGCTGGCAGCTGAGGCGACCGTTGGCGACGTAGAACTGGAACAGAATGTGGCATGGGGGGAGATGCATCTGAGGCAGTTCACCCACATTCCATGCCGACACAAGAAGACGGCGCGAGTCGGGATTGTTCTTGATATCATGGATTAGAGTGGTTATTTGGTCGACATGCGAGCCGTCAGCGCAGCCCCACGAGCGCCACTGGTGGCCGTAGATGGGACCCAACTCGCCATCGGGGCCAGCCCATTCGTCCCAAATGCTGACCTTATGGTCGTGGAGGTATTGCACGTTGGTGTCGCCACGGAGAAACCACAGCAATTCATAAATGATAGAGCGCAGGTGCAACTTCTTGGTGGTGAGGAGGGGAAATCCGTCGTCGAGGTGGAAGCGCATCTGGTAGCCGAAGGTGCTGAGCGTACCCGTCCCTGTGCGGTCGTTTTTAGGTACACCGCTGTCAAGCACATGCTGTAGTAGGTCAAGATATTGTTTCATGTAATAGTAGAACGAAGATTGGGCATTATTATTGTGCCATAAGTAAATTATTCATATAGTAGCACCCCGCTGACGCACCAATGGCTGAAACTGCCCGCCTGTGGCTCGCCTTGGGAAATGGCGATAGTGAGGGTATGGTGGCCTGTGGGCACAATGCCTTCGCGGCGAAAGTATTCTGAGATGTTGAAATAGACGGGTTGGGTAGCGGTTCCAGGACACCAGCCACTACGCGAGTAGTCGCTGCTGGACATACCGTTCCAGAAGTTGCCACTGACGGGATTCCACTCGCGGTAGCGGCCGCAGTCGCTGCGCCAAGGGGTGTAGGTGAAGGCGGGACGGCCGTCGATGAGGATGGTGTGGGTCTTGGGGTTGAACTCGTCGCCGCCTTCCCAGCCGCCGTGGCCGGTGGCGATATAGCGCAGGCGTATGTTGCGGGCGGTGTCACTGCCCCAGATGCTGAATTCGGTGGTGAGGCTGTCGGTGGCAAATAGCTTACCGTAGTTCTGCCCAGCCATTTCGAGCACGTTGCAGGTGTTGAATAGCGACTTGGCGTATCCACCATGCCACCCCTCTTCGACGTGATAGTCGCCTGGGTAGGACTTGATGTCTACCGTAACGCGGTGTCCCCCTCGGTCGTAGTTGCCAATCCAGACTCCAATCCATACCTCACCCTGTAGCAGATGGGCAATGTCGGTAACTTCTTGCTTGTAGTATGCCTCACCCTGCCAATCGAGACCGTCGATTTGTACACGGTCGTTGAACTGTCCCACACCAAAGGGAGTGAAGAAGCGCACCAGTTCGACGGGCGGCCAGTACATGAACGAGGAGATGCTGTATTGCTGCAGGTGGCTGACGCTGTTCTTGATGCCTTGGTAGTGTTCGCCGTCACGTCCGATGAAGAGGGGGAGCGAGTCGGGGTGGTTGTTGATGCCGTCGAAGAAGTTGGGGCAGAGGTCTACGTCTGCACCGGGAATGATGAAGACGGAGCCTGTGCGGTCGTAGGCATCGCCGTTGCTGCGCTGGTGCAGTTCGATGAAGGTCTGATAGTGGCTAGGTAGCTTGGGCATCTTAATACGTTTGAGGGCGAGGGTGCCACCGGCGTAGTGGAGTACGCTGTCGAATGGGGTGTTTTGGCGGTAGTTGCCTTCGATGTGGTCGTTCAGGCCGCACCAGCAGAGTTGCACGCTGTCGAACACGCGGGTGGTGATGACCATCTTCTGTCGCTTGATATTGCTGAGTTCGCGGGAGGTAACCTGCGGGTAGCGGTCGCTTAAATAGAATTTGGAGCTGTGCACTTGGTCGGTTTTGACCAGCTGTAGCTGGCACTGCCCGTTGCGCCAGAAGCTGACCAGCAGTCCGGGAAAGCGGCCGTAATAAGGCACGGGCGTGAGGTCGCGTGGCTCCTTGCCCCATGTCTTGGAGCTCCCGTGCCAGATGCTTGTGAAAGGCTGCACATAGAACTCCAGCTTGTTGCTGTTGATAGAGCAGGTGTAGCGGGTGAGGCCGTTCACTTGGTCGGTATCGAACTTGATGTCGTTGCGAGAGAATGGGGCTATGGTACGGTAGTGTTCGCGATGTTCGCCTTCAAATATGGTGGTGAGGTAGGTGACGGTGTCTTTGACATCATCCACAAAGATATCCTCCATCGAATAGCCTTGAATGTAGGGGCCTTTGCTCCAGCCGCCCGGACGGTATTCGCCGGGCAGGCGGTCGCCGTCGGTGACGAGGTAGGTGCTCCCACCACAGATTTCTATCTGGGTGTAATGGGTGTCGATATGCTCACCGTAGTCGTAGGAGGCATAGACAAAGTGGTTGGCATTCTTCGTCACCTTGACGGGCCGGGTCTGTGCGTTGAGCGTGACAGCGGCAACTGCCAAAAGCAACAGTAACGAAAGGGGCTTTTTCATAGGATGAGGGGTTAATCAACAGTGGGGTTGTCGTCGGACTGTTCGTCGGGCAAGTCGATGACCTTGAAGCGCGACTGCCGTTGGTGCCAGCGGTCTAATGCCAGCTGCCGCAAGTCTGCCACATCGTCGCGCTCGTCCATAATTTCCAGTCCTACGATAGTTTCGATGATGTCCTCAAGTGTGATAATGCCTTGAAAGCTGCCGTACTCGTCAATCACGCAGGCGATGTGGCGCTTGTTGCGAAGCATGGAGTCCCATATTTCTGACACAGGCATCTCTTCCTTATACATGACGATATCGCGCTTAATCTCGCCAAGAGTCATGTTGAACTTATCCTCGGTGAGCAGTTCCAGGGCTTCGCTGCGCAGTACGTAGCCGGTGATGTATTCGTCGCTGTCGCTATAGACGGGTATGCGCGAGAAGTGGCTATAGGTCTTGTCGCGGTAGAATTCCTTGAGGGTCATCTGTTCGGGAGCGATGGCCGCCACGGTTGTGGGTGTCATCACGTCCTCGGCCTTCACGTCGTCGAGTTTGATGACGTTCTGGATAATCTTGTTCTCATCCTCGTCAATCACCTCCTCATCCTCGGCCATATCGGCCATGGCAGCCACCTCCTCGCGGCTGACGGCGGCCTCGTCGTCGTCAGTGTCGGAAATGGTCTTGGACAGTTTCTCTACCACCCACACAATGGGGAATAGTACCACAATGAGCAACCTAAGTGCATAGGCGGTGAAGCCCATCAGCTTCTTCCAATGGCGAGTGCCGATGGTCTTGGGTATTATCTCCGAAAACACCAATATCAAGATGGTGGTGATGGCGGAAACCAGTCCGAACCATTGGCTGCCAAAAACCTCAGTCACTTGGGCACCTACGCCAGCAGCACCGATGGTGTTGGCGATGGTATTGAGCGACAGAATGGCTGCTATGGGACGAGCGTTGTCGGTCTTATAGCGTTTGAAACGTCTTGCGGGTTTGTATCCTTCATCCTCACGCATGTTTACATACGACAGTGGCGTAGACATGAGCGTCGCCTCCAAAATCGAACACACGAACGATATGGTCATTGCGCCAAGAAGGAATAAAAGCAATAGGGTCATTTCGAATGTGTTAATGTGTTAATGTGTTAATTCGTTAATGTGTTAGTTATATTTATTTTACATCTATTTCGTCAATCATCAACCATGCTGGCTGTCCTGCTCCCACATGCCAGTCGGGCAGCGCTTTCTGGCAGTGTATGCGAAAGCGGAGATATTTTACTTTATTGGCTTCTGCCGGATGGAACATTCCCTGTCGTGGAGCAAAATATCGGCGCATTGCCACGCGGCGACTGCCCTTTCTCTTGTCAGCGAGGGGGCGGGTAGTTCTTAGTGGCTGCCAAGGTGAATAGGTACGCCCGTTGCGCGACCACTGCACCTCTACACTGTCGGGACTCAGCACCCAGTCGTTGGCACTATGGCAGAAACCGATTGTCACCTGTTCTAATGTTGCAGCTTCTGCTAGTTCCACAATTAGGTCTACACTGTCGCGTCCGCTGAAGCCCGTCCAGCCTTCGCCATAGTTGCCTGCGATGCCCAACTGGTTGTCGTGCAGCACCTGCGGATATCCGTTGCAATATTGGAAACTGGGGTGGTCTACTGGCTGGGTGGCATCGCCGTAGGCATGGACGCTAATCTCTTTAGCTAAGTTGAGCCGCTTGTCGGGCATGGCTTTTCGCAATGCTTTGGGCTCGTCGAAGTAGTAACCGCAGTAGTGCCACAAATTCACGCTGTCGGCAATCTCCGAAGGCACTATTGTCAGTCTGAATCGCTGCACACTATCGCCATCAATTCTGAAGCGTTTGCTCACCCCGGGACCGCAGGTAGCGGTGCCCAGACCAGCTTGCCGAGCATCGACATTCACGATGTAGTGGTCGGCCTTGGAGAGGTCTTTGATACGTCGGGCGGCAGTCATCACGCTGTCGTCGTATTGACGGACGCTGAAATTGATGGGTTTTTCGTCGGCAGTGCAGAAACTCAAGCGTTTGTCATCTATGGCGAAACTGGTCCAATAGGTAGTGCGGTTGCCACTCTCCTGTGGTACTACATGCAGCTCTCCGCACATTTCTTTCGGTGTTGCTGTGTGGTGGCCTATCCAGCTAGCCTCGTTGCGGTCGGGGTAGGTCTCGTAGTAGTTGCCCCACCATTCAACCTGCTGACAACTAGTGTCCAACCCCAGCTGTACGCCTAATTTAGGGAAGGTGCGGTAATTGCCGCGTGGATGGAGCGCATAGCTGAGCTGTATCCTGCCTTCCACGTCCGTCTCTACAATCTCCCGCATAGTCATCGTGCGCCCCTCGGGACTGGTCAGTTCCAGTAGCAGTTCCACTTCTGCCATACGGTCGGGGTCGCCAATGTAGTGGGTGGTGCAGCTGATAGGTGAGGCGGTGAGACCGTCCAACCCTTCCCATGCCCGCGCACCGTAGTGGTCGACAAGGTCGTTGAGCGTCGGAGGACGCCAGAAGTTCCAGCGCAGAGGGCTCACTAGCAATTCTTTTCCCTTGTAGGAGTATTGGGTTATATAGCCCGTGTTGGCATCAATCGTGAGTGTGAAGTATGATGGCGAGGAGACGATGGTGACTGTATTGTTCAACTTGTCGTGGTGGCAGCGGAACTGTTTGGGTACGAACGAAGGCAGCGGAATGCTGTCGGTTGGTGCGTCAATGCTGGTCATCTCGAATTCGGCGTGGCTGTTCTCATGCAGGGTCCACGAAGTGCCATAGTCGTAGGGGTCGCCCACCTCGTAGCTGTCACCCACAAAGTTGAACCGCACAAAGAACCGCTCACCCGGCAATGGCTGTATGTCGGGCAAGCGCAGTTGCAGACGGCAGCTCTCACCGGCAGGCAGATGAGGGTGGAGCGTGTCGCTGTAGAGCGTGTCGCGTAGCGAGGAGTATATTTTGTAGTGGCAAATAAATTCGTATGCATCACGAAAGTTGAAGTCGTTCTTCAACATATAGTATTCCTCACCGTTGGCATCGTGATGCTGGGTGACATTGAGGTTTTGGTACACTTGCTGCACCTCGTTGGCGTGGGCATGAGGGCGACGGTCGCTCGCCACAATGCCATTGGCGCAGAATGCATCGTCGTCCTGCACCCCGGGCAGGCTTCCTAAGTCGCCTCCCACGGCATACCATGCTGAATCTTTCTCATAGTCGAAAGTATACTGTATCTGCTTGCCGTTCATCACAAAACTCTGGTCTACCCAGTCCCAGATAAAGCCGCCTTGCAGCTGGGGGTACTTGTCGATGGTATCCCAATAGTCCTTCAGCCCACCCAGACTATTGCCCATGGCGTGGCAGTACTCCACCATGATAAAGGGACGGCAGTTGTTAGTGTCGTAGGGGCTCACCCCCGTGTAAGCCCTCTCCCCCACCGATTGCGAATTATCCGTGTGCGGCAGCAAATTCTCCATTCTCCATTCCCTATTCTCCATTCTCTCAAACTTGTCGTATACCTTGCGCCACTCGCGACAGTAGTCGCTCAGGTAGTCCACTCCGGCATACATCACCCCCACGATGTCGGTGTTCCAGTCCAGCACGGCACGCTCGTAGCTGACGGGGCGGCTGTCGTCCTGCGACTTCATGTAGCGGTAGGCGCGCTCCATCACTATGCCGTTGCCGCATTCGTTGCCCAACGACCACACTACGACGCAGGGATAGTTCCTGTCACGGCGGAACATGTTGTTCACCCTGTATATGACGGGGTCCACCCATGCCTCCTTCTTGGCAAGGCTGTGCTCGCCATACCCTTGAGCGTGCGACTCCACATTCGCCTCGTCCCACACATATAGTCCATAGCGGTCACACAACTCGTACCAGTACTCGTCGTCAGGGTAGTGGCATGTACGCACCGCATTTATATTCAGATGCTTCATCAGCATGATGTCAAATTCCATCTCCTCGCGCGACACATAGTGTCCCTTGAGGGCACTGTGCTCATGTCGGTTCACGCCCTTGATGGTGACTGGCACACCGTTCACACACAATTGCCGAGTGGTCATCACCGTGTCGTCGGCGCGGTATGCCACCTCTTTGATGGCGATGTTGCGGAAACCCACCTTGCAGCCTAACGTCTCCACCGTGGTGGAGCTACTTTTCAGTCTGATGATAAGAGTATACAGGTAGGGGGTCTCTGCTGTCCAAGGGTACACCTGTCCCACCATGCCCTCATTCTCGGCAAAGGTGGCGAGCCATTCTTGGAAACCCAGTTCCTTTTCCTTCTTCCACACCTGCTCTCCCTGAGCATCAAGCAATTCCGCTTCCAGCCGCATAGGGTGCGTCAACGGCGACGACAGTTCCACCTCCAATCCCAGTAGGCCGTTGCCCTTTCGTTCGTCGAGATGTGCGGACACTTTATAGTCGGTCACATAGACTTTGGGGGTAGAATACAGACACACATCACGCGTGATTCCGCTCATTCGCCACATGTCCTGACACTCTAGGTAGCTGCCGTCGCTAAAACGTATCACCTTTGCCGCCAACCGATTTCGTCCAGGGTGTATATACTTGGTTATCTCCCATTCAGCGGGGGTCTTAGAGTCCTCTGAGTAACCCACCTTATGACCGTTGATGTACAGATACATCGCTGACTTCACCGCGCCAAACTTCACAAACACATGCCGCCCACGCCAACTATCCGGCACTTGGAAATCATTCACATAGCATCCTGTGGGGTTATATTCTGTTGGGGCGTATGGCGGGTTGGACTCGAATTCGTTGTGCATGTTCGTATAGACCGGTATGCCGAAGGGCTTCCCGTCGCCGTCCTGTTGCAGTTCTATGTTGCCCGGTACGTCAATGTCATCCCACTGTTCCACATTGAATCCAACCTCATAAAAACCTATGGGACACGACTCAGGGTTTTCAACCACCTTGATTTTCCATGTCCCATTAAGACTGCGGTAGTAGGGCGATGCCTGATACTTCAGTTCAGCAATATCCTCCTCGTCAGCGTAGGGGATGATATTCACGTGTGGAGCCACCTTACCTATGCTGTGTACCCTCACATCATTCCAATCATCCTGCGCATGAGTGCTGCCGATAAAGCATATCAACAAACAGAATAACAGCGATATAAACGATTGTCCGTCGGATTTCATACAACCAAATAAATATGCAAAGATACACAAAAAAAGTGATATAGCATAAATCCGTAGAAATTGTGCTATGTCCGATTTGCCAAAATTGTACAAAGTTATGCCGCACCACTCATCCTTTCTATCCATTAACGATTCTTGCCGTATCTTATCGATTGGAGGATGGTTTCGGCAAACTGTCGAAAAAACCGTGTAGATTAAAAATATTTCGTATCTTTGCATCTTGAAATCCAGAATGACGGAACGGAGCCGAACTGTTAAAACCTTTTGAACTTTAAAACATTTTAGATTCACTAAAATCAGCAATGGTAGGACTGGTATTACGCACAACAGGCAGCTGGTATAAGGTGCTGCAACGTGAATCGGGGGCGGTGACGGACTGCCGCCTGCGGGGTAACTATCGCCTGCGGGGCAACAAGCAGACCAACCCTGTGGCTGTGGGCGACGAGGTGGAATATGCGTTGCAAGAGGACGGCACGGGCGTTATCAGCGAGGTGCACGACCGCCGCAACTATATTGTGCGCAAGGCCACTAAGCTGAGCAAACAGACGCATGTGATAGCTTCTAATATTGACCGTCTGTGCGTGGTGGCGACGCTGGGGTTTCCGAGGACTTCGACGGGTTTTATCGACCGATTGTTGGTGACGGCGGAGGCATATCATGTGCCTGCCTGTGTGGTTCTGAACAAGGTGGATTTGTACGGCGAGCCGGAAGATGGGCTGTGGGAGCTGCACGACGAGTTGCGGAAGATGTACGAGGAGGCGGGCTACGATGTGTTTGCGGTGAGCGCGCTACGTGGCGACGGACTGGAGGAGCTGCGACGGGCGATAGTGGGGCAGACGGTGCTGTTCACGGGGCATTCGGGCGTGGGCAAGTCGGCACTGCTGAATGCGCTGGTGCCGGGGCTTGACCTGCGTGTGGGCGAGGTGAGCGAGTGGAGCATGAAGGGCAAGCACACCACTACGTTTGCGGAGATATTCCCCATCGAGCTAGAAGGAGGCGGGACGACCTACCTGATTGACACGCCAGGCATCAAGGAGTTTGGCATGGTGGACTTTAAACCCGAGGAACTGTCGCATTTCTTCCCCGAGATGCGGCGGGTGCTGCACGACTGCCATTTTTCCAACTGCACCCACCGCCACGAACCCCGCTGCGCGGTGAAGGAGGCTGTGGACGCAGGCCTCATCAGTGCAGAACGCTACAACAACTACCTAGGCATCTACGACCAAATAGAGAACGGCAACGAGAGCTGGTGAAGAATGTGTTAATTCGTGAATGTGCTAATTCGTTAGTCGCTGGCGCATCAAAGATTGACGCATTCACACATTACCGCATTAACAAATTCCCTAGGGTCTCACCCAAGTGATAGTGACATCCGGCCACATTAGAGGTTCAATTCTTGCCTGTGTTGCTTCCGTACAAATGATGGTGCAGGCTCCAGAAGAGGAGGCGAAACATCTGGGATAAATGCCCGAAAAGATGGAATTAAGAGAAGTATGCTCCACGTCGAAGTTGGAAAGATTGAGGTGTGTCATGTTGATGCACTCAAAAAACATAGTATACATATTGGTGACTTTTGAGGTGTTGAAACTAGATAGGTTGAGGCTGGTCAGACTGTGGCAATAGGCAAACATGCCCGAAGGTGGTGTAGGATAGTGGCCTTCACCATGATAGCCAGAATGGTGTTCCGTAAAGGGATAACCCATGGTAACGACATTGGATGTGTTGAAGTTGGAGAGGTCGAGGCTGGTGAGACTACTGCAACCGAGAAACATGGCATCCATGTATTCTACATTGGAGGTGTTGAAACTGGAGACGTTCAGGCTTGTCAGCTTACTACAGTTCTCAAACAGTCCACGCATGTCGGTCACTTGGGAGGTGTTGAAGACGGAGAGGTCGAGACTTGTGAGATTGCTACAACCGGCAAACATGCCGAATCTTACCCGAATTGAAGGAACACCGCTATAGGCTGTGTCCACAACTCTGGTCATAGAAACAACATTGGAGGTATTGAAGCCGTCACCGAAATCAATGGAGGTCAGCTTCGAACGTTTATAGAACATCTTATCACAACGGGGATTGGCGTAGATGGTACTGGCCGAGGTGATAACATGCCACACGGTACCGTCATAACGGCCATAAATAGGAACTGAAGATCTTGGCGTGGAGAGGATACGGGTTCCCTTGTAATCGTTGTTGTATTCAAACACCACAGATGTGGCTAACTCAGGGATATATTGATTGAAAGTTGCACCATCCACCAACTCAGGATAGTCCAATTTTTCTTTCTGACAACCTGTTGCCAATAAGACCAATGTGGTTAAAATCAGAGGGCTAATTAAGTAATGGTTTTTCATAATAGAACATATATATTATTGAATGTGTTATTGCTTGATTGTCTGAGTTTTGACGTTGTTTAAATGTTTTATTGTCTACACATTCACTCATTCACACATTAACACATTCATTTAGGGTCTCACCCAAGTGAACGTCACCTCGTCGACAGGAATATCCGTATAGTAGTAGAAGACATCAACATCATCTTCAGTTTGAGCTATATATTGGAAATATTCTAAAAGGCTATTCTGTACTGACACTGTGCAAACGATGGTACAGGCTCTAGAAGTTGTAGACAGGCCACTACACATATCTTGTTTTTTATACCTATCCACCAAGGTCATATCGAAGTTGGAGAGGTCGAGGAAAGTCAATTGTTTGCAATTACAAAACATCTTACACATATTAGTCACTTTCGAAGTGTTGAAACTGGATAGGTTGAGGCTTGTCAAACCACTGCAATTCATAAACATGCCACCATCCCAATCGTAGCCACTATGTTGAAGTTGCCCCCAAGAACCGCTGTTGGAGAATACTCTAACATAATAGCCCATGGAAACGACATTGGAGGTGTTGAAATTGGAGAGGTCAAGGCTCGTCAAACTACTACAGCCTTTAAACATGGCATCCATGTGTTGTACATTTGAAGTGTTGAAGCTGGAAACATTCAGGTATGTCAAATTCTTACACCCAGCAAACAGTCCACGCATGTCGGTCACCTTGGAGGTGTTGAAGTTGGAAAGGTCGAGACTTGTGAGGCTGCTACAACCGGCGAACATACCCAATAGCATATATTGATTGTGCGTTGCGAATGGATGTCCGTCTGGGGCATTTTCGTAGAAAACCGAATCTACAGCTCTGGACATAGAGATGACATTGGAGGTGTTGAAGCTGGAGACATCAAGGCTCGTCAGACCACTACAGCCATAGAACATGGCATCCATGCGTTGTACATTGGAGGTGTTGAAGTTGGAGAGATTAAGATTTGTCAATTTGTTACATCCTTGAAACATCCCATGCATGTCTGTCACATTGGAAGGGTTGAAGCTGGAGAGATTCAGGCTTGTCAAATTCTTACACCCCTCAAACATCCTACACATGTCGGTCACATTGGAGGTGTTGAAACCGCTACCGAATTCAATTGATTTCAGCTTCGAACGATTGTAGAACATCTTAGCACAATGGGGATTGGCATAGATGGTGCTGGCCGTGGTGGTGACATGCCACACGGTGCTGTCTAAATGGCCATAAATGGGTACGGGCGAGGTTGGCGTGGAGAGCGTTATTCTTTTTCCAGTGGTAAACTCGTTGTATTCAAACACCACAGATCTGGCAGTGGCAGGTATGAACTTATTAAAGGTTTCACCATCCACCAACTCGGCATAGTCGAATCCCTGTTCTTTCTGGCAGCCTGTTGCCAATAAAACCAACGTATTTAAAATCAAGGCGCTAATAAAAAAATGGTTTTTCATAATGATGTGTGTTTGTGACTGCAAAAATAAGAAAAAAATTTGAATGTGTTAACGCGGTAATGCGTTAATGCGTAAATCATAATTCACGAACTAACACATTCACAAATTAACGCATTCTTTACCAGACAATATGAGAGTGCGCAAAAATTTCGAACGTGTTAATTCGTTGTGGGGAGAATAAAAAGATTCTTCTGGCAAACGAGTAGGTGAGATACCTGTCCAAATAGCACATTGTGCGACTTAGTGCATGGTCGGAAGATTAGATAATAGAGGGCTGCATTTGCCTGCATGTTCAGAGGCGTGAAACGGGATTTGTATTTCGGATTTTTGAGACAGAAACGGTTATAGAGTCCTACAAAAAGTGTTCACTGTTCACTGTACATTGCGTATGTTTTTTTGCAATATTGGTTATCTATTATATAAATTATTAATTATTAATTAATTATATTAATAATACCATATTATACACCTCTCAAAAAAACCAAAATTCATTGCATTTAACAGTGAACAGTGAACACTTGAACGTATATAGCTGTCGGTCATTGTGTTTGCCCTACAATTTGTGAAATGGGGTGTGAACAGTGGCTCACACTTATTGTAATTGTAATTGTCATCATGTGCCACTTTATTTTCTCAAAAGTGGCACCTGTTTTTGAGCTTTTGGGGTATAATAATAGAAGGTCGGCACACACGATGCCTTCGCTCTGCCTCCACTCTGCCTCCACTCTGCCTTCGCTCCTGAAGTGGAGATAAAGTGCATCCAAAAAGGAATGAAACACCCCTCAACCTCACTTACCCGTTAGTCGGATGAACCATAAAAAAGGACAACCCCAACGAGTTGTCCCTTTTGTACTCCGACCGGGAATCGAACCCGGATCTACTCTTTAGGAGAGAGTTATTCTATCCATTGAACTATCAGAGCGCGGCGAACCACTGCTGGCAATTATGCCAGCACGGTTCTATAGTTTTCTCTTTATCTCTATTATTTCGTATGCCTCTACGATGTCGCCGACTTTGATGTCGTTGAAGCCTTCGATGTTCAGGCCGCAGTCTTGGCCGCTGACCACCTCTTTGACATCGTCTTTGAAACGTTTGAGCGAGGCGAGCTTACCGGTGTAGACCACGATACCGTCGCGAATGATACGCACATTGTGGTTGCGGGTAATCTTACCATCGAGGCACATGCAGCCGGCAATGGTACCGACCTTGGAAATCTTGAATGTCTCGCGGATTTCGAGGTTGGCGACAATCTTCTCCTGCGTCTCAGGCGAGAGCATACCTTCGATAGCGTCCTTGAGTTCGTTGATGGCATCGTAGATGATGCTGTAGAGACGGATGTCGATTTGCTCAGTCTCTGCCATCTTGCGGGCACCCACGGAGGGACGCACCTGGAAGCCGATGATGATAGCGTCGGACGATTCGGCAAGAAGCACGTCGTTCTCGGTAATCTGACCGACGGCCTTGTGGATGACGTTGACCTGCACCTCGTCGGTGGAGAGTTTCAGCAACGAGTCGGACAGGGCTTCGACGGAGCCGTCCACATCGCCCTTGACAATGACGTTGAGCTCCTTGAAGTTGCCGATGGCAATACGACGTCCAATCTCGTCGAGGGTCATGTGCTTCTGCGTGCGAAGGCCTTGCTCGCGCTGCAGCTGGGTACGCTTGGCGGCGATGTCCTTGGCTTCCTTCTCACTCTCGGTGACGTTGAAGGTGTCGCCTGCCTGACAGGCACCAGTCAAGCCGAGCAGCAGCACAGGCTGTGAGGGACCTGCCGACATGACCTCTTGGTTACGCTCGTTGTACATGGCACGCACACGTCCGCTGATGGCACCCGCCACAATGGGGTCGCCCTTGCGGATGGTGCCGTCTTCGACGAGCAGTTTTGCCACGTAGCCGCGACCTTTGTCGAGCGAGCTCTCGAGCACAGTACCCTTAGCACGCTTGTTGGGGTTGCCCTTCAGCTCCATGATGTCGGCCTGAAGGATAACCTTCTCGAGCAGTTCTTCCACATTGATACCTTTCTTGGCAGAAATATCTTGGCTCTGGTATTTACCGCCCCATTCCTCAACGAGGAGGTTCATGTTGGCGAGCTCGGTCTTAATGCGGTCGGGGTCGGCACCGGGTTTGTCAATCTTATTGATGGCAAAGACGATGG
>CAMZFW010000024.1 GCA_947306225.1 uncultured Bacteroidales bacterium
GGCGACGGCAAACGACCCCCCAATCGGTAGAATGCGGTAAGATGCGGTAGAATGCAGTAAAATGCGGTAAGATGCGGTAGAATGCGGTAAGATGCGGTAGGATGCGGTAGCGGAGTGGAAAAAAATGCGTACTTTTGCAGCATCATTTTTTTGACGATATTTGCAATTTTCTAACAAAATGGGGACAAAATATAGAAAACATAAAGACTGGAAAAAAATGACGAAAAAAGGTATTTTGTTGCTGGTGGCAGTGGCGGCGGTGGCGGTGTACACGGCTTTTGACTGGAGCTGCTCGGGCTGCACGAAACAGAGGGAGCAGGCTCTGCAGGTGCTCACTAGCAGAGGACGCGACTGCACAGCAGAGTATGAGGCTATTGCCAACAAGGAGTATTTCTACTCGGCAGCGGGAGCAGTGGCGGCATGCGACACGTTTCTGAGCCATTTCCAGTATAAGCGATGTGCCTATAACGACGAGGTGAGGGACATGCGGACGGCATTTGCCGAGATGGGGACGACGCTGGGGAAGAGCTATTACTCGTATGAGCAATTTAAGAGCGAGACGCACTACATGTCGCAGCAACTGGCAGAGTCGCCCTACCGAGTGGTGCGCGAGACATGGGCACGCCTGCTGCGCGAAGAGGACAGTTGCAGGCTGAGAGCCTCGCTGGTGAGCCTGACGAGCCACGATTTTTCGGTGTACCTGCACGACTATGCACAACAGGTATGCCAGGAGCGGTACGGGAAGGGAATGTGGCGCATGGAGAGCCTGAATCCAAACAAGATAACGCAACCGACACTGGTGGAAGGCAAGGCGGCGGTGGCATGCACGGCAGCGTACGACATATATCTGGTAACTCTGCTGATAATCAGACGCACCGAGAGGCTGACGGTGAGTGGCGAGCTAGGCTATACGCCCGAGGGAAAGCTGACATTCCATCGAAGCGGATACAGCACACAATAAAATCGAAATTGCCGCGTTATGGAAGTCTAATCTAATAAAGAAAAGCCATGATTATTACCATTATTTGCATCACGATTCTGGCCCACCTGATTGCGGGCAAGGATGTGAAACCGTTGGTTGAGAAGGTGAAGAATGTGAGATGGCCCTGGCGGGCATCGCGCTCATTCAAATATATCAGACACTATGCCCGCAAGGTGGGTAGGGCTACGGCACGCCCGCTATTGCTGGCATACTATGTGCTGACGGACGCAGAGACGACGACCACGGAGAAGGCCATGATATATGGGTGCCTGCTGTATGTGGTGATGCCCGTGTCGCTGATACCTCGCGCGGTGTTCAAGGTACTGGGGCTGGTGGACGAAGGGGCCGCCGTAGTGTTTGTCATCAAGAAGATTCACGACAAGATAACGCCTGAACTAGAGGCTAAGGCCGACGCCACGCTGGACGGGTGGTTCAAGACAGAAGCCAGCGTGGAAAATTGAGAGGCACGACTGGTGAAATCAAGTGACAGCACAATCCGAAACAATACTATCATTTGTACGACAATAGCTACATATCAGACACTCTGCATTCGTTATTAGGAGTCAGCGACATACGTATTCTGTCAAAAGAGGTATCTTCGAAACAACTGTTTGAATATGTCTTCGACACAGACAATCGTGTGGCACGCAATGCGGCATGGGCACTGACACACAAGCCTGTAGGCGAGTTACGTCCTCTGCCGCAGGAGAGGCTTGTCGACCTGACACTGACAACGCCCGACACTTCGTTGAGACGACTGACGCTTGCCTTGATTGAGCGGCAGGGAATTAAGGAAGAGGATATGCGTACCGACCTGCTCGACTTCTGCCTACGGCACATGATGCTGCTAGACGAGCCGGCAGGCGTGCAGGCACTCTGCCTGAAACTGGCATACCAAATGTGCAGCTACTATCCTGAGCTGATGCACGAGTTCGAAGAGACGCTCAACCTAATGCAGCCCGAACATTATACGGCAGGAATGAGACACTTGATAAAGAAGACTGAAAAACAGATACAAAAATGATTAGAATCATACGCGAAATAGCAGGTTATGTGCTGGGGCTAGTTGTCTTTGTGGGACTAATACCCTTCCTCATGTGGCTGGCAAGTGGCCGACCCGACATCATGGCCACCACGCCAGCATGGCTACTCGTCATCGGACTGGCATTGGCTGTGGCAGGACTGGTGCTAAGTCTCTGGTCAATCCTCCACATGCGACATGTGGGCAAAGGCAATCCCTTCGATGCCTTTGGCCACGAGGTGGCACCGCGCACACAGCACCTGATGACCGACGGCCCCTACCGCTTCAGCCGCAACCCGATGCTATTAGGGGTCTTTGTGCTACTGGCCGGAGTGGTGGCAATACTGCACTCATGGCAGTCGGTGTTAATCTTTGCAGCGTTTGTCGCCATCATGCTGTGCCAATTGGCAAGCGAAGAGAAACGACTGGCAAAAGACTTCGGAGACGAATACGCCGAATACTGCAAACACACCCGTCGAATCATATAGCCATGAGCGAAAATTGGGTCACATTCTCTAGCTGGAACCCATGGCACGGATGCACCAAAATAAGTCCGGGATGCCGCTATTGCTACGTGTACCGGCAGGACGAGATGTACGGCAGCGAGGTGGGCAGCGACATCTGTCGTAAGACTGCCAACTTCGACCTTCCCATCAAGCGACGGCGCGACAAGAGCTACAAGATACCCTCGGGACAGCTTGTATCCACCTGCTTCACCTCCGACTTTCTGCTTGAAGATGCCGACGACTGGCGTCCCGAATGCTGGGAAATGATGCGTCAGCGGAGCGACTGCCTCTTCTACTTCTTCACCAAACGTATCAACCGCCTAGCTCACTGCCTCCCCGACGACTGGGGCGAGGGCTATCACAACGTCATGGTCGGCTGCACTGTCGAAAACCAAGCGATGGCCGACTACCGCCTGCCTATCTTTCTCGATGCACCCATACGGCACAAGACCATCATTGTCGCCCCACTCATCGGGTCAATAGACCTCTCGCCCTATCTCGTGGACAGCATCGAAGAGGTCAGTGTCGGCGGCGAGTCAGGAATTTATGCCCGACCCTGCCACTACGACTGGGTACTCGACATCCGCCGACAATGCGTCGAACACAACATTCCATTCCGTTTCCACCAAACGGGAGCAAAGCTTGTCAAAGACGGCAGGCTATACCGCATCCGCCGACAATACCAACTCAGCCAAGCACATAAGGCAAACATCGACTACCTTGTCGGCAACTACTATGCTCCTGAGACTTCCGAGTACCGATGGGAGCCTTCCGATTATCACGATTAGCCAAACAACAAATCCTCAACACTATGCGAAAGATAAGACTCATAATCCTTCTGACCATTATTGCCCTGCCAACCGAGCATATTCTTGCATGGGGTGCCACGGGACACCGCATCATCACACAGGTAGCCTACGACAACCTCAACTGTCGCGCACGCCACCGTGTAGACCGAATTTTGGGCAAGCGAGGCATAGTCTACTGGTCGACCTGGGCAGACAATATCAAGAGCGACACCATCTACGCCGACAGCTACGACTGGCACTATCAAGACTTCAACCCCGGCATGACCGACTCAGCCGTCATTGCCACGCTCACCGACTATCCCAAGGTGGGCGGCAACCTGCTACGCGCTATGGACAGCTTAATCAGTCTGCTGCACCAAGAGCCTAACAATGCCGATGCCCTCAAGTTCCTCATCCACCTGACGGGCGACCGCTTCTGTCCCATGCATACCGGCCACCTCGACGACCTAGGGGGCAACCGCGTGCCCGTGGAATGGTTCCGACAGACGCGCAACCTCCACTGGGTATGGGACGAAGGAATTATCAGTGCGGTAGGCTACAGCTATACCGAGTATGCAGAATACATCGAACACCGCTATGCCAACCAAAAACGAGCCATACGCCGCATGACATGGGAAGAACTGCTGCTGCACAACTACCACTTCACCGAGAAAATATACGATTACCAACAAACATGGAACGGCAATGCCTTCGTCTACGTCTACAACTTCGCCACTGACATGGAGTGGCAGCTATACGCCGCCGGTATCCGTCTGGCAATGATACTTAACGAGATATACGGATGAAGTGAAAAGTGAAAAGTGAAAAGTGAAAAATGAAAAGTGAAACTTCGCGGCGGCTGGCAATGGTCGCTCCCGCGAGATTTCACTTTTCACTTTTCCCTTTTCACCTTGAAAGGCATTCGTCTAGCTGGCGGACGATACTCTCTCTGTCCATGTTCTGACCGATAAAGACAATCTTCTGCATACGGTCGCCGTACTCGTCGTCCCAATCGTGAGCCAGACCTGCATCGCGCTGAATCATTTCCAGCAGTTCCTCCTCGGGCATCGTGGCATACCACTGACCCGCTTCAGAGACCTTCACCTGCACACCTGCCTGCTCAAACAGGTACGACATGTCGGGATTAAACGAAAAATAACAAATGCCTTTGGCGCGAATCACATTCTTGGGCCAATTGAGGTTCACAAAGCGGTCGAACCTATCGAGGTCGAATGCCTGACGGCGATAATAGACAAAGGTGCCGATGCCGTACTCCTCCACCTCGCCACCTTCATGATGATGGTGGTGATGATGGTGACCATCCTCGTCATGATGGTGATGCTCATGCTCCTCATCCTCATGATGGTGATGGTCGTGCTCCTCATCCTCGTGGTGGTGATGGTCATGCTCCTCATGTTCATGCCCATGTTCGGGAAACTTCGCCGCCTCGTTCTCCTCATCGGTGGTGAGCCGCTCCAACTCACGTACCCATGCCGCAGACCCCGACGTGCGGTCGTAGTTGAAGAAATGAGTATCCACAATCTCATCCAAGTCGACCTTGGCGTAGTCGCAATCGATAATCTTCACACCCGGGTTCAACTGCATTATAATCTTGCGCAGACGCTCCAGTTCCTCGGGCTTCACCTCTGAAGCCTTGTTCATCAGCACCATATTGCAAAACTCCACCTGCTGGATGATAAGATTCTCAATATCCTCTTCGCCAATTGCGGAACCCAACAGTTTGTCGCCACAAGCAAACTCGCTCTGCATCCTCAGCGCATCCACCACTGTTACCACACAGTCGAGCCTAGGCACACCATACATCGTGTACTCTTCACCCATGCGGGGAATGGAACAAATTGTGCGAGCAATAGGTTCGGGCTCACAGATACCGCTTGCCTCGATGACGATATAGTCGAAACGCCCTGCCTTCATCAAGTCGGTCAGCTGCTCCACCAAGTTCATCTTCAACGTGCAGCAGATGCAGCCGTTCTGCAGAGCCACCAGACTGTCGTCCTTCTGGTCCACAATGCCGCCCTTCTGTATCAAAGAAGCGTCAATATTCACCTCGCCAATGTCGTTGACAATGACAGCAAAACGGATGCCTTTCTTGTTGGTCAGGATATGGTTTACCAGCGTGGTCTTGCCACTGCCCAGATAGCCTGTAAGCAATAAGACTGGTGTAGAATTGTAACGGAAATTATTCATATCTTTAGAATTAGCGTATTGTAATATTATTGAACAGTGGCACGCAAGCTTTGTTTTAGAGGACACTGGCCACAATTCACAAAATCAATAACGCACCGCAGCCTACTATATTTTATAAAAATGCGAAATAATTTACAATTTTCGGAACAAGCCTTTGTGCATCGCAAAAAAAATTGTTACTTTGCAAAGTTTTTCGACACCAATCTATTCATGCATAGCAACGACAATCAGTGAATTACAATATGCCGACAGCACCCATACTCACCATCACAGGCTCCGACAGCACCGGCGGCGCAGGCATTCAGGCCGACATCCGCACCATCACCAGCCTCGGTGCCGAAGCCATGTCGGTAGTCACCAGCATCACGCTGCAAAATTCGCTGGGCATACAAGAGTTCTATGACATCCCCGCACCCGTCATCGAGCGACAGATTGATGCCGTCTGCGACGACGCCCATCCGCAGGTGGTCAAAATAGGCATGGTACGCAACGCCGCCTCACTCTTTGCCATCGTGCAATGCCTGCGCAGGCACCAACCCCACTGGATACTCTTCTCGCCCGTGGTATTCTCCACCCATGAGGAGCAGTTGATGGACGACAACCTCATCCGTCTGTTACAGACCGAACTACTTCCCCTTTGCTCGCTGCTGGTGGTACGTAAGCGCGACGCACAGCATTTCAAGGCTGAAAGGGTTATCGAAGCTGACGGCACCCACGGCCGATGCAACGAACTTTGCTCCTCTATTGCCGTCTTTCTCAACCAAGGCGACACGCTGGACGACGCCGTCCGCAAAGCGGCACTACACGTGCCCCCACAACCTATCAGCGACCAGCTGCAAGGGCGCACCGTGAGCCTCTATCGCGACTTCCTCGACATGCAAGAACGCCTATGCAGCCATAGCCACGATGTCAATTTCTACGCCGCCCAGCTGGGAGTCAGCCCACGCTACCTCTCGCAGGTAACACGGCGCATTGCCGACCAAACGCCCAAGACCATCATCGAGTCAACACTACTTTCCCGTATCAAACAACAGCTCGACCTCACACCCCCGCTGCCCCTCCAAACCATTGCCGAACAACTCGACTTCTCATCCCAAGCACACCTCTCCAATCTCTTCAAACGGCTTACAGGCACCACCCTTACCCAATATCGAAAACAAAACAACTAATATATCAACATTCCTAACATGAACATCGAAGAATACATCGTAGCACGTGTCAACGCGCTGATGCACACAGAAGATGCCACCATCGTCAAACGTCTCGAAGGCGGCATGAGCAACTACACATACGTCGTAGAAACCCGTGGCAAAAAATACACCTACCGCGTGCCGGGCAAGTTTGCAGAGAAATTTGTCGACCGCGTGGAAGAATGGGACAACATACAGGAAGTCAACCGCCTCGACCTCAACAACGCCACCTCATACGTCGAAATCATATCTGGCGAGAAATTGGCCGAATATGTCGAGGGTACCATCCTTTCTGACACCGACGTGGTCAGCTATAACGAGAAGTCTGTCGCCGCTCTTAAGAAACTCCACAACAGCGACCTCAAGTTCAAAGACTACAACGCCTTCAAACGTCTTGACGACTATGAACGTTATTGCCGCGAAATGGGATTCACCCACCCCAAGGAATATATTGCCCTGCGTCAGAAACTGGATGCCATGAATCGAGCACATGCCGATGTCAAGAAAGTGCCCTGCCATTGCGACTACCAACCTACCAATCTCGTCCTTAGTGGCGACAAACTGTATGTCCTCGACTGGGAGTTTGCCGGCATGAACGACCCCTTCTACGACATTGCCTGTTATGGCAACGCAGGCTTCGACAAAGCGTTGTCACTCCTTGAAGCCTACGTGGGACACAAACCCACCCGCGAAGAGCTGCAGCGGCTCTATTTCCACCGTTCCTTCCAGTGCCTGCAGTGGTACAATGTCGCCATATTTAAAGACCGCGTCGGCCTCAGCCGCGACCTCAATATGGACTTCAACGAGGTTGCCGCCTTCTTCTTCAACATGGCAAAAGACCTCGCCGACCAATACGACAACCTATAGACAACCTATATAATTCATATAAGAACAAGGCGGGACACCAATTTGGACTCCCGCCTTGTGTGTGTTTATCTGTACAAATTATTTTCTTCTGTCGCGACCGAACATCTGACCAATCCACTGTCGGTTCATACGGGCAATGTTCTGACGCTTAATCTGCTTGGGACATTCTGCTTCGCAAGCGTAGGTGTTGGTGCAGCTACCGAAGCCTAGTTCGTCCATCTTGATAACCATGTTGCGTACTCGGTCGAGGGCTTCTACCCTACCTTGCGGCAACAAGTTGAGATGGCTCACCTTGGCACCGACAAAGAGCATCGCGCTGGCATTCTTGCAGGCCGCCACACAGGCACCGCAGCCTATACAGGCAGCGGCGTCCATTGCCTGATCAGCGATATGTTTGGGTATGGGAATGGTATTGGCATCGGGTACACCACCTGTGGTAGTGCTAATATAACCTCCCGCCTGTATTATCTTGTCAAAGGCGGTACGGTCGACAACAAGGTCGCGTATGACAGGAAACGGCTTGGCTCTCCACGGCTCAATCCAAATCTCGTCACCGTCGTTAAAACGACGCATGTGCAATTGACAGGTGGTGATGCCGTCGTCGTTGCCGTGAGGGCGGCCATTGATGTACAGGCCGCACATGCCGCAGATGCCTTCACGGCAGTCGTTGTCGAAGCAGACTGGGTGGGCAATACGGTCATTGACTAGCTGCTCATTCAGAATGTCGAGCATTTCAAGAAACGAACACTCGGCAGTAATATTTTCGACATGGTATGTCTCGAAACGTCCTTTGGCTTGGGCGTTTTCTTGTCGCCAGATATGCAGTGTGAAATTCATCTTTTATAATGTTTGATTGTGTGATTGCTTGATTGTTTGAGTATTTTCGACTGCGCCAGCTACTCAAGAATTAACACAATCAAGCATTCATGCATTATTTATAATTACGTTTGGCAATCTTGATATGTTCGTAGTCGAGTGGTTCCTTTGTCATGGTTTCAGGCTTGTCGTAGCCTTGATACTCCCAAGCAGCCACGTACATGAAGTTCTCGTCGTCGCGGAGTGTTTCGCCATCCTCTGTTTGATGTTCAATACGGAAGTGGCCGCCGCACGACTCCTCACGGTGCTGGGCATCGGTGATGATGAGGCGAGCCAGTTCGAAATAGTCTGCTAAACGATAGCCTTTCTCCAAGTCGGGGTTGAACTCGTCGGCCGTTCCGGGGATATACACTTCGTTCCAAAACTGCTTTTCCAATTCCTTCACCCGTTCCATTGCAGTATTGAGGCTCTCAGCACTGCGTGCCATGCCCACATACTCCCACATAATCTTGCCAAGAGCTTTGTGGAAATGGTCTACAGAATGAGGTGCCGAAGTGTGGCGACCGACATCGAAGAGGCTGTTGACCCGTTGCCGCACTGCTTGTTCCGCCTGCTCAAATTCAGGTGCATCGGGAGAAATCTTGCCCTCATAAATCTGGTCGGCAAGGTAGTTCTGCATGGTGTAGGGCAGCACGAAGTAGCCGTCGGCCAGCCCCTGCATCAATGCGGAAGCGCCCAAACGGTTGGCACCGTGGTCGGAGAAGTTGGCCTCGCCTGCGGCAAAGAGGCCTGGAATGGTGGTCTGCAACTCGTAGTCGACCCAGAGTCCGCCCATGGTGTAGTGTACGGCAGGATATATCATCATCGGTTCCTCGTAGGGGTCGGTGTCGACAATCTTCTGATACATCTGAAAGAGGTTGCCATACTTCTGCTCCACCACATCACGACCCAGCCGCTGAATGGCATCAGCAAAATCCAAATAAACAGCCAAGCCTGTCGACCCTACGCCATAACCAGCGTCGCAACGTTCTTTGGCGGCACGCGAAGCCACATCGCGCGGCACCAGGTTGCCAAAGGCCGGATAGCGTCGCTCGAGATAGTAGTCGCGATCCTCCTCAGCAATATCGGTCGGCTTCAGCTTATGGGCACGTATTGCCTCCGCGTCTTCCTTCTTCTTCGGCACCCAGATACGTCCGTCGTTGCGCAGGCTCTCACTCATTAGCGTCAGCTTCGACTGGTAGTCGCCATGCACAGGGATGCAGGTGGGGTGAATCTGCACATAGCAAGGGTTGGCAAAGGCCGCTCCCTTCTTATGGCAAATCCATGCTGCGCTACCATTACTGTTCATGGCGTTAGTCGACAGGTAGTATACGTTACCATAGCCTCCTGTGGCAACCACCACCGCATGGGCAGCATAACGTTCTAAGGCACCCGTCACCAAATTGCGGGCTATAATGCCACGCGCACGGCCGTCAACTATCACCAGTTCCATCATCTCGCGCCGCTCATGCAGGTGCACGCTGCCACGGGCTATTTCGCGGCTGAGTGCCCCATAGGCTCCTAGAAGCAGCTGCTGGCCCGTTTGACCACGGGCATAGAAGGTACGGCTCACCTGCGCACCACCAAAGGAGCGATTGTCGAGCAGTCCGCCATAGTCGCGGGCAAAGGGCACGCCCTGCGCCACGCACTGGTCGATGATATTGCCGCTCACCTCAGCCAAACGATAGACGTTGGCCTCGCGGGCGCGGTAGTCGCCACCCTTGATGGTATCGCGGAAGAGGCGTTCCACGCTGTCACCGTCGTTCTGATAGTTCTTTGCAGCATTGATGCCACCCTGGGCAGCAATGGAATGTGCCCGACGGGGGGAGTCCTGTATGCAGAAAATATCCACATTGAAGCCCAGAGCTCCCAGCGAGGCGGCAGCGGAGGCACCGGCAAGGCCAGTGCCTACCACGATGATATCAATCTTGCGCTTGTTGGCAGGGTTCACCAGTTTTTGGCTGGCCTTATAATTAGTCCATTTCTCAGAAAGAGGACCTTCGGGTATTTTGGAATCTAAATTCATTCGAGTTGATATGTTGATACGTTAATATGTTGATATGTTGATACGTTGTGCGGCAGCCAATTTTCAACTTTCAATTTATTAAAGTCCGAAGAACACTAATATCACCACAGCGGCAAACATCAGGCACACCACCCAAGCATATATCTGACCCAGTATTTCGATGACACCGCTGTATTTGTAATTGTTCAGACCCAACGTTTGGAATGCTGAAGGGAACGCATGGCGCATATGCATCCACACCACGGCGAAGAAGAAGAGGTAGCAGAATACTATCCATGGATTTTTAAACTTCTCCCGAGCCATATAGTAGAAATCGGGCTCTACATCCAGCTCCTCCATTGCCTTTTCGAGCATCACCTTATCGTCGTGAGTGAGGTGGCGCAGCCATTGTCGGTCGGCAGACATCATACCCTTTTCTTGTGCACCACTGAGCAGTTCAGCTACAGGCACTACTGCACGCAGCTTGTCCAACTCGCCATTAATCTCTGCCATCTGTTCGGCGGGAATTTGGTCTTTGTACATCTCCAACTGCTCCTCGTTGGTTTTGATAAACTCTTCGGGCGTGAGACCATATTGGATGGCGGCCTGCTGCAGGGCATCAACCTCTTCGCTGTGCAGTTCTTCCACTTTCACCATATATTGTCCCTTCACCCAACCCAGTTTGACAAAATAGAAATCGGTGAAGTGCAATATCAGACAGACAAATATCAATATGCCCGTCCACATCATCAGCTTTGAGGTGGAATGCGTAGTGCTCTTGCTGCGCTGATGGTAGCGCACTGGACGTGCCATGCGGTTAGTGACCCAGAGCCATACGGTAAAGCAGATGTGCAACACAATGGTGGCAAGCAGCACCACTTCGAAAACTTTAACCACATAGTTGGTACCCATAAAATGGCAGAATGCGCTATACCACGCGCCATCGTCGTGGCGCAATATACAGAGGTTGGCACAGGCGTGAAACAGCAGGAAGATGAGCAGAAATCCACCCAAAAGGGCGACGCATATCTTCTTAGTAATGGAATGGATTTTTGGTAAGTTCATATCTATTAATGTTATATACGCAACAATACGATTGGAAACCAATCTGCAAATATACGAATTATTTGTGATTTGTGAATTAATTCTTACCTTTGCAGGTTGAGATGAAAGTTAGAAGTTTTTACATATCTTTGATTCTGACTGCAATGCTGACCATGGGCGGGACGTTGAGGTCGCAGGATTTGGATTTTCGTATTCTCTATGACCTGCAGCAACATCGCACCCCCAATGCCGATGTGGCGATGAAGTGGGTGAGCAACAGCGTGTGGCTGACCCCAATAACCCCGCTAGGCATGGCCGTGGGCGGATGGACGGTGAACAACCAACCTTTGCTAAACAACTCCGCCACAGTGGGGTGCACGTGGTTGGGTACGATAGGGCTGACCCTAGGCACAAAATTTATTGTGCGCCGACCGCGACCCTATCAGGCCTACCCAGACATTCTGGTGCCGCTAACCACCGAGCCAGACCCATCGTTCCCGTCAGGACATACGTCGATGGCATTCTGCACAGCCACGTCGCTCAGCCTGCTATATCCCTATTGGTATGTAGTGGTCCCCTCAATGCTGTGGGCCACGTCGGTAGGCTTCTCACGACTGTACCTAGGTGTCCACTATCCCACCGATGTGCTGACGGGTGCCCTGCTAGGGGCAGGCGTGGCATGGGTGGCGTACAACGTGGCTCAGCGCATACAGGAAGACAACCCCATGATGCCACCCAATAAGGCTGTGGTCGTCCCCATCAGTTTCCATTTTTGAATATGTTAACGTGTGAATGTGTGAATGTGCTAGTCTTTTTTGATTAACGAACTAACACATTAACGAATTAACGTATTCTTTTAGTTTTGTTTAAGGTCGTCAGCCTCCGAAATCGTCGTAGAGGATGTTCTCGGGTGGGACACCGAGGTTGTCGAGCATAGTGATTACTGCTGCGCTCATAGGTCCAGGACCGCACATGTAGTATTCGATGTCCTCGGGCGCAGGATGGTCGCGAAGATAGGTGTCGAGCATCACCTGATGGACGAATCCAGCCGTGTATGGCACGCCAGCCTGGTCGGCAGCAGGGTCAGGACGGTCGAGAGCCAGATGGAAGTGGAAATTGGGGAAGTCTTTCTCCAACTGTTGGAAATCGTCAAGGTAGAACACTTCGTTCAAGGCTCGGGCACCATAGAAATAGTGCATGGCACGGTCGGTAGTATGGAGGGTACGGGTCATGTGCATTATCTGAGCACGAAGAGGGGCCATACCTGCGCCACCGCCTACCCATATCATTTCGGGTAATTGAGAACATATCCCGGTCTTCGACCACCCCTCTAAAGAGGGGACGGCTGCCGCATCCGGACAATCCTCCATCCTCAATCCTCCATTCTCATATTTCTTGATATGGAATTCGCCATAGGGACCCGACATGGTGACTTTGTCGCCCGGCTTGAGCGAGAAGATGTAGCTGGAGGCAATGCCGGGACTGACGTTCGTGAAGCCCGAGCGGTCAGGTTTGAGCGGCGGCGTGGCAATGCGCACGGTGAGCATAAACACATCACCTTCGGCGGGATAGTTGGCCATGGAGTAGGCTCGGGTAGTGGGCTCCGAGTTAGTGCAACGGAGGTCGAACAGGTGGTTTTTCTCCCACGCGGGTAGATAGGTATCGGTGATAAGGCTTCGGTCGAAGTCGGCATACTTGATGTCAAACTTAGGTATCTCTATCTGTGCGTACGAGCCTGGCTCGAAGTCCATGTGCTCGCCCGGAGGCAGCTGCACCTTGAACTCTTTGATGAAGGTGGCTACGTTGCGATTGGACACCACAGTACACTCATATTTCTTGACACTCAGGACTGATGGCGGAAGGGATATCTTCATATCCTCTTTGACCTTGGCCTGGCAACCCAGTCGCCAACCATCCTGTTGTTGTTTGCGGGTAAAGAAACCCACCTCGGTGGGAAGGATAGAGCCTCCGCCCGAAAGCACACGGCACTTGCATTGCCCACACGACCCTTTGCCCCCACAGGCTGAGGGCAGGTATATCCGCTGCTCGGCAAGAGTGGATATGAGTGAGTTGCCAGTAGGCACTTCGAGCTTTTTGTCATCGTTGATGGTAATGGTGACATTGCCTGCAGGCAGCAGTTTGTTGCGTAGCACCAGCAGCAGCGTCACCAGCAGGATGACGACTGCCAGCATGACGACGATGGCGGTGATAAGAGTAGTTGTTGTCATAGCTTCACTCCCATAAACGACATAAATGCCAGCCCCATGAGGCCGGTGATAATAAAGGTGATGCCCACACCCCGCAGGGCAGGGGGTATGGCGCTGTAGCGCAGCTTCTCGCGGATGGCAGCAATGGCCACGATGGCCAGAAACCAACCCACGCCGCTACCCAAGGCGAAGCAGGTGGCTTCACCGATGTTGGCGTAGCCCCGTTCCTGCATAAAGAGCGAGCCGCTCAACACCGCGCAGTTCACTGCTATCAGCGGCAGGAAGATACCCAGCGAATTGTATAGCGCAGGACTGAATCGTTCAATCACCATCTCAACAATCTGCACGATGGCGGCAATGACCGCGATAAACATGATGAGACTGAGGAATGAGAGGTCCACTTCTGCCAACTTAGGGCTGAGCCACGCCAAGGCTCCGGGCGACAGCAGGTATTTGTTGATAAGATAGTTGACCGGCACGGTGATGAGCAACACGAATGTTACCGCTATGCCCAACCCTGCGGAGGTCTTCACTGTTTTCGATACCGCCAAGTAGGAACACATGCCTAGAAAGAAGGCGAATATCATATTGTCAACAAAGACCGATTTGATAAATATATTGATGTAGTCCATTTTGTAAATTGTCTGATTGTCTGATTGCTTGATTGTCTGAGCCTATTGATTGTCTGATTGCCTGATTGCTTGATTGTTTGAGTATTCTCACTCAAGCATTTACACATTCAATCATTCAAGCATTCATTCAAGCATTCTTCCACTTTTCAATTTTCACTTTTCACATATGTCTTTGTTTCGGGTTCGATGTATCCAAATGATGATGCCCACCAATATCAACGCCATCGGGGGCATTATCATCAGGCCGTTGTTCTCATAGCCTATATGGTACAGTCCCAGCCTTTCCATCACGGGGTAGCCCCAAAGCGTGCCACTGCCCAACAGCTCGCGCACGAAGCCAAGTGTCACCAGCACCACGCTGTAGCCTAACCCATTGCCTATGCCGTCCAAGAGCGACGGCAGCGGGGGATTGCTCATGGCAAAGGCTTCAAGCCTTCCCATAACGATGCAGTTGGTGATGATGAGGCCCACGAATACAGAGAGTTGCTTGCTCACGTCGTAGACATAGGCTTTCAGCACTTGGTCGACCAGCACCACGAGAGTGGAGACGACGACGAGCTGCACGATGATGCGGATACGTGGAGGGATGGTGTTGCGCAGCAATGAGATGATAAGATTTGCCAGTGCCACTACCACGATGACGCTGAGAGCCATCACCACGGCGGGCTTCAGCTGAGCCGTAACGGCTAGGCAGGAGCAGACTCCCAGCACCTGTACCAGGATTGGGTTGTTCTTGCTGAAGGGGAGTTTTATCAATTCAATGTTTTTCATGGCGTTCAAATTATATCATTAGCCATTCAACCAAATCGGAGTAATCGTTGAAAGCCTTCTCCAGCATTGCAGATACTCCGTTACTTGTCATGGTTCCGCCACTGATGGCATCTACCTCATATTTGCTATAGGGGAAGTCTTTGCTGGCGTTTTTCTTGAGTACAATAGGACAGACATCCATACTTTTGCCGATGAAGCGATTGGCGAATTTGTCGGTGGCAATCTCGCCGCCTAGTCCAGGAGTCTCGCCTTTGTGGTCGAAGACGGCACCCACCACGCTGCTACTGGCATCGATATCAATAGCCAGATAGCCCCAGATGGGTCCCCATAAGCCTGTACCATTCAAAGGAATGATATAACCTCCATGGCGGTACAGTCCTTCTCCACGAGCCTCAAAGCTGTAGTATGGCAGACCTTTCTCGTTGGTTTTCTCAGTAATGTACTTGGCGTAGAGCTCGGCGGCGTTGTCGCGCGTGGCCTCCACACCGATGGTCTTCAGTATCATCTGCTTCTGCTCGGCCTGCTGGTTTTTGGTCTGCATAGGCTTGAGGCTGACACTCACCACGGTAAGTATCAATGCTGCCACAACGACAAGCACCGCTGAATAGATGAAGATATAGGTGTTGCTGAAGTTCTTTTTAGCCATTATGGGCCTCCTTTCCTGATACGCAGGCAGCCTGCTTGCGATGTTCTCTGCGCTTGATGTTCCTTGCCACGATGCAATGGTCTATCAGCGGTGCAAAACTGTTCATCAACAGTATGCTCAGCATCATCCCCTCGGGGTAGGCGGGATTGACCACTCGCAGCAGCACGGCAAACAGACCTATCAGTACACCGTATATCCACTTACCCGCATTGGTCTGTGCCGATGTGACGGGGTCTGTTGCCATAAACACCGCGCCAAACATGAATCCGCCCATCAGATAGTGGTAGTAGAAAGGCAGTTCCATATAGGCGTTAGCACCAATACAGTTGAACAGCAGCCCCATCGCGCCACCGCCAAGCATCACCGCCAGCATGGTGCGCCAACTGCCTATGCCGCTCACCAGCAGCACCAATGCACCCAACAGGATGGCAATCACCGATGTCTCGCAGGTGCTGCCCGGAATGGTTCCAATCAGCATGTCCAATGCAGATGCCGACGGCATCGTGCCTGCCGCCAGCTCTCCAAGCGGAGTGGCTCCCGCTATGGCATCGCTGCCCCACAGGTCGGCAGCAATCCATACCGCGTCGCCCGACATGTGGGTAGGGTAGCTGAAGAAGAGGAACGCCCTAGCCACCAAGGCAGGGTTTAAGAAGTTCATACCCGAGCCGCCAAACACCTCCTTGCCCAGCACCACGGCAAATGCCACTGCCAGTGCCAACTGCCATAAAGGAGTAGTGACCGGCACTATCATCGGGATAATCAGTCCTGTCACCAGATAGCCCTCGTTCACTTCGTGATGACGTATCTGGGCAAACATAAACTCTATGCCCAAGCCCACCACGTACGATACCACTATTAACGGCAACATCCTCAAAAATCCAAACCACAGGCAGTACCACCAACTGGCGGCACTCCCCTGTTCGTAAGGCCACCACTCCGCCGTCAGGGATGTCTGGTAGCCTGTATTCCACATGCCAAAAAGCAGTGCGGGCATCAATGCTATCACCACCGTAATCATGGCACGCTTCATGTCCACCGCGTCGCGCACATGGCTGCCCCTCCGCGTGACGGTATTGGGCGTGAAGGCAAAGGTCTCAAAAGCCTCAAACGTGCTTTGCAGCCAAGCAAACTTGCCACCCTCCACAAAGTTGGGCTTTATCTTGGTAATATAGTCTCTCAGTCGGTCCAGCATCACACGCCCTCCTTTCTTAGTTTCTCCAACGCCTCGCGTATGATGGGCTGGATGTCGGTCTTTGATATATCAATGTATTCGCACAACGCGAAGTCCTCGGGCTCCACCTCGTAGATACCCAACTTCTCCTGTAGTTCCATATCGCCGACAATGCAGGCCTTGATGAGCTGCAGGGGATAGATATCAAATGGGAACACTCGCTCGAAATTACCTGTAAACACAAACGGGCGCACATCGCCATGACGGTTTGTATCAAACTTTGGTTTCAGTACCTTTCTCTCGGGCATAAAGCCGCTGAGGAACGTACGCGAGAAACTGTGCTTTCTCAACCCTGGCAGCAGCCAGCCCATAAAATCGTAGTAGTTTCCCTCGGGCAGCAGGGTCAGCATACTGTCGTAGCCACACATATAGCCGTCTCGCTCAATCCTTGTGCCACTCAGCACATTGCCACTCACAATACGGACCGTTTCCTCCTCGGGCAACTGCTCCTCCACCAATGTCTCCACACAGGCACCTGCCACCACATGGTAGTACTGCGGACTGCGTGCCGCAGGGCCTGCCACCGCCACCATCCTTTCGGGACGGTACTCTCCCGTTCTCATCAGCCGCCCAAGCACAGCCACATCCTGCGGATTCATAGTCCACACCCTGTCG
This sequence comes from uncultured Bacteroidales bacterium, assembly GCA_947306225.1. Classification (GTDB taxonomy): domain Bacteria; phylum Bacteroidota; class Bacteroidia; order Bacteroidales; family P3; genus Colimorpha. Next base: position 17,569 of record CAMZFW010000024.1, read on the forward strand.
CCTTTGTCAATGGGGCAGAGCCTCGCAATCTGTGTCCCAACGTTGCCGGCAGGATGCGGTCCCGACACATAGTGGGGAACTATCCGTGACTCTGCCATCGCCTCCACCTTTGCAGCCAATTGCTGTCCTTGGCGGAAACAGACATGCACCACCCCCTTTGTCAGCGTAGTCATGGCTCTGAGTCCTTGGCAAAAATCCTGCTCACGTCCTTTTAGCACATAGTCGTACTCCGGTGCCAATGGCGCGCTGTCGAACGCACTCACCACCACCGCCTTGGGACTGTCGTCCGGATTGGCAATAGTGCCAAAGGGGCGTTGGCGCAGCATAGCCCACAGCCCTGTCTCTAGCATCACTTCCTTCACGTCATGGGTGTCATACTGCCTGACTGCCGACTCTCCATCGCGTTCCACCACCACCGCTTGCAGCAGCCGCCTCTCCCCTCGCACCACAGCCTTCACCACTCCGTCCACCGGCGAGGTAAGCCGTATGCGGTCGTCGTGCTTGTCGCACACCAGCGCATCGCCCCGCCTCACACAGTCGCCCTCACCCACCAACAACCTCGGCACCAGCCCCACATAGTCAGTCGGTTTGACGGCGTATGTGCCGACACCTCGTGCGTCGGTGGTGCGGCACGCAGCCTTCCCCTCCATCGGCAAGTCAAGACCTTCCCTTATTTTGATTATATCCATCGAAATTGAAAGTTGAAAATTGAAAGTTGAAAATTGAAAATTATCCGTGTACGGCAACTAATTTTAGTTTTTACTTTTTAGTTTAAACGCGTCAGCCATCCCCTCTTTAGAGGGGTGTCACGAAGTGACGGGGTATGTGCTTCAACTCTCAACTTTCAACTCTATCTCCACCGGCTTAATCATATTCTCCGGACGTAGTATCTGGTCGAGCTGTTCCTTGCTCAGCAGCCCGTGTTCCAGCACTAGTTCGTACACGCCTCTCCCCGTCTCTGCCGCCTCCTTGGCTATCTCGGTGCTCTTCTTATAGCCGATGATGGGATTGAGTATGGTGACAATGCCGATGCTTCCCTCCACCAGCTCGCGACAGTGTGCCTCGTTAGCCACAATGCCGTCGATACAGAACAGGCGCAGCGTGTCCAACCCCTGTATCATCAGGTGTATGCTCTCAAACAGGCTATAGGCAATCACCGGCTCCATCACGTTCAGCTCCAGCTGTCCGTTGTCCGAGGCAAAGGTGATACACATATCATTGCCAATCACCTTATAGCACACCTGGTTCATCACCTCTGGGATGACAGGGTTCACCTTGCCGGGCATGATGCTCGATCCCGGTTGCCGCTCAGGCAGACGTATCTCATACAGCCCGCAGCGTGGCCCGCTGCTCATCAGACGCAAGTCGTTGCACATCTTGTTCAACTTGATGCTCAGTCGTTTCAATGCCGAGCTGTATTGTATCATGCAGCTCGTCGCGCTGGTCGCCTCAATCAGGTTGTCAGCCAGATTGACATTCCAGCCACTCACCTTGCGCAGTGCCTTGATACACGCCTCGCTATAGCCCGGTTTCGAGCAGATGCCCGTACCGATGGCGGTAGCACCCATGTTCACCGTCAGGAACTCGCGTGCCGCCATATTCAGTGTGCGTATCTCGCCACGCAGCGAGGCGGCAAAGCCGCCGAAAGTCTGTCCCAACGTCATCGGCACCGCGTCCTGAAGCTGCGTGCGTCCCATTTTGATAACATGCGCAAACTCTGCCGACTTGCGTTCCAACGCCTCTATCATCGCCTGCAGATGGGGCAGCAGTTGCTCATGCTCCAAAAACAGCGCCATGTGTATGGCGCAGGGGTACGCGTCGTTGGTCGACTGCGACGCGTTCACCACGTCGTTCGGCGAACAATACTCATACTTTCCGCGGGCATAGCCCATCAGCTCCAGCGCACGGTTGGCTATCACCTCGTTGGCACACATATTGGTCGACGTACCCGCACCGCCCTGCATCATGTCTATCGGGAACTGGTCGTAGTGCCGACCAGCCATCAACTCATCGCAAGCCTGGCAGATGGCCTCCGCCTGTTGCCTCGTTATCATACCCACCTCAAGGTTGGCCATAGCCGCTGCCTTCTTGGTCATCGCCATTCCCTTGATAAAGTTGGGATACTCACTCATCAGCCGTCCGCTGATGTGGAAATTCTCAATGGCACGCAGTGTCTGCACCCCATAGAGTGCATCCTCCGGCACCTCTTTCGACCCTAACAGGTCTGTCTCTATGCGATAATTCATTTTTGATTGTGTTATTATTCGATTGTACTGTTAGCTTTAACGGTACACTCTCCTTTTTATTTTATAAACTTTCATTTCCTACGCCAAAGCGTTCCTAAATCCATTCCACCCAATTAGTTATCAGCATATTTAGCGCAACATAGGTTGCCTTTCTGCCATGCAAAGATACACTATTTTCACGACATATTTACCGATTCCTACCGCATCCTACTGCATTCTACCGATTGGAGGAGTAGCTCACAACAAATTGCTCGGCTCGAAAGCCCCTTCCCAACCCCATTCTACAAAAGGCGGCATCAGCGAGATTCAGCCTTTTCCAGTCCGCAGAAAAAGTCGTAGGTCAGATGGTACCACGACTTGTTGGAAACGAACCATCTATGGGTATCGGTCTCGCGGACGAGCCTCGCCCCACGCGTTTGAGGCCTATTGTAATACAGCAAATGGAAACGATAGTCTCTGCCGACTCGCACACCCCATCTGAAACTGCCTATCGTGGCAGCCTTACTACTCTTCGGCACAAAGGGCTTCCCTTCAACAAAATTGACATCAATCCTTCCTATCAGCTTGCCCACGGGAACGCCGTCCTCCAACACCTCTACCCATCCCCAAAAATAGTTCGGCAGCCAGTAACCATATAGGGTGTCTTCGCTGTCGTTCTTTACAGTGAATACGGGTTCGACGATATCCGCCGCCTTCTCATACCAACAATCCACTACCTCGACATCCTCCAATGGGGTAAGGTAACGCTCCACCTCGAATATAACGCTTTGACGCGTGTCGAAAGGACTCTGACTGAGGCTCAAATTGACATTCACCATCTCTACCTCTTCCGTCAAAGTGAACGACAGCGACATCGTATCACTTTTATTCACAATGGCCCGTAACCGATACTCTCCGTACTCTCCCAACATGACGCTGTCGTCCACTGCTGTTTCGACACCGCTAGGCATCGTCATTATCACCATCGTGGTCGTATCAAACCGCGCGGTCATCAGACATTGCGGTTGCGCCGACAACGTGCCAACGACTGTGAGCACCAGCCATAAGGAAACGACCTTCTTCATCGTCCAAAGAGGCTATTGCTCTTTCGGATGAATCTTCCTATAAAGCTTCACGCCGGTCAATAACGACCCAAACTCTCCCCTGGTTATATGCGTGGCACGCACATAGCCGTTGCGCTGCACGCTGAACTCGAGGATGCGTTGCAGGAAGAAGCGTCGTGAGGTCACATACACCGGCTCCGGTTCCCCCGTAGAAGGGTTAGCCAGCGCAAGGCAGCCAACGGTCTCCAGCACAGTGCCTGACGGCTCTTTGGCAACAGCCTTGAACTCCTCCAGCTTCGCCTGCGCCTCTTCCAACGTGCTACCTAGAGGAATAAACAATTGGAATACCGGGTCTATCTGCAACTGGACAACATCGTTGCCGATACCCAGTGTGCCAACACACAGATAATACTGGTTCTGATCCTCTTCCGGCATATTGAAAACCGAAATCGTGACATCTCCGTCGTTAATTTCCACCTCGGCTATATCTAGGGTCTGCTTCAGAATGGAGCCCTGTGCAAAAGCCGTGACCGTCCACGCAAGGACGAGAACAATACTGACTAATCTTTTCATATCGAAGTTTTTTAACAATTCCTATGTTTTCTCTTACTATTGATTTAACCAAATATGAATCATTTGCATCATATTTCGAAAGTTAGCTTCACTTGACAGTGAAAAGTTGTTAAGGGTACCTCCTGATGTTTTCTCACCTCACCAAACAACCAAGTCCTTCTGGATTCTGTTGACGAAAACATTTGCACACCTTTAAAGCCTCATGGCCATTAAATCCCTGAAACTCTGCCAACTCTACCCACGCACTCTTCACATTTCGATTTTGCAAAGATACAACTTTTTCGCGACATATTTACCGCATCTTACCGCATTCTACCGCATTCTACCGATTCTTACCGCATTTTACCGAAACTTACCGCATTCTACCGATTCTTACCGATTGAGGGGCCGTTTGCCGTCGCCTGGACGGCAAACGAACGGCAAACGAACGGTTAACGAACGGATAAGTGCAAAGCCAGTGGACGATGAAAAAACTATTTGACGACGGAAATACTAAACAGCTATTTGTTGCGTTATATAACATTATTTAACTGCATTAAAATCCGTTTTCACATGAAGCACAAACTACTGACGATTATCGCCCTAGGACTGATGACTGCCTTTGGTGGAAGCGCCGCCGCCCAGTATGTGGTGACAGGCAAGCTGATGAGCGCCAAGGACAAACAACCCATACCCTATGCCAACATCGCCATGATGCGGGCATCGGACACGACATTCTTGCGGGGTGTGATTACCGACGAACAAGGCGTGTTTAACATCAACAACGACACCATCGCCACGGTGCTGCGCTTGTCAGCAATGGGCTATGAGACCCAGTTTGTGGCGGTGCCCAACACACGCGACGGCGGTCCCACAGGACTAGGTAAGATTGACATGGGCACCCTGGTGATGCACGAGGGGGCAATGCTGCTGGACGTGGTGAAGGTGACGGAGAAACGCCCGCTCTATACTGTAGACGGCGAGAAAGACCTCTACAACGTGGCGGAGGATGCCTCCATACAGACGGGCAACGCCAGCGATGCCTTGCAGAACGCGCCCGGCGTGGAGGTGGACGTGGAAGGCAACGTAACCCTCAACGGAGCCAGCGTGGAGGTGTGGATCAACGACCGTCCGTCGCACCTCGAAGGAGAAGCCCTAAAACAATACATCAAGATGCTGCCCGCCAACAGCATCGACCGCATCGAGGTGATGA
>CAMZFW010000025.1 GCA_947306225.1 uncultured Bacteroidales bacterium
CGTAGCCCATAAGCATACCGATTTCTTTGAGCAGCTCGCGGAACTCACGCGTGCCCGTCTCTTTCTTACGCATGATGGTGAGCTTGTGCTGCACCATGGGGTGATTGATAATGTGTAAAGCCATAATATTGGATTTTAATTTATTGCGAAAGACTTATTATACTTTTATTTACAAAAAGGACTTTGCAAAATTACATCAAATCCAGCTCATAAACAAATTTTTAACATTTGAGTTTTCAACAGCGTGTTAAAATAATCACCAATCCAACGCTATCAATTTTAGCAATTGCGACTCAAAGAGGTCACGGCGGATGATGCGGTAATGGGGAGAGTAGACTTGGTTGAAATATTGGCTGTGATGTACCATTGTCTCGCCACGGTCGAGCATGGCTCGCAGATTGGCGGCATCCGCCTCAAAATTGAGCGGACGCGGCGTGATGGTATCGAGTAGCACTACGAGCCGTTCCCACTGTCCTTTCCAATCGTAGAGCGGCATCTTCTTTTTGACATCGGCGCTCTGCATCAGCAGCCGCACGAAGAGGTCGAGCGGCACACGGCCGTCCTTGATGACCCGCAGGTTGACTCGTACATAGTTGCCTTCAACACCAGTGTATTGAAAATCAGGAAAACGCATATTAGCCACATCCACCTGCTCCATTTCCTGAATAATATACTGCGCACAGGTGGCAGAATCTTTGATGATATGTCCAGGACCATAGACATCTTGGAAGCAGGACTTGTAGACATCCTGCAGGTGCGACTCGGGGTATAACCGCATATAGTCGCCCAGCACCTCGGCTGCACGGTTGGGCACAGCATATTCGCCTCGGTCTATCTTGCGGAGAATCATGTTGGCCCAGTCGCCGTGGAGTGGCAGGGTGTATTTGTGGACAACCCACGAGTGACGGTTCCAGTCGTTCTCAAATTGGGCAAGGTGAGCCTTAAACGCCTCCTCGTCAAACTTCTTGTCCACATGATTCGTAAAGTCAGCTATAACATCATTGAAAAACATCTCCCAACGTTGGTAGTAATAATGTATCAGCAGGCCGCTCCACATGCGGTTGGCATAGTCGTTCAGCACAGGGCCTCCCCAGATGGTGAGCAACGTGCGAGCCTGCGTTTCGTAATACTGCCGTTCTTCGTCCGTTTTCCCCCAAAGGCGGGCATCCTGCGTCCACGTCCAGAACGAAAGTGTTTCCACCAGCTGCAACAAACGGTCGGCATCCTGAATCATGTCTAGTGCAATGCTCTTGTCGCGCTGCATCCTCTCCATGTCGCCCATCTGATAGGCGTAGGTGAAATCGTCGCGCACCTCCATAAAGTGGTTGCCTAACCACTGCGATAGCAGGTTGGCGATGTCGTACTGATAGCTGGCACGCTTAGAGGGGTGTTTGAGTAGCAGCCGTATCGCCTTCAACAGATGGTCGTTGTTGTAGGAATAGTAAGGCTTGGTGTAGTAGGTGCCATGGCCTGAGAGCGAGGGACGAGCCACCATCTGTGTGCCAAGGCCGTAGAACGACCAATCCTTGTAGACCGAATCGATAAGCAGCTGCCAGGCGGCACGACTATCGGGGTTGGCCTCGCCATAGCGGAGGTCAGCCCAACGGCGGGTAAACGCCCCTACCCTATTTCTTTGTGGAGTCAGATTCCATGGATGCTCCAAGAGAAACTCGAAAATCTGCGGACTGTTGTCGAAACTCTCCAACGTGGAGCCTATGCCCACCATATTGCCCGATTGCTGCTGCATGGCATTGGCGAGCTTGCAATCCAGCTCGTGCAGGTTGCCCACCAGCATGGTATTGCCGCCGAAGTTGCCTAAATAGCACCAAATATAGGGCTGACCGAAGAAGCCGTCCGTTTCGCGCCACACCTCGGTCTTCTCACAGAAATAGTCGAGGAGCACCATCTTCCCCTGCGGCACAGCGGTGAGATAGGCTCGAAGCCGTTCGGGAGTCCACTGGTGGCGTTTGTAATAGAACACCCAGCTCATCTGGAGCCATCGAGCCTCGGAGTCCACCTGCTTCAGCGAGGCATAGATATTGCTCGACACGCCCGCCAGATAGTCAGGCTCCCAACTGGGAGGGTCCATCTCGTTGAAGGGGTCAACGCCATAGATATGGTTGGTGCCGTAGAGAGCGGTCTGTTTCTCAAGGTATTTGCGTTGTATGACGGCAAAAAGGCTGTCGGTGGAGTTCATGAAATAGGTGGGCTCGAAGCCGCACCAGCTGCTCAGCCGCTTGATGTCGGCTTGGGGGTTGCGCTCGGCAATCTGGCGTGGCACATGTCCGGCAAAGGCTGGCAGCACAGGGGTCATATTCAACTCACGTTCACGCGCTAGTATCTTCTTCTGCAACTCTTTCTGTCCGTCTATCCACCCCTGTGGCAGCGGTCCGCCGAAGCCGTCGAGGTTGGCCATGCGATGCCATGGGAGGTGGGCGGGACCGCTGAAGTAGGCGCGTATCTCGTCGTCGGTCATCCCCATCTCGCGCCATACCTCCTGCCATACGGCTTCCTGTCCAGTGAGAGCCAACGGCATATTCACGCCGTTGAGCGCCATCCAGTCGATGAAACGCTCCCACTGCCACCACTGCCACCACACCATAGTGTAGCCGTAGGTGCAGTAGTTGAGGAAGAAACGTGTTGGCACCTCGCATTTACGCACTATGGGTTTATCCACACGGGGCAGCCGACTGGGCAACTCCACAGGCTGGCTGGCATACCACGACACATGCGTCTTGGCATACTCCTTCAAATAATAGTTAAGCCCCATTGCCATCGAATTGTCGTTGTTGCCTCCGATGCGCACCTTGTCGCCATGTTGCTCAAGGGTGAACAAATCAACGTCGGACGGGCGTTGGACAAACTCGAACTGGTCAGCCCTATCACGCAAGACACGTTCTGCCAACTGGCGTGCGGCCTGCTGGGCCGATGTGACGGAAAAAGCTAAAAGGTAAAAACTAAAAAGTAGAAAATATGATACCCTTTTCATGATGCAAAAGTTTTTTTCACCACTAAAATACTTATTTCATATAGAGCATATATAGGCAACGCCACCAACGAGAGGGTCATCGCGTCGGCTGTGGGAGTGATGACTGCCGCAATGACAAGGATGACAACGATGGCATGTTTCCTATACTTGCGCATAAAATCGGGTTTGAGCACCCCTATCTTGGCAAGCAGCCAACAGAGCACCGGCAGCTCGAACACCACACCCATCAGAAAGCACAGCATCAGCAACATGCCAATATAAGAGGTAAGGGCTATCTGGTTGGGCACCTCGGCACTCACCTGATATGTGCCTAGGAAACGGAAGGTCAAGGGGAATATCAAGAAGTAGTTCAACGCCACACCCATGAGGAACATCACATAGCCACTCCCCACAGCGCGCAGGGCATAACGGCGTTCGTGGTCATAAAGTCCTGGAGCCACAAAATGGAACAAAAGGTACAGCAGATAGGGTGAGACCACCAAGAGTCCCATCCACAAAGCCACCCGCATGTGTACTAGAAATTGTTGAGCCAACTCGGGGTTGAACAGGTCGATATGGAAGTCGCTTGCGGCACCTGTCAGCCGAGTGAAAAGACGGTAGGTTAAGAAATCGGGATGGCTGGGAGCCATCACTATAGCAAAGAGCCAACCCTTACAGAAGAAAGCACCGACGGCGCATATCACCACCGCCAACAGGGCTTTTAGCAGACAGCCCCTCAACTCTTCAAGATGACCCCAAAAGTCCAACTAATTAAATTGAAAGTTGAAAATTGAAAATTGAAAATTAGCTGACGCGTTCAAAACATTCAAACAATCATTTTAAATTGAAAGTTGAAAATTGAAAATTGAAAATTAGCTGACGCGTTCAAAACACTCAAACAATCATTTTAAATTGAAAATTGAAAATTGAAAATTGAAAATTAGCTGACGCGTTCAAAACACTCTAACAATCATTTTAAATTGAAAGTTGGAAATTGAAAATTGTCCGGGTGCGGCAGCCATTTTTCACTTTTCACTTTTCAATTTTCTTTTTCCACTTCCTTTTTCTCTTCCCTTTTCTTAGATGAGCCATTGCTCCCATCTGGTCGCGACGACTCAGATGAGCCGTTGCTCCCATCTGGTCGCGACGACTTAGATGAGCCGTTGCTCCCATCTGGTCGCGACGACTCAGATGAGCCGTTGCTCCCATCTGGTCGCGACGACTCATCCAAGCCGTTCATGCCGTCTTTGAAGCTTTTCACACCCTTACCAACACCGTGCATCAGCTCTGGTATCTTCTTGCCACCAAAGAGCAACAGCACCACTAGTACGATGACGATTATTTCGGTTGTGCCAATAAACAATATATTCATAACCTATTCTCCTTACAATTTTTCAATCATGGCCAATTTGGCGGGGATATTAATGCGTTGCGGGCATTCGTGCAGACAATGTCCACAACCGATGCAGTGGTCGGCCTGACGCTGAGGCTCCACAGCACGGTCGTAACTCTTTAGATATTCCCTTCTAGCCCTGCGGTAGGCACGACGTTCCTCGCTGCCAGCCTCTTCATTGGGCTGTGCGAGCAGCAGACCCTCGTTCACCACCTTATTGTAGTGGGCGAAGTTGCCCGGAATGTCGATACCATAGGGGCACGGCATACAATACTGGCAACCCGTGCAGGGTATCAGCGGATACTCGACATAACGGTCGGCAATCGACTGCAACATGGCCTCCTCGTCGCCCGACAATGGCTTGTGGGGCGACATCGTGCGCAGGTTGTCTTGCAAATGCTCCATATAGGTCATGCCGCTCAACACGGTGAGAATGCGTGGCTGATTGCCCGCGAAGCGGAACGCCCATGAGGCCACACTCTGCTGAGGTTCGTGCCGCTTAAGCTCCTCCACGGCAAACTCCGGCAGGTTGGCCAACTGGCCGCCCAGCAGAGGCTCCATCACAAATACAGGAATGTCGCGCTTCGCCAATTCGCCATAGAGGTATTCCGAATTGGCATCGCCGCCGCCAGCCTCTTCCGCCAAGTCTGAGGCATGACGCCAATTGATATAGTTGTGCTGTATCAACACATGGTCCCAATGCACCTGCTCGTGCATCGACAACGCATGGTCGAACACCTTCACGTCGCCATGATACGAGAAACCCAGATTGCGGATAACTCCTTTCGCACGTTGTTCCATCAAGAATTCAATCATGCCGCTATCCACAAAGCGACGTTGGAATGCCTCCATCGGCTCCACCTGGTTGCCATCCTTATCGCGTCCGGGCAGACCCACACAGTGCAGCATATAGAAGTCGAGATAGTCCACCTGCAGCCGCTCCAGCGACAGATCGAACATCTCCTTACTGCCCTTATAGTTCCACAACGAAGAGTTCTGATTCGACAATTTGGTACTGACCAGGTACTCCTCGCGGCGATGGCGGCTCAACGCTTTGCCCATGGCCGTCTCCGACCGTGCCTTGCAATAGCGCGGAGCGGTGTCGAACAGATTCAGCCCATGCTCAATGGCATAGTCGGTCAACTCATTGATACGGTCTTGGTCAAGGTCGCCCTCGCTCTGGTTGCCGTCCTTGCCATCCTCAAGCGCAGGCAGACGCATACAACCGTACCCCAATAGCGACACCTTCTCGCCATGAGTGCCCTGCCGATAAGTCATCTTGTCAGTCGGCACCTCGCCCAATGCAAAGCCTTCCGCGCTCGTAGCATTGGGGTTCCTACATCCCGCAGCCATCGCCGCAGTGGCCAGGGCTCCTGCGCCCAAACTCTTTAAGAAATCTCGTCTATCCATTTTCAATGATTGCTTGATTGAAACTAAAAAGTAAAAACTAAAAACTTATTAAATTGAAAGTTGAAAATTGAAAATTGAAAATTATCCGGGTGCGGCAGCAATTTTTCAATTTTCACTTTTCAATTTTCACTTTTCAATTTAATATTATTTTATCACTATCAATGTGGCCGGGCGTGCATCGCGATACTCAATCTTGAAACCCGACAATTGGCTCATCATATCGTCCATAGAACCCATCCCAAGCTTTTCAGCCAGCGGATTCGAGCTTAGGAGACAATAATCATGCGGCACTATCGTCGAATCGTTCACTTCCTCATATTCCGTAATCAACATATTCCCTTTCATACCAAAACCGCTCGACATAATACGGTCCGCTGCCTTGGCATAGTCGTCACAACCCTCCTCAAACAGCACCTCACGCCCGTCGGGATACACCAGCCAAGCCTCTTTCAGCATCACCTCGGTGGTGTCGAACACCAGCGGCTCGTCGGCATACTCCTCCACTAGTCGAAGGTAGTCCTTCAGCAACAGGTCATAGCGTAGTTTCCCTGGCACTAAGTCGTCCACCCTGAACACCACTCTCTCCTCCAGCACCTCATCCTTGGGCAACCAGTCGAAGTAGACATACTTCTCCCTTCCGGAGACATACGAAGCTAGATGCGAAGCAATCTGTGCCGGCTCGCCCACCAAATAGAAACTGGTCGTGGTCGAATCCAAGTCATACAACCCGTTAGCGTTGGCAATAAGGCTACTATTATCGGCAAAAGGTTTCAACGGCTCGATGGTGAGGGTGTAGTCCTGTGCCTTCACACCGCCTTGCATTGTGTAGCAGGGCAGCGTCAGTGGGTCGTTAAGAAACAGCAGCGGAATCATTATCGCCAACGTATTGTTGAGTACATGCAGCAACGCTGCCAGCCAAATGCTGATATTGATGGCCAGCCATGCCAACACCAAGGCGAAGCCAAAAATATCGACTAACCCCAGCACCATGCCTAAAGAGAAACCGCCGTAGCCCGATATATGGCAAAGGGCAAAAGCAAGCGAGGAGATGAGGGCACACGCCCACATCTGCACAAACCTATCTCTCACACCAAACCATGCCAATGCCATAGCCGCCACAAACAGCAGTCCCCAAAGGCCTATCTCACTGGTAGTAAATATCGCCATCAGCACCAGACTTACTATAGTGGTCCATTTCTTGCCCTCGCCCCACAGGCGGAACGACAATTCTTCCAACACGGGGGCAAACACACAAAATAGCAATAGCGACATAACTGGCAAATGATTGAACATCCACTTGCCCAATCCCAGCAGTGTTTCCTGCCCGGCGGGAGCGTTGCCTGTCAACTCCATCAGCCACGACACTAGCATCGAACCCAGCCAAATGACCAGGCCAATCCACAGCATCGGTAAAAACCGTTTATCGTAACGTTTATTCTTCATATCCTTATAGTTTAATGTTTATAATTTCAATTTTATTTAGATGCTATAATCAATTTTCGTCACCTTATCAAAGTGATGGCACCCATCCTTGAATAGAAGAGACCATCCATAGTATGTATTTCATATTTATACACATACGCCCCCTGCGGCAACGCCTGTCCCTTTGCCGTGCCATCCCAACATTCCTCCACGTCCGTCGTGCCGAAGAGGAAAGTACCACAACGGTCGAAAATAGTCATTTTGTAGCTTTTCAACTTACAGTCGACATGTCCACAAAAGCGGTTGTTGGTCTCCTTACCTGGCGTGAAAATATTGGGAAACCATATTGAGCAATACTCCTCAGGCCTTTCGAGCTGGGTATTGTCGAGTCTGACGTAAAGAATTATAGTGGAATCGCACCCGTAGCGGTCAGTAAGTTGGATTTCGTATACACCCCTGTCTGTTATGGCCATCCCCTCATAATATATCGTGTCGCCCGGTGCGATGGTGATATGGTCTTCCGACGTGTACGTCGGTCGTACAGTCAGTATCAGCCGATAGTGGACGTGCACCAATTCCTCTACACTGTCTCGTTCGTGAATGTACAACCCAGGCTGGTCAGGCTGCAGATTGTAACCATAATGATCGTATTGCACACCGACACAGGTGGTGTCATAAATCGTCACAGTGTCCGTCAGTAAGATGGTGTGCAAGCACATTACCACCGTCGAGTCGCACCCGTTGGCTGCCCTAATGATGAAAGTATATGTGCCGCTGTCAGTCAAAACCGTGTCGAAAACGGCGAGACTCCCGCCGACAAATATCGTGTCATACAGCATTGTGTCGCCGCCAGTCTGGACTGTCAGCTGAAGGAAGCGCACCGCAACGGAGCTGTCGCCCGTAGCCGCGACACTCACGTAGCTAAACGTTCCTAACGTGTCGGTCTGCGACACGTTAAAGCCATTTCGCCCATACGTCTCGCCAAGGCAGACGGTATCAGCTATGTAAAACGTGTCGTAAGTGGTGTTGTGGGCGGGGTAGATTTGTATGTCATCGATATACGTCGAATTGGATGCTGGCATCACATAACTCGTGTCACAGCATCTTGTACGGAATGCGATACGATATGGGGGGAGAACACCGTCGAACATGCCAAGCACATTGACATCAAAGGCTTGCCACCTGTTACTATCGTATGTATAGGTCCGGGTGGCGAAAGGAATAAAATCTCGTCCGCAGGTAGGGCTATATGGCCAGACGCTCTGGTTAGCAGCCACTCCCCCCATTGTGGTTATGTCAGGTATGGTATCTGTCAACACTCCCAACTCAATCTCCAAAGGCAGGGTTGTATTGTTAGGTAAATCTATCTGTCGAGGGACAATAAATTCAAAGGTGACCCTATTGGGCAACTCATAGAACCACGGCGAAGCCAGCAACGTTCCGCCACATCTGTAGTCGTATGTTGTATCTACCATATAGTCACCGTAAGCACTCGCATAATCCATCCTCACCTTCCCGTCGCGAGGGTTGTTGTGATGGCTTGGACCGCTCGTTGTGCAATTGGTCGATAGAACATATCCACGCGTACAGACCTCCCAGCCGCCAAAAATGTGATAGGCTGAGAGGTAATAATGGGTTGCGTCAATTTGCCGAACCGAGTCGGGTATATAGTTGTTGAATCCGTCGTAAAACGGTAAGGGTACAACTACTTGGCCGTGCATATTGGATATGCACAACATGAGCAATATCATGGCCAAATAGTGTTTTCTCATCATTCCATACCCCCCTTTTTGTATTACCTTGACTCCGCCTCCGCCTTAATCTTCTTCTTGTGGCTGTGCTTGGTCCACAAGCCGTACACCTCGCTCACGTTGCCTGCGGTAGTGAATGCGGGCAGTTCGTTATCCTTAATAAAGGCCAGCAGTTTGCTGAACTCATCCTTCGTAAGCAGCACCTCCAATTCGATGGACTTCTCATTGCTGTAGCCGCCAATCACTTCGTATAGGGTGCAGCCGCGATGCAGGTCGTCAATGATATAGCGTCGGATGCGGTCGTACTCCTTCGACACGATGCACACCCTCTTGCGGTTGTTGAGCGAGGCAGTGAAATAGTCCACCACCAAGCCGTTAATCCATGTGCCGATAAGACCGATTACCACCATGCGGAAATCGTTGATGAAGAAAGCCGTGCAGCAAATAACAGCACCCGCGATGCTCACCGACGTGCCGATGTCGAAGTGCAGATACTTGTTCACAATCTTGGCTAGGATGTCCAATCCGCCCGTAGAGGCATTGATGCTGAACATCAGAGCCTGCGCCGCACTCAGCAACAGCACGAAGCAGCAGAGGTCCAGCCACGGGTCGCCCATGACTGACATGGAACCGGTAGTCAGGTTCTCGTTGGCAATCTTCTGCCAAGGCAGGATAGCGTCCCACACATCGGTCAGCGGACCCAATATCATAGCGGTATACACCGTCTTGGCTCCAAACTCATGCCCTATCAGCACCCACGCCAATATCAGCAAAATGGCGTTGATGGTCATAATGATGACCGACAGACCGATGTTGATTCCCGCTGCTGCAAAGATATTGCTCAGCACTATCGAGAGACCTGAAATAGTACCAATAATCAGTTTGCTCGGCACCAAAAAGTAGTATACCGCAGCGGCAGTGACAAACATACCGAGGGTCATAATGACCAGCTCTTTCCAAAATTTAAACGTTTTTACCACGCTCAACGTATCCAATAACTTGCTCATAGTAATTGTAGTTGATAATTGAAGTTAAAATGTAAATTGATTGTTAATTCTTAAGTTTTAATTCATCAAGTGAACTTCTCGACCCTCCACATAGATAGCTGAGAATGGACGCACTGGGCAGTAATGTTCGCAGGCACCACAACCAATGCAACGCTGCTCGTTGACGGTAACTACACTGTGGCCAGTACTGGCATCGCTCACCAGACTGATGGCAGCCGTCGGGCAATGGCGCGAACAGGCATTGCACTCTACTCCCTGCGCCAACAGGCAGTTGTGCGGCACCGTCACGGCATAGCCTATAGAGATGGCACTCCGCATAGCCAAGTCAATCGGTTGGATAGCACCTGCGGGACACACCTCACTGCATCGTGTGCAGTCGAAATGGCAATATCCCTTATCAAAAGCCATCTCGGGCTGCAGCAACGTTTGCAAACCTTTTGACGGACGCAACACCTTGCTCGGACATTCACTCACACACAGCTGACAGCCCGTGCATCGGCTGCTAAAGTTCTTCAAGCTCTTCGCACCGGCAGGTTTCAGTGGCACCTTTCGGTCGGGCAGCTGCTTGTCTTCCAGTACTGCCAGTCCGCCGTCGACTTTCTTCTCCTGTGCCTCCAATGCCATGGCGGCGCCCACGGCTGCCGTGGTGAGAACGAACTTACGACGCGAGCTGTCCACCTCCTTTGTCGACCCATTCTGTCCTTTGCGAACCGTGTAACTGATGGCATGTTGGTGGCAGTTTTCCAAGCAGTCCATACATGCCACACAGCGCGAATAGTCAATCGTATGAGACTCTGGGTTGATGCACATGGCCTTACAGTTGCGGGCACACTTCTTACAACCGTTGCACTTGCTGGTGTCAATCACAGGCTTCAGCAGCGAGTATCGGGAGAAAAATCCCAACACCGTGCCCACCGGACAGATGGTGTTGCACCACAGTCTGCCCCAAACAAACGAAAGCACACCGACAACCACAAGCGTAATCACAGCCACCCAGAAGGTAACATTCAATCCCGACCAATGAAATATCACATTTGCCATACGGCCAAAGGCGCTATAGGGTGCCACTAGCAAGGCTATGCCGTTCATCCCAAATACCATCAGTAGCACAAACGCCACCAATGCCACTATGCGAAGCACTGTAAGGCCTTTCTTATATTGGAAGCGGTTTTTCTTACATTTGCCGCCCAGCCAATTAAAAACATCCTGCAACACACCCATTGGGCATATCACCGAGCAGTACACACGTCCCAACAACAGAGTGAGCAGCAACAATGCCACCACCACTACCACATTCAACGCCAGCACTGCAGGCAGGAACTGTATTTTGGCCAGCCAACCCAGGCAAGGCTGTAACAAACCTTCTTGGTCGGCAAATAGAGCCACAATGCCTGCAAACACAATGCAGGCCAAAGCAATACGAATCTTCTTCAACATATCCGTCAGTCTTATTCGGTTGTACCATCAAGAGTGTTCTCCATAGGCGTGGTGTGGATGCCCAATTGTTCGTCCACTTTGGCCTCTGCCTTGGTGGCTCGGGCCTCTGCCTTGGCAACCTCCTTTTTCGAACGCGACTCTTTCCAATCGTGCCAAAAATGCACACAGTGCACAAACACCGTCGCCACACCCAACAACAACAGGATGATGCGTGCGACGGCGAAATTGGCATTGCCTTCGGGATGTAGGTTTATGGCAAAAAGTACCAGAAACACACAACCCACCAAATTGACCATACGGATTTTCTTCTCACCCCTTAGCACAAACGAAGCCAGGAGAATGACTGCGGCTAATACGCCAAATGCTGTTACACTCATAACTTAAAATACATTAATTTGACGGTGCAAAGATACGAAAAAAAAACGATATATTGGAAAATTGAAAAGTGAAAAATGAAAAATGAAAAATGGCTGCCGCACCTGGATAATTTTCAATTTTCAATTTTCAATTTTCAATTAACTAGAGGTCAGCGCAGTTTGTTGCGCAGATAATGGCCTTTCACATAGAGCCAAAAGCCGAGGAAGCCTGCGAGATTGACTGCCCATGCCGACCAAAAGGCTGCTGAATAGCCGTAGTGCTCGGTGAGAATACCGCCGAGGAGTATACCCAGTCCTACGCCCACGTCCCACGCCACAAGGATAGAGCTGTTGGCTGTACCGCGCTGGTTGTGCTCAGCCAAATTGACGAACATATTTTGGTAGGCGGGGTACATATGTCCGTTGCCCAAACCGATGACAAGGGCGGCGCCATAGTAGCCAAAGGCATTGGGCAGCGCAGCAAAAAGAAGGTAGCCGCATAGTGAAACGCATACGCCAATAGACGCATTGTAGGCTATGCGCCCCTGTCGCAGAGCCTTGTTGCCCTGCAGCCGTGAAAGGATAAGCCCTAACGAAAGGAGCAAGAAGAAGGTACCCGAGCCGCCTTCGATGCCGAGACGCTCTTTACCATAGATAGCCACGTATGTGGACATCACACCGTAGGAAAAGGCAAAGCAGACCATCGTGAGTGCTTCGCTCCACCCTTTAAGGAGGAAGAATCGGTCGAGCGATATTTTCTGCTTGTCCTTGACCAATGGTCGGGTCTTGGTCCTGACTGTGGTGTCGATAACCAACCCGATGGTTGCCACCACCATGGCAAGCCAAAAGATGAAGTCGAAATTGTGGGTGGTGGTGTATATCCATATTGCCACCGTCGGACTGACAGCGGAGGCGAGGTTATTACTAAGGCCATATAGACCAATTCCTTCGGTACGTCGGGATGAGGGTAGCACGTCGATGGCGACGGTGCTGTTGGCGACAGTGGTAAATCCGAAAGGCAGACCGTGGGTAGTGCGCACGACAGCGAATAGCATGAGCGACCCTGCCGCCACATAGCCGACAAAGAAGAGGGTGAAGAGGGTGAAACTGATGAGTAGCACCATCTTTCGAGGGAAACTGTCGACCACATAGCCACTGAACAGTCGCGCCACTAACGCCATGACGGCATAGCCGAACAGGACAGTGCCTATGGTATCCTTGTCTGCAGAAAACTGCTCACTGAGGTAGATAGGCAGCAATGGCGTGAGCAACATGAAGGAAAAGAAAATCATGAAATTTGCCACCCACACCTTGGTGTAGTTGGCGTTCCATAGTTTCTCTTGTGGCTGGGGCATAATAAATTGAAAATTGAAAATTGGCTGCCGCACAACTTCTTAGTTCTTAGTTCATACTTCTTACTTCAAAGGTTGTCTGCCACCCTTTTTAGTTTTTACTTTTCTTAGTTGATTAGATTGTGGAGCATGGCATAGACTGCCAAGCCGGCGACGGACTTGATGCCAGTCTTGTGGGTAATATTCTTGCGGTGGGTGTTGACGGTGTGGATGGAGATATGCAGGCGGTCGGCAATCTCCTTGCTGCTGCAACCTTGCGCCACAAGCAGCAGTACCTCGGTCTCGCGGTCGCTGAGTTCGTAATTCTCTTCGACTATGTCGCGTTCGGGCTGGCAACATTCGCGCAGGCGTTGTGCCACATGGCTACCCTGTTCTCGGATGTCTAGGACGGTTTTAAAGGAATCGAGAAGCTGTGGTTCGACATACTGGTACACGAGAGCCACAACAGCCATAGAGGGACGCGCCTGCGCTAAGGCTGCAAGCTGCAACCGTGTGGGAGAAGGAATCAGAGTGGGGTTTATCAGAAGCACGTCGGGCTGCATACGGGCAAGACGTTGGGGAAGGTCGGCAGGGTAGTCGCGCAAAGGAGCCAGCAGCGAAAACTGCTCGTCGCTGAGCAGTGCCTCGACACCGGCTCGTATGATGTCCGATGGCTCTACGATGAGTAGGTTGGTCTTGGGCTTCATGGCATAGGATGTTGTAGCATTTGCCTTATATATGGGATGAGCAGTTTCTCTTCGAGCAAGGCGTGTTTCTCAAGGTCGGACGAGAGTTGCATGACACCGAAGACAAGTTCGTTGAGCTCCTCGGTGAGGCAGTCTCCTGGGACATATTTGAGCATGATGCTGGTGAGGTCTGTGAGGCGGTCGACGAGGTCGGAATGATTGTGGGCAAGGTGCGACGATTGTGGTATGGCTTGTCTGCCGCGTCTTTGAGGCAGATTGTCAGTGTCACCCGCAGCCTTTAGCAGTGGGAAGATGTGTTGTTCCTCAAAGGAGAAATGGTCTTCTACCTCCTTCTCATAATCGGCAAAGAACTGGCGCAGGATGGCCCCGTAGCGGTCCCCGGCACTGGCAGCAACATTCAGCAGATGACGTTTGATATGGGGCAGACGCTCATTGAGATAGTACTGGTGCGACGACTGCAGATAGGGCACCAAGGGCTGCAGATTGGTGGCGGCAAAGGTGCTTGAGTCAGGCAGGTAGTTGTCGAAGGTGTAGACGTTGAATATCAACAGTACAAAATCGACATCGAGCTGATAGCGGTCACAAACCTCCTTGACGCTCTGTTCGCCAAAACCAAGGCGTATGCCCAAACGTGGCAGGACAAGTAGCAGCGAGTGGTTGGCTGCGATAACATCCGCCATCTTGATATGGGATGTGAAGGGTTGGTATTTCATTAAATTGAAAATTGAAAACTTATTAAATTGAAAGTTGAAAGTTGAAAATTGAAAGTTATCCGGGTGCGGCAGCTAATTTTAGTTTTTAGTTTTTACTTTTTAGTTTCAATAACACAATCAAGCAATCAGACAATCAAGCAATTTCTAGGGTTATTCTTGATAGTAGATTCGGCGTACACGGGGGGAAACGGAGGTGAGTATCTCGTATGGGATGGTGTCGGCAGTACGGGCTATCTGCTGCAGCAGTTCGGCATCGCCGAAGATGGTCACTTCGTCACCTTCCTGACACGGGACATCGGTGACATCCAGGAAGCACATGTCCATGCAGATGCTGCCAATAATAGGCACCTGCTCGCCATGCAGCAGCACACGTCCGTTACCATAGCCTAGATGGCGGTTGAGGCCGTCGGCATAGCCGATGGAGATGATAGCAATGCGTGAGGGACGCTGGGCTATCCAGCGGCGGTTGTAACCCACAGAGTCGCCTGCAGGTATCTCCTTGAGCTGCGATATCTGGGTCTTAAGACGGCTGACGGGCTTTAGATGTTTCTGCACCTCAGGTTCGGGTGCGATGCCGTAGAGCCCGATACCGAGACGCACCATGTCCATCTGCGCTTCGGGGAAGCGTGTGATGCCCGAGGAGTTGAGTATATGGCAGAGTATAGGGGTAGACTGGGTAGTCGACAAAGCATTGCGAAGGGCGGTGCTCCATTGTGTGAAGCGGTCAATCTGGAGACGTGTGAAGTCGTCGCATTGGGGGTCTTCGCTACAGGCCAGGTGGGAGAAGATGGAGCGGAGCTGCAGGGGGCTGTCGGCATCTTTGAGACGGTTCGCCAGTTGGGCGATGTCGCTGCCGTCGAATCCGAGCCGGTGCATACCTGTGTCGAACTCGATATGTATCGGCACGCGTTCGCCGCCGCCGTGCAGACGAACTGCCTGCGAGAAGGCTTCGAGGATGCGGAAGCTGTATATGTCTGGCTCGAGGTGGTAGCGGATGATGTCGGCAAGGCTTTCTTCTTCGGGGTTCATCACCATGATGGGCAGGGTGATGCCGTTGCGGCGGAGTTCGGCGCCTTCGTCGCAGTAGGCGACGGTGAGGTAGTCGGCATGGTGGTACTGGAGTTGGCTGGCTATCTCGGTGGTGCCGGCACCATACGAGGCGGCCTTGACCATTGCCATAAGCTTGGTGGTAGGACGGATGCGCGAACGGTAGTAGTTGAGATTGGAGATAAGGTTGTCGAGGTTGACCTCCATGACGGTCTGTTGGGTTTTGCGTCGGAGTGCTTTTGCAATCTCTTCGAAATGGAAACGTCGCGCTCCTTTTAGGAGTATGGTGCTGTTGTCGAATTGGTCGAAGGGATGCCGGTGCAGGCATTGTTCGGTGGTTGTGTAGAAGGTGGTGGAGGGTATGGCGGCAAAGAGTGCCTGATGGCGGCTGAGTGCCTCTCCGATACCGACAAAACGGCTGATGCCGTGCTGGACAATCAGTTGGGCGGCCTGCGAATAGAGTTCCTCCTCGGGAACGCCCGACTGTAGTATATCGCTCATGATGAGAGCCTTGTTGAGGTGCTGCGACTCGTGCAGGACGTAATCGAGGGCAATGGTGAGCGAGTTGATGTCTAGGCTGTAGCTGTCGTTGACTAGCAGGCTGTTGTTGAGGGCCTCGTTCATTTCCAGTCGCATACTGACGGGTGTGAGGCGACGGCAACGGTCGGCTATCAGCTGATGGTCGTAGCCGAGAAAGCTGAGCAGGGCTATACAGTGCATGGCGTTCTCAACTGAGGCGTGGTCGACAAAGGGGATATTGTAAGCGACTTCGCACCCTTCGTGTCGTATGCGGATGAGCGTACCGTCGCTACCGCTATGGGTTTCGATGAGTTGGATATCGTTTTCTTCGGCAGCGCCCCATGTGTATCGGCGTACGTGGCGGAAACATTCTTGTTGTAGTATGGCGGAATGTATCTCGCGATGGTCGGCGCAGTAAATGATGGTCTGGCAGTGGGTGAAGAGTTGCAGCTTTTCGGCAATCTTCTGACTGCGGGTGAGGAAGTTTTCGTCATGCGCCTGTCCTATGTTGGTAAAGATGCCGATGGTGGGGTTGATAACACGGCGCAGGCGTTCCATCTCGCCCACTTCGGAGATGCCTGCCTCGAATACGGCAAACTCGTCCTCGTCCGTCATCTGCCAAACCGACAGTGGCACGCCGATTTGGGAGTTGTAGCTGCGGGGATTGGCGCGGGTGGAGCAACTGCCATGCAGCAGCTGCACTATCCAATCTTTGACAATGGTCTTGCCGTTGCTGCCCGTGATACCCACCACAGGGATATGGTACTGGCTCCGATGCCATCCGGCGAGTTGCTGCAACGCCAGCACTACGTCTTTGACAAACCAGAAGTTGGCACGATGGCACAGACGGAACTGCTGCTGATGTTCCTCAGCCGCATCGATGGGCACTACGAAGTTGCGACAACCCCGCTGGTACATGTCGTAGACATAGCGGCAGCCTGTATTCCGCTTGGTAGGGATGGCAAAGAAGAGTGCCTTACCCACATCGGAGAGTCGGCGGCTGTCGGTAAGGATGTCTGCCACCTCGCAGTCGGCATCGTAGATACAGGCATTGGCACCTGTTAGCACTTTGGTTATCTCGGTTGGTTTCACAGTGTAATAATTTTATATCCTATTTGACAGTGAAGGCAGTCGTGCTGACTGCAATGGTTGTTATACAATTGGATGAGGGCCTGGCTCTGGGCTGCGCTGTCCGCCTTGATGCCCACCGAATTCCATCGGCGTACAATGCGGTTGTCTTCTGGCGGCAGCTGCTGTAGGATGTCCATCGCCTGGTCTTTGTATTGCTGCATACCGTGCTGGTTGCCATACTCGAACAGCAATGGTACCCAGGCATTGATGATAAGCACGTTCACGAAGTTGCCCCCCACCCGCTTGGCCTTGCCCGGCGACGGCTTGTCGAACTGGAAGTGGTTGTCCCAGTAAGGGGAGGCTGCCACATTGAAGAAGCGCTGCAACTCCTTGGCATCAGTTGTTTCGAGTAGGTGGCTGAACAGGTTGCGCGACTGGCACACCAGCTGGGCAAACTGGCTGATACGCAACGTAGGGTAGCCGTTTGGCCGCATACGGAAAAACTTCCACATATATCCTGCAATAGGGGTCAGCGAGGCTCCCTGCCGCAAGGCTGTGTAGTCGGACTGTAGTTGGCGAGGATATTCGTCGGCAAAATAGCCTTCCAACAGCCCCGCCTGCCCCATCAGCAGTGCCTCGATACGCTGAGGACGGTCGCGCCAACGTGCCAGCAGGTTCATGTCGGTGGACTTTGCCAGCAATTCGAAAGGTATGTTGTTCGCCTTGCCACCGAAATAGTGCGCCATCAGCCAGTAGCAGCACTGCTCCCAGTTGCCGCGACTCTCCTCCAACAGTCGGCGGACGATGTCGCACTTCTGCTCGATACGTTCCAGCGCAAGCCGTTCCATATACGCATTAACCAAAGGCTTAGGCACTTCTTCCAGATGGTCCATGCAGGGGATGTCGCGAGTCTCAGGCGGCTCTACTAGCGCGTCGTAGTTTGCCCACACCGCGTCGGGAATATAATGCGACAACTCCAAGGTTGCCAGTGTGTGGCAATTCTGGAGCGTGATGGGTGTGTCGTTTTCATACACCACGTGCAGCACCACATTGTCGTAGGCATGGTTGGTACTATGGCGGTGAAGATTCCAGTCCGATGCCTTGACGTGCACCTCCACATTGCCCACCCACAGGGTCTCTCCTATCCGCACATGTGCGTCAAAGAAGTCCGGACCCGCATCGCGGTTGGGCACACCCGCACGTTCCACCGTCACAGGCATCCCTTCGGCGGTGCACAAGCCACCCTCCAGCAGCTGGTGCTGCCAGACATACTGGAGGAAGGCTTCCGTCATCTTCATCAGCTGGACTCCTTAATTGAACAGGTCTTTCATCTTGTCGAAGAAACCCCGTTCCTGCTTTGATGGATTAGGTTGGAAGTTAGGCGACTGGTCCAGCTTGGTCAGCATCTCCTTCTCCTCGCGCGACAGGTTCTTAGGCACCCACACATTCACACTCACCAACAGGTCGCCTCGTCCGTAGCTGTTCACCTGTGGCAGACCCTTCCCTTTCAGACGCAGCACTTTGCCCGACGGCGTGCCCGCGTCTATCTTCACCTTCACCTTGCCCGACAGTGTGGGTATCTCGACACTGGCACCCATGGCTGCCTGCGCGAAGGTGATGAATGCATTGTAGTATAGGTTGTTCTCCTGACGCTCAAACAGGTCGTGCGGCACCTCCTCAACGAGGATTATCAGGTCGCCCGGCACACCGCCACGCGGTGCCGCGTTGCCCTTACCCGACATCGACAGCTGCATGCCGTCGTACACGCCTGCCGGTATGTTGATAGTGATTATCTCTTCAGCACGCACGATGCCGTCGCCATTGCAGTCGCGGCACTTATCCTTGATGATACGTCCCTCGCCGCCACAATGGGGGCACACGCTCTGCGTCTGCATCTGTCCCAATATGGTGCGGCGCACCTCTGTCACCACTCCGCTGCCATGGCAGTGGGGGCAGGTCTCATAGCTGCCATTGCGCGACCCTGTGCCATTGCAGGTCTTGCAGGGCACATATTTCGACACCTTGATTTTCTTCTCACACCCCTTCTCAATCTCTTCCAAAGTCAGCTTCACCTTGATACGCAGATTGGTACCGCGTGTCGTAGCGCGTCGGCCCTGCTGGCCGCCACCGCCAAAGCCGCCGAAGCCGCCAAACCTGCCGCCGCCTCCGAAGAAGTCGCCAAATATGTCGCCAAACTGCGAGAAGATATCGTTGATATTCATGCCGCCCTCATAGCCGCCGGCACCGCCCTCAAAGGCCGCGTGTCCAAACTGGTCGTAACGCGCCTTCTTGTCGGGGTTGCTCAGCACGTCGTATGCCTCTGCGGCCTCTTTAAACTTCTCTTCAGCCTCCTTGTCGCCGGGGTTGCGGTCGGGGTGGTACTGCAACGCCAACTTGCGGTACGCCTTCTTCAGCTCCTCGGGAGTGGCGTTCTTGCCAACACCCAATACTTCATAGTAATCTCTCTTTGCCATAACCTATATTGAATGTGTTAATGTGTGAATGTGTTAATGCGTTAGTCGGATTACAATCTCCACGTATCACGCGTATTACACATATAAATAATACTTGTGATACGCGAGATACGTGGAGAAAACAAATGTGTGAATGTGTAAATCATTGATTAACGAATTAACAAATTAACGAATTCTTGCATGTGTTAGTCTTTTTTTGATTACGAATTCAGATTAACGAATTAACACATTAACGAATTAACGAATTCACATTTTCAATTTTATTTCACACTGCCACCACTACCTTGGCATATCTCAGCACCTTGTCGTTCAGGTAGTAGCCTTTTTCCACAACATCCATCACCGTGCCCTTCTGCTTCTCGTCGGCAGCGGGAAACTGGGTGACGGCCTCGTGCAGGTTCTCGTCAAACTTCTGACCCTTAGCCTCGATAGGCTTGAGTCCCTTCTGCGAAAGGATGGTCATCAGCTTATTGTAAATCAGCTGCACACCCTCTTTTGCCGCATCCTCGTCAGCCATGGCTGTCAGCGCACGCTCCATGTCGTCCACCACGGGCAGCACAGCCTTTATCATATCCTTGCTGCCATTGATTATCAGGTCGGCCTTCTCCAGGTTAGTACGTTTGCGATAGTTCTCATATTCCGAGTACAGCCGCACATACTTGTCCTGCGCCTCTGCCAGTTTTTCGCCCATCTCCTGCAGCTTCTCCGTGCTGTCGTCGCTCTTCTCGCCACGTCTTTTATGCGCTCTCTTATGGTGCTTCTCTTGGGATGCCTGACTGGCTGCCGTCTCTGTCGCCTGGGTTTCCACCTCGGGCTGCTCATTCTCTATCTTTTTTTCTTCTTGACTCATAGTGTTTATTTATTTTTTCATTGAGACTGTTAGTCCCAATCCAACTTCTTAATTTTTAATTCTTAATTTTTAATCTCAACACGCCTTGTGCCAAACGTCGGCGACATGTCATTTTGTCACCATACAAAGACATCCATCGGTTTCTTAGGCCGTCTGTCGTCGTACCATTGGAAATTGGCAAGCGTCCGTTTCTCCTGTTCTAACTTGTCCAGCGGATAGGTGTTCATGTCGGGCTTACCGTATGTCACCACCCGGTCGGGTGCGCGGTTCAGAAAGTATATGCGCATGTCAGACCCCACTCCCACATTCACTCCCACCAAGCTCTTCTGCCCATACATCTCCTCGTCAATGATGTAGTACACCATCTCCGCATTGCCCAGTATGTCGGCATAGTCCGGTTCCCCCTCAACAAAATAGACCACCATGTTTCTACCCTTCACTTGGTTATACTTCTCAGGGTCCACCTGCTCTATGCAGAAGGGGCTACCGTTCAAGAACGCCTGTTTGGCTCCTGTCGAGTCGAACTTCACCACTATCGTGTCCGCCGTGCTTTGGTAGTGTTCGTACCACAGCACCGGGCCCTTGAACAGCTGCAGCAGCGAGTCGGGTGCGGAATAATATGCCGAGTCGCACATCGCCTGCGCATCCGTGCGGTATATCTTCACATGGTTGTAGGCATTGAGCGAGCTGAACTGCCGTGCCGAATCGTTCACCACCCAGATGCTGTCGGCATGAACGTACACCGTGTCGGGCACCGCCAGCGTGTCCTCCTCGTCGCGTGTCACCATGCGCACCAACGCGCTGTCCGTCACCAACGACGTATGCTCCTGCTGTCGCGTCTCGGCATAGCGGCTGGTGCTCACTATCTCGTTCACCGTGTCGGTCAGCACCACATGCCCTATCGCTATCCCGAACTCCCGTTCCTCGTAATAGTGCAGCGTGTCGCACGTCAGGTGCTTCTCTCCGTTGTGTACCTCCGAAGCCTTCACCGAGTGCGCATACCGCTGGTCGGTATTATAAGTGCCGCGCTCGCTATACATCGTCGTCGAGTCGGTATACACATGCGTCGGGCTCCAAAACTCCGCCAGATGCGTCTCCGTGCAATAGGTCAGCGTGTCCGTCTCCAACCGCATGTTCGAGTCGGTCAGCACCACGTTCTGATATATATCAAACACCTTAATCTCCGAATTATAATAGCCTATGTCGCTCACCAGCCGTTTGTCCTGGTTCACCGTGATGCCCCACGTGTCGTAGGCGGCTATCGATGAAAAACGGTCGTATGTCAGATGGTCGCTCTTCAGCACCGTCTTGCCATCCACCAGCCTCACCGTGTCGTCCCAGATGTCCAGCACACGGTTCTCCCCGTCGTAGAACAGCTGGTCGCCATAAATGGTCGTCGTGTCCGTAATCCGTATCTTCACATTGCCAAAAGCGGTGAGGTCGTTACGCACCTGATTCAGTAGTGCCGAGTCGGCATACAGCACCATGCCGTCATGCTCCGCCCGCACCCGCTGATACAGTATCCACGTGTCTGCGTCGTTTGGGTCGCGCGTGCCCATACCTGCCTCGTATGTGATTAGCTTCTGCGCCCCTGCTGGCAGCACAGCCGTCAGCATAAGCGGCAAAAACACTCGTTTAATGATATTTAGCCACATTCTGGTCTAATGAATTAAAAGTACAAAAATACGAAATTAATTCCATTCCGCAAAAATAAACTACCACACGCCCTTCCCCCTGCCGTTTCCGGCCGCAAAAGTATACACACGTTTCCTCTTCATTAGCACGTTCATAGCACACCTAGTGGTCTTAGCATTCCGCTCCTCGGCTCTTCGCCTCGCTCGCTGGCGAAATCTCCACTGGAAATTTCTTTCTTCTACCGATTCTTCCACCACAATAAAGGGCCTGACACCCGCCAGACCCCTTTTAGTTTTTAGCTTTTACCTTTTACTTTACAGTTCACTCTCCCTTCACTGTCAGCTTGCGCAGTGTGGTGCCGCTAGTGGTGCGTATCTTCACCATATAAGTGCCGCTGGTGCCGTATGTGTATGTCACATTGTTTCCCGTCATGCTGCTATAACGTTTTCGATAAGTCGAGCGCAGAGGGCAAATCACGCAGTGTTTGCACTAT
>CAMZFW010000026.1 GCA_947306225.1 uncultured Bacteroidales bacterium
TCAGCAGGACAACGGAGGCTAGGAAAAGAGTAAAAAGTGCTTTTCTCATTTGTATACTTATATATTTATTATTCTCTAGTGTGGTTAAAATCAAATTGTTATATATATGGTGCAAGAAAGGGGACTTCCTTGTATCAATCTGCAAAAATACGTATTTTTTTTGAATACGCAATTTTTTCTGCAACATTTGTTTTCAACAGCCATGTTGGCACGTCTCGGCGAAGGGACAATAGGCACACGATTTGCTGTCGATATTGGCGATAAATGGGATGTCGGGATTGAGTATGTCAGATAGAAGCTCGTGCAGAATTTTTTCAAATGATTGGAGATGCTCTGGTGATAGGATGGTCGAACTTTCCCATTGTGCTACCAAGAGGTTTGATTTTAAATGCCCTAAGGGATAGATACCTGACAGATAGGGCGCGTGGACATGCCCACCGTGGTGTGCCAGCCAGGTGTATACCATCACTTGAAACCATTTGTCGGACACTTTCCCCCAGTCGGGTTCTGGTTCGTCAACTTTTAAGTCTTTAGAATCGACTTTGCCTGATTTATAGTCGATAATGCGGGTGTAGCCATTCCAACTGTCTATGCGGTCGGCAGTGCCGGCAAGGGTCACTTGTTGAGTGGTATCGCCAACGGCTACCGGCATTGTGTACGTGAGCTCTTTTTCTAATGCTAATATTTGAATCTTATCGCCTTTATCCAAGCTATTTATCTCAGACTTAAGGAAGTTGGTTATCTGTATCTTGGCGACGGATTCAAGAAAATGGTTGCGCCCAATGTGGCTGCGTCCGTGGTGAAATTGATTTTCAAGTACTTCTGTCAATAGATTGTCGACCTTGCTGAGTGCCTGTTTGAGGTCTTCGGTACAAAGAGGGCTTCCGATAGTCGGCGAATAGATTTTCTCTAGTACGGCATGAATGCAGCTACCCAGCTCGTTTTGTTCAAGGTCGTCGTTCACGGGGTCACTCTCTTTAATGTTGAGGATGTTTTCGTAATAGAACCTCATAGGGCAGTTGCGGTATTTGTTGAGGGCTGATGGTGAAAAACCGAGTTTAGAAATCTGCTCTAACTGACATAGAATATGAGAGTTTTTTGTATGTGAAGGTGTACCCGAGGGAGGTGTAGTATATCTGTCGGCGTATAGAGTTTCTTCGTGTAGTGTGATATTGTTGGAATAGTGGCGGGCTAGTTCGCGACGTACCTGTAGCAGAAAGCGGCTCGGCTCTCCTTTTCCCATTCCTTCGGCTTCGGTATGATAGATTAGGTGTACCTCGGTGGCGCGCTGAAGCAGGCGGTAGAAGTTGTAGGCATACACGGCCTCTTTCTCGTGGAAGGTGGGGATGCCAAAACTGACCCTTAAGTCGTATGGAATCAGTGTGCTACTTGACCTTCCAGACGGGAGTGCACCTTCGTTGGCAGAAAGTAATATGACTCGTTTGAAGTCGAGGTTTCGTGTTTCAAGAACCCCCAGTATCTGAAGTCCTTGAAGCGGTTCGCCGTAGAAGGATACGGTGTTCCGTTGGGCTATCCGAGTGTATATCTTAAGGAGCGTGTTGAGATTGTCGACAAAGTGGTATTGTTTTTGAAGTTCTTTGAAGTAGTCTGTGATTCGCAGCAGGCACACAAGTGCCTCTTTTTCTTTGCGGTCGTTGTCGAGTGCATGGGCATTGTACAGGGTTCTGATAAGTTGTCTGACTAAATCGAGGAATTCGTCGGGTGTTGGTGTGTTTTGGGTGAAAAGAAACCGGATGGAGGTGGGGTCGCAGCCCATTTGATGGCAAAGGTCGGCAATTTCATCGACGTTGGCATAAATGACGTGTCCGTTGGCAAGCAGTGTGTTTAATTTTGAGTGTATATTGCTGATACCAAGAGTTGTTGCAATACCATTGTCAGATAGCAGGTCAAGTATGTCGGCATGATAAAACAGGTTGTCCCGGCGACGTTGGTGTAGGGAGAACAGTTTGAGTGTCAGTGAGTGAATGGCCGTATTGCTGAACGGATACCCCATAGTCACATTGGCGGTCTTGATTTCGGATGGGAGGGCATTGAGCATGGGCAGTAGCAGCGATTCGTCGGCCAACACAATGGCTGTCTGTTCAATAGGATTGTCAGGATGGGCTTGTATCTGTTTGCTTAACACTTGTCCGGCATATTTGCACTGGAGCACATTTTCAGGGCAGCTGACGATGGTTATGTCCTTGTGTTCCATTGCAAAGTGTTCAGGGTATTCCCCTGTAGGGAAAGGATTGTTCCGCAGGAAATGTCCCGCCTCTTGAACCGGGTTGTCGTAGTAGTAGGAGTCGCCGTCTGTAATAAAGGTGCCGTTGCCTTGTCGCAGATAGTGCCTGATAATTAGCTCCTCGGATGCTGAAATAGCGTTGAACCCAACAAAATAGTAATGTTGGGTTTCGTCATTTGGCGCAAGGGTGTCGATATTCTCAGCCACATGCCGATATGCCATTCCTCCATAGGCCTGATGATGCTCTAACAAACGTTGATGAAGTTGTGTGTAATATTGGTAAAGCGATTGATAGAAGGTTAAGTATCTTTCTTGGAAAGGTGTGGGCTTGCCTGTCTCTATGTTCCATTTCTCGATAGCTTTGATGTCGTGTAAGTTGTTGAAGAGTCGTTGGGCATCTACACAGTAGAGGTCGATTTCCGAGAAGTCGGTCAGCAACAGCTCGCCAAAAGAAATAAAGTCCTCAAAGCTAGTGTATTTATCGTTTTGGCTATCTAAGTGACGATGTATGTCGAATAGTTCAAATAAGAGGTATTCGTTAGGTATGATGGTTAGTCCGCCTAGTTCTGAAATCAACTCGTCGATGCCTATGATGCGTGGCAGGAAGAAAGGCTGGCCTTCCATAGAGGCAAATTGGCGGCGCAAAAAGATACCCGAACGGCGATTGTTGAATATCACCGTCACTTGGTTCATGTCGTGGGGATGCTCGGTACGCAGTCGTTGTGCCACTTCGGCTAGGAATGTTTCCATTGATTGTGAAGGTGTTATGGGTTAATAATCCAACTTTGGGCACGTTGCAGAGTCTCAGGTTTGCCAACGTCGAGCCAGTCGGTTGCTGAGTGTTCAAAATAGCTGATTCTATGGTTTTTTGCAAGTGATAGATAGGTTGGGATAATGGAATAGGGGTGGTTGGCTTCGGGGAGGAGCGCGAGCAGTTCGGGCTGGACGATGGCAATACCGCTGAATGCAAATTGATTATAATTGGTAATAGGTTGTTGCACCCACTTAGTCTCGCCTGTGGTTCTGTTTTGCCAGCCTGTCAGTTGGTTTGTCAAGTCGAATAACAGCTGCCTTGATGTGTTTCGCCGGCTTACAACAAGCGTTGCCAAATCCATGGAATCAGTATGTTGCTTGATAAGGTCGGGGAATTTGATGCGAGACAGGATGTCAACGTTATGGATGAGGATGGGCTCGTGAGGAAGAAATAGGGGCTCGGCTTTCTTCAGGCCTCCACCGGTGTCGAGCAGGAGGTCGCGCTCGTCGGAGATAAGGATGTCGGCATCCCAGTGGTGGTCTTGTAGATACGTTCGTAGCAGGTCGCCAAAGTGGTGGATGTTGACGACAATCCTTGTTGCCCCTTGGTGCACCAAGTTGTCGATGGCTATTTTTATGAGTGGATGCCCCTGCACTTCAACCAGTGCTTTGGGAATTGTGGTAGTGAGTGGGTAAAGGCGTGTGCCTAGACCGGCGGCGAGGATGAATGCTTGCATAGTGGATATTGTTATCAGTTTGCAAAATTAGCCATTTTTTTTCATTCCATTGAAAAAAAAAGTGACAGATTTCGCTCGCTGCTTCTTTAGTGATTTTGATTTCAGTGTGTTGACTGGATTCTTGGTTGTGTCCTTGGTCTTTATTGTGGAGAGAACAGATGCTTCCCTATGTCTCCACTCTGCCTTCGCCTTGCCTTCGCTTCAATGGAGTTGTATGCTGATGTCGTTAGAAAAATGTTGCGGAGTCAAGCTGCAACAGTAGGGCAGGGTGTTTGGGCGGATTTTGTGGGTTGCAGGTGTCCATCTTGCCTGATATTTCTTATAAAGCAAATTATTTTTGTGTAGTTTGTTTATTAAAACAAATTTTTTGTGTATCTTTGCAAATTATGCTAGGAGGCTTACGAGAACGAAAAGTCTCTTTAGTCGTTTGAATTGTAGTGAAATAATAAAATTAATGTTTATATGAAAGTAAATAAATTATTATTTGCGGCAGCCGTTGGAACTCTTTTGTTGGCATCGTGCAGGCACACGGAAGAGATTGCTTATATAAGCGATGCCCAGCGGGATTCAGCTTTTGCGCTGAAGGGACAATTCTCAAGTGGCATACAGGCCAACGACCTGCTCGGCATCTATGTCGAAAGCCAAACGCCTGAGTCTACAATCCAGTTCAATCAGGAGACGAACAAGATTGCTGTTAACAACGGGGTGGTCATGAACCCTGGCAGCAATGTGGTGTCGGGCTACCTGGTTAATCATGATGGAGACATTGTGTTTCCCGTACTTGGAAAGATACATGTGCTTGGACTCACGCACAGTGAGTTGGCTGCATTGATTGAGAAGAAACTGGTCAGCGATGGACATATTACCGACCCAGTAGTAACAGTGAAGTTGATGAACTTCAAGGTCTGTGTGCTGGGTGATGTGGTTCGTCCGGGTCAGCTGGTCGTGTCGGGTGAGCGTCTGACCATTTTCGAGGCTTTGAGTATGGTGGGCGATTTGACCATTTATGGCCAGCGTCACAATGTCACCGTGATTCGCGAGGAGAACGGCCTTCGCACTATCGGCGAGGTCGACTTGTCGTCGAAGTCGGTGTTCGACTCACCGTATTACTATCTACATCAGAACGATGTGGTGTATGTCGAACCCAATATGCGTAAGAAGAAGAATGCCGAACGTGACCCGATGGTTATGACCTATATCTCGAGTGCGGTGTCTATTGTGTCGGTGATGTCATCGGTGTTCTACTACTACATCCTGTCGAAGTACTACATGAATCGTTATTAATCAGCCAATATTTAATCTCATGGAAAATCAGCAATTAAGAAACGTTCAGGCTCCTCAGGGAGGTGCGCAGAACGGTGCCCAACAGGAAAACGAGAATACTATATCGTTGCGCGACATAGTGTTTCTTGTAATCAATAACTGGTATTGGTTTGCACTGTCGCTGTTTGTCTGTTTGGTGATTGCGGGTGTGGTGTACAAGACCAAGCCCAAGGTGTATGAATACACCGGCACAATCTTGGTGCGTGATGAAATCAACGGTAAGGGGCAGCAGCGCAATATTGACCAAATCTTTAGCAACATGGACGTGGGTATGCATTCGTTGGAGAACGAGGTGTATATGCTCAAGTCGTCATTGTTGGCAAAAAAAGTGGTCTCTGCATTGGACTTGAACAAGACTTGTGAACGTAATAGTTTCTTCACCAAGATATCTTATTTCAGAGACCGTCCGTTGGATTTGAAAGTTTATACGCGTAGTGCGGAGGCATCGGAAGTGTCTATCTATGTTGAAGTGACTCCATTGGACATGAGTCGCTATGAGTATTTGGTGAAATCGCTCAACAGATACAGTGTCAACAAGAAGGGTGTGGCATATTATACCGAGCCGGTAGTAGTAACCGAGGATGTCTCGTTCACGATTGACAAAACGCAGTTCTTCTCGAATCGTAATTTCAAGATTACGTATCAGATGGCTGAAGTGCCGGTGACGGCCACGGCAGTGCAAGTGTCGAAACGTTTGGCTGTGAACAGAGTGGATAAGAATGCCGCAGTATTATCGCTGAAATACAGCGACAACAACGAAGCTCGTGCTCGTGAGGTGGTGACTGCGATGGTAGATGCGTATAATGATGATGCTGCTGAGGACAATAGGGCTGTTGCTGAGAAGACGGAGCAGTTTGTGTCGGAGCGTATCGGCCTCATATCGGGTGAGCTGGAAGATGTGGACGCTCAAGTGGCGCAGTTGAAGAAGGAGGCTCGTTTGCCCGACCTTCAGACTGCTTCCGGTACGATGCTTCAGACTGGCATCCGCTATTCGGAGGAGGTAAATAGTCTTGAGGCAGAACTTCAAATGATTAAGGCGGTTAAGTCTTATCTTGTAGACCCGAATAATAAGGATGAGTTGCTTCCTGCAAATGTGGGTGTCTCTAATCCGGGTGTTCAGTCGATGATTAGCCAGTATAACAGTCAGATGTTGCAATATCGCAAACTGTTGAATACCGCAGGTCCGAATAACCCGCAGGTGAAGAATTTGGTGCAACAAATGGAAGGCAACCGCGCAAGTATCTTGGCTTCAATAGACAACCTTATCAGTTCGACCAACGTCCGCCTGCAGACTGCCAGAGCACAGGAGGCTCGTGCTCAGGGTCAGATTTATAATCTTCCCACCCAGAGCAAAGCCGTTACTGAGGTGTCGCGTCAGCAGAAGATTAAAGAGGAACTGTTCCTCTATCTGTTGAGCAAACGTGAGGAGAACGCAATGAATTTGGCTGTGACGATAGTGCCTGCCAAGATTGTGGAACCTGCGGCACGTACGAATATGGGGCCGCACCTGTCGATGTACATTTTGGTGGGTCTGATTCTCGGTGCAGCACTGCCTGCTCTGGTAATGTTCCTTATCAATTTCTTTAATGTGAAGTTGCGTTCTAAGTCGGATATTGAAAGAGCAATGACCATACCCATTTTGGGTGAAATACCGCAGAAACCTGAAGGTCGTGCAAATGATGAGATTATCGTGACGGCTAATGGCACGGATGTGGTGACGGAGGCGTTCCGAATATTGCATTCCAATATACCATTCTTCTTGAAGGAAAATGAAAAGGTCATTCAGACTGTGTCAACAGTGCCTGGTGAGGGTAAATCGTTTGTGGCATTGAACTTGGCGTTGTCATTGGCGTATCTGGGTAAGAAGACTATCTTGGTGGACTGTGACTTGCGTAAGCGCAGTTTGTCTAAGACCATTGACCGCCACAACCGTCTGGGTCTCATCAGCTACATGTTGGGCAAGGAGGAGGACTTCAAGAACATCATTATGCATAGTGAGACTTCGCCGTTCCTCGATTATATTGTGTGCGAAAAGACACCGCCTAACGCAACCCAATTGTTGCTTACCAACAAGATGGATGCTTTGGTGGAATATCTGCGCGAGCAATATGACTACGTTATTCTCGACTCTACGCCTGCCCAGATTGTTGCAGACTCGGCTATCATTAACCATAATGCCGATTTGACTACCTACATTATGCGTGTGGGTTACTTGAATAAGAGTTCGTTCCCGTTCATTCAGGAACTGTCCGATAAGGGTAAGTTTAAGAACATGGCGATTATTATGACCGACGTACCAGTTATCAAGCGTCGTTATGGTGGTTATGGCTATGGTTATGGTTATGGCTACGGTTATGGCTATGGTTACGGTTATGGCTACGGTTACGGCTATGGTTATGGCTACGGTTACGGCTATGGTTCGGGTGACGATAGCGAATCAGAGGGGAAGAAGAAAAAGTCCAAAGAATAATATAATGAATGTATTATGAAAGGTATTGTTCTTGCAGGCGGGTCTGGTACCCGCCTGTACCCTATAACTAAGGGGGTTAGTAAGCAACTTCTGCCCATATATGACAAGCCGATGGTGTATTATCCCATTTCAACGCTTATGTTGGCAGGCATTCGAGATATTCTAGTTATCTCGACCCCGAATGACTTACCGAGTTTCAAACGTTTGTTGGGCGACGGGTCGGACTTTGGAGTCCGTTTCACTTATGCCGAACAGCCTTCTCCGGATGGTCTTGCACAAGCGTTTATCATCGGAGAGGAATTCATTGGTGATGATTCCTGTTGTCTTGTTTTGGGAGACAATATATTTCAGGGTAATGGGTTAGGGAAGATGTTGAGCGATGCTGTAGCATCTGCTGAACAAAATCAGAAAGCAACGGTTTTTGGCTATTGGGTGGCAGACCCCGAGCGCTATGGTGTAGCAGAGTTTGATCAGGCCGGTAACGTGCTTTCTATAGAGGAGAAACCGCAGCACCCCAAGTCAAACTATGCTGTAGTAGGACTCTATTTCTACCCCAATAAAGTGGTGAGTGTTGCCAAAAGTATTAAGCCGTCGGCCCGTGGAGAACTTGAGATTACTTCTGTCAATCAACAGTTCCTGCAAGATGGAGAATTGAAAGTTCAGCTTTTAGGACGTGGTTTCGCGTGGTTAGACACAGGCACACACGATTCATTGGCTGAAGCATCTACATTCATTGAGGTTATAGAGAAGCGTCAAGGGTTGAAAGTGGCGTGCTTGGAAAGCATAGCATACGAGAAAGGATGGATTACCGCTGAGGATTTGCAGCGCATTGCAAGTCCTATGGCGAAGAACCCTTATGGTCAGTACCTACTAAATCTGATTAAAAAACAGTAATGCCCCATTTGGAAGAAGAGTTGTCATGGAAGTTATCAAAACAGCTATAGAGGATGTACTCATCATTGAACCGCGTGTTTTTGGTGATGCTCGCGGATACTTCTTCGAAAGCTTTAACGCCAAAGAGTTTGCCGAGAAGACGGGAATTCAGGTCGTTTTTGTGCAAGATAATGAGTCGTTGTCGCACTACGGAGTGTTGAGAGGGTTGCATTACCAGCAGCCTCCTTTCGCGCAAAGTAAGCTGGTGCGCGTGGTAAAAGGTAGCGTTTTGGATGTGGCCGTCGACATTCGCAAAGGCTCACCTACGTATGGACAGCATGTGGCAGTAGAACTATCGGCGGAAAACCATCGCCAATTCTATATGCCCAAGGGTATTGCACATGGTTTCTCAGTGCTTAGCGACAAAGTTATTTTTCAATATAAGTGCGATGATTTCTATGCTCCACAGAGCGAAGGCGCGATTGCCTGGGACGACCCGGATCTCGCTATTGACTGGCAGTTGCCGGTTGATAAGATAATTTTGTCAGAGAAAGACCGCCACCATCCATACCTGCGCGACATTGTGTCACCTTTTAACTATATTAATAGCAATTGTAAGGTATGAATATCCTCGTTACAGGTGCTAAGGGACAACTCGGGACGCATGTGCGATTGGGCAGCGAGCAGTCGCGCCACCAGTATCTATTCACTGATATTGAGGATTTGGATATCACCAACATTGATTCAATCCGACATTATGTCGCTCAAAATAATGTAGAAGCCATAGTTAATTGTGCGGCCTACACCAATGTGGACCGTGCTGAGAGCGATGAGGAGGCAGCCGACAAAGTGAACCATATTGCCGTAGGCCATTTGGCCAAAGCCATGGTCGAAGTCGGTGGACTGCTGGTGCACGTCTCAACAGACTATGTGTTTGGTGGCAACCGAAATAATACTCCTTGTAGTGAAGGTGAGCAGGTCAATCCAACGGGCGTGTATGGTCGGACAAAGTTGCTTGGCGAGCAGGCTATCGTAGCTAGCGGTTGTCGTTACCTGATGTTTCGTACAGCATGGCTATATAGTGAATATGGGAAGAACTTCTGTAAGACGATGCTGGCCTTGACAGCTGCTAAGCCTAGTCTTACCGTGGTGTTTGACCAGGTGGGGACACCTACCTATGCAGGCGACTTGGCAAAAGCCATTGTCACTATTCTTGAGAATGATATGACAGATGGCAAGGAAGGACTTTACCATTACAGTAACGAAGGAGTATGCAGTTGGTACGATTTCGCTAAGGAGATAGCACGTCAGTCGGGTCATTCCGACTGCGACATTCAGCCATGCCATAGCAACGAATACCCCAGCCCTGTGGTGCGTCCGAGCTATTCCGTTCTTGACAAGACCAAATTCAAACAGACCTTTGGCATTCGCGTCCCTTATTGGACAGATAGTCTAGCAGCTTGCCTGCACAATATTAAGCAGATAGAAAAATGAACCCATTTATCCACGAAAGTAGTTATATTGACGACGATGTCGTCATAGGAGATGATACCAAGATATGGCACTTTTGCCATATCCAGAAGGGTGCCCGTATTGGGGAGCGTTGCTCCTTCGGGCAGAATGTGAATGTGGGCAACAATGTACGCATTGGCAACGGTGTCCGCATCCAAAATAATGTGTCGGTGTATGAAGGTGTGGAGATTGAGGATAATGTCTTCTGTGGTCCCAGTTGTGTATTCACCAATGTGACCACCCCTCGTGCTCACTTCCCCTGTCATGGCGTTTATGCTAAGACGTTGATAAAGGAGGGTGCATCGCTTGGTGCCAACAGCACGGTGGTTTGTGGACACACTGTCGGACGTTCAGCGTTGATAGCTGCAGGTGCCGTTGTCACACATGATGTCCCTGACTATGCACTCATGGCAGGTGTTCCTGCCCGTCGTATCGGATGGGTTTGTGAGTGTGGAAAACGGCTGGACGACAGCCTACAATGCTCATGTGGACGCCACTACCACATCCAATCTGACGATGTTCTAATAAAAGAATAACGACCAATAAAACATTTTGACAAGTGAAATATAAGATAATAGTCATTCTCATGTTTTTGACGGTAGGCATTTTTGACTGCCATGCCAAACGCGAACCTTCGTGGATGAAGGAGATGCCGTTGCCCGCCAACAACACGTACATCTATGTCCGTGAATCGGGCGAAGGGAAAACAATTGATGAGGCATTGAACCGCGCTCTGGTCAGGGTGTTTCAAAATACCGCCAACCGTTTGGGAAAGGCCTTCAACGAGACAGATGTCTATGAGTCGCTCCGCAAAGGTACAAACTATGTGCTTGTATCGCAGCAGTGCGGCATTCCCATTAACAAGGTGGATCAATACGAGGTCAATCTAAAGAATGGCTCCTATTGGGTCTGCGTGCTCTGCCAGGTTGCTTCCATGCGCGATGTGGTGCCTGTATGGGACAAGGGTGAACGTGCCCGTAATGTGACAGACGGTGCCTCGTTAGCCAAGTCAATCATCCCCGGACTTGGCCAAATGGGCAAGGGTTATACGGGTGAAGGTGTGATAACCTTACTTGGAGAGGTGGCTCTGGTGGGTGGTGGCATAGGTTGTTATATGGCTGCACAGAAGCAGTTGGACATCATCAATAGTACCAACCTGTCTTCCGAAGATTTTTTAGCGGCCCATGACAAATACAATTCATTGCGAACCACATCCTATGTAATATGGGGCGCAGCGACCGTCCTCTATGTTTTCAACTTCGTCCGTGCCTATACCTTGGAACCTAAGTCCGAACTGGCTTTCGCTTGGTCCCCCTCGCTTCTCAGTGCACCCAACACCGTTGTACCTGCCGTTGGTTTGACCTATAGATTTTGAATATGAATCGTAAGTATATCACAATAATTCTCTGCGCTATAAGCATTTTGTTCGCCTCCTGTATTAATGGTTTGGAGAAAGAAGGCGTTTATGATTCCACTCGTTGTCATGGCGTTGTCCTCGACAATCGCTCGTATCAGCCCGTTAAGGGTCTCCGTGTGATGGTTACCGATGGGTGGAATGTCGGTAACATGGTGTATACGGCTGCCGATGGTTCGTTCGAAATTCCCGTTACGCTCAACCAGCTTGCTGGAGGCTATTTTATCCGATTTGAGGCTGATTCGCTTTACCAACAGTCTGTATACAACCTGGCTAGTGTGCAACTCGGCTCGAAGGAGTACGACATGGGTACCATCTATTTGATTGGACCCAATGTGCCGATTGTAACTACAGGTAGTATTGTTGATATTACCGCTACTTCTGCTCTTTGTTATGGCTCCATCGAAAACGAAGGCAACTCCTCCATCCGTGAGCGGGGTTTTGTTTATAGCACCATGCAGTTCCCTACTATTGATAACGACAAAGTGACAGACCCCATCGGACAGTTTGAGTTCGACTGCACCCTACCGCTCCAGCCCCACACAGTATATTACATCCGTGCATACGCCATAAATTCCATTGGTGTAGGCTATGGCGACCAGAAGACCATTACCACTCTCGATGGTCTGCCTGTAGTCATTACGAGCGATGTCACTAATATCACCACTACCACCGCCACGTGTGGCGGCAATGTCCTTTCTGATGCTGGATTCGACATCTTGGCGCGTGGCATCTGCTGGAGCACGACTGCAGAACCCACCGTCAATAACGCCCATACGAGCAACGGTATCGGTTTAGGCTCCTTTGTGTCGCAGATGACTAATCTGGAGCCAAATTCAACCTACCATGTAAGGGCTTATGCCCAAAATTCATCGGGCATAGCTTATGGTCCCGTGATTACATTCTCCACCATGTCGGGTTTGCCCACTGTCACCACCACCACAGCCTCAAATATCACCTCCACAAGTGCTGTGGCGGGTGGCAATGTTTCGTCCGATGGTGGCTATCCCGTACTTCGCAGGGGTGTCTGTTTTGGCACCTCGCCCCAGCCCACGGTAACAGGTCTTCATACAACCGATGGTGCTGGCATGGGCTCTTTCGTCAGCCAACTGACCAATCTGACTCCTGGCTCTACTTATTATTATCGGGCTTACGCCACCAACGGTGTGGGTACGATATATGGCGAACAGCAGGTATTTGTGGCGTGGTAATTAATAGGAGGAATCATCAATGACTATGAAGAGAACGATAATCAAATTATTCTTTTTAGTTTTATTTGCAGGTACGTCCTTTACAGGCGTCCATGCATTCGATTTTTCATCGGTATGCGGCACGGGACAGACCTTATATTATAGCATCCTGTCCGACAGTACCGTGTCGGTCGTCTATCCCCATCTTGTTGGCACCAATTACTATAGTGGCTACTCCGCTCCCTCGGGTAGCGTGCAGATTCCTACCACCGTCGTGCGCAGTGGTGTTACATATTCTGTGGTGGCTATAGGCAACAACGCTTTCAGCAGCTGTACGTCTCTGACCAACTTGACAATACCT
The DNA here is from genome assembly GCA_947306225.1 of uncultured Bacteroidales bacterium. Lineage (GTDB taxonomy): Bacteria > Bacteroidota > Bacteroidia > Bacteroidales > P3 > Colimorpha. The sequence goes on from CAMZFW010000026.1 coordinate 12,879, forward strand.
GCCTCTGTGACTTCCGTTGGCAGCAGTGCCTGTTCTCAATGCACAGGACTACTTTCAGTCGTCCTCCCCAATTCCGTGACAACCATTGGCGACAACGCCTTCATGGGCTGCAGCAACTTGACCTCAATAGTTCTTCCCGATGCTGTGACCATGGTTGGTGTGGGTACCTTCCAAGGCTGTAGTTCCCTCGCCTCAGTCACGTTCGGTCCTTCCGTTACAACCATCGGTAATGTGGCCTTCGAAGGTTGTAGCAGCCTCACTGCCTTACATATCCCCAATGCTGTGACCATGCTGGGCAACTGGGCGTTCTGCAATTGCACCAGCCTCGACAGCCTCTACATAGGCACCTCGGTCGCCTATCTCTTCCAAAACACATTCTCGGGCTGCAATAGCGTACATTATCTTCACTATAACGCCCGTAATGCCAGTTGCAGCTACTTCTCGGCTGGCACCTACCATTCCTCACTGCCCGTCGCTGCGCTCACCCACTTGGTCATTGGCGACAGTGTGCAATCCGTGCCGCAGTATGCCTTTGCTGATGCTTTGTTGTTGGACTCTGTCTATATCGGAAGTGCTGTGACCTCCGTCGATGCCAATGCCTTCAGCGGCACTGCCAACGTGCACCGCCTTTACTACAATACTGGCCACTTCACTGATGCCACATTTCCGTCTTCGGCATTCGCTCCATTCACTGCCCTCACCAATCTCTATGTGGGCAGCAATGTACACAATATACCCAGCAAGGCCTTTGCTGGTAAGACCAACCTCCAGCATGTGTTGTTCAATACAGTGGCGCTCGCCACCATTGGCGACTCTGCGTTCTATGGCTGTACCTCACTGCGAGGTCCCTTGCAGCTACCTGCCACAGTGACTACCATTGGCATCTCCGCTTTCCAAGGGTGTTCCAACATGGGCAATATTCTCCAATTGCCCCCAGCGTTGCAGTCCATCGGTGCATTATCCTTCGCCAACTGTGCCAAGATTGGAGGTGCTCTGACCATTCCTGCCAGTGTTCAGTATATGGGTAGTGGTGCATTCTCCAATTGCGACAGCATCCTATATCTGACCGTAGCTAACAGCTCACTATCCATCCCTGTTGAGGCATTCAGCGGCTGCGACCGCCTGGTCCAAGTCTCCCTTGGTAGTTCCACTCCCACCGTTGGCGATGCTGCTTTCCGCAATTGCGTTCGCCTTTTCGACATTTCATTAGGCAGTTCCCTGTCCACTATTGGCAATAATGCCTTCAGTGGTTGCATCCGTCTTACTCCCCCAACTTTGCCAGCCTCACTCACGACCATCGGCGACAGCGCTTTCTATGGCTGTCTTCAGATAGGTGGTAGCCTTGCTTTTCCCGCAGCCGTCTCCAGCATTGGCGACTATGCTTATGCCGGCATCCCGTCGGTCACCCGCATCGAGATGCGCAGCACCACTCCCCCCACCATCTATGCCCACACATTTGCCTCTGCAACTGCCACCACTCCCGTCTATGTCCCCTGTGGTGCTATGCTCAACTACATGGTTGCCGATCATTGGGAAGATTTTCTCAACTTCGTGGAGTCGGCTCCCTTCATGCTTTCACTCTCGGTAAACGACACCACCATGGGTTCCGCAATGGTTCTCCAACAGCCCACCTGTAGCAGCTATCAGGCTACCATTCAGGCTGTAGCCGACAGTGGTTTCCATTTCCTGCGTTGGAACGACGGCATCACCGCCAACCCCCGCCAACTCGTTCTTTCGTCCGACACCAGCCTCACAGCCATCTTTGTCTCCGACAATTCCTATATCTCTGTCGCCAGCAACAATCCCGCATGGGGTTCCGTCTCGGGTGCCGGCATCTATAGCTACAATGCCACGGCAATAATCACTGCTACCCCCAATGCCGACTATCATTTCCAGCGTTGGAGTGACGGCAGCACCCTCAATCCGCGTCCCGTCGTCGTCACGCAGGACTCCCTTTTCGTGGCCATCTTCCTCTCCAATACTTCTACGCTCTCGGTCGTTAGCAACAATCCTGCCATGGGCACCGTCAGCGGAGCCGGCACCTACTCCTACCAAGACCATGTCGTCATCACTGCCACGCCCAACTACGGCTACCATTTCACCCAATGGAACGACGGTGTTGTCGCCAATCCCCGCACTGTCACCATCTCGCAGGACACTGCCTTCACTGCCATCTTTGCCGTCAACAACTATACAGTTACTCTCGGCTGCACCCCCACAATGGGTTCGGTCTCCGGTGGTGGCACCTACGACTACCTCGATACCGCCATCCTCACCGCCACTCCCGCTTATGGTCACTACTTCACTCAGTGGAGCGACGGCAGCACTGCCAATCCCCGCTCGATAGTGGTCACGTCCGATACATCGCTTACTGCCCAGTTTCTCCCCAACACCTATCTGCTCACGGTTGTGTCAAACGATACCAGTCTAGGCACGGTCACCGGTGGCGGAACTTATAACTACAACACCACTGCCACCCTCTCTGCCATCCCCGCCACTGGCTGCCACTTCGTTCAGTGGAACGATGCCAACACTGCCAATCCCCGCACTGTCACCGTCACAAGCGATGCCACCTATACCGCTCAGTTTGCTGTCAACATCTATACCATCATGGTCAGCAGTGCCAATCCCGCCCTCGGCACCGTCAGCGGTGGCGGCTCATACGGCCACAATAGCACTGTCACCCTCATCGCCACCCCGGCAGAGGGCTGCCACTTTGTTCAATGGAACGATGGCAACACCTCCAATCCGCGTACTGTCGTCGCCACTCAGAATGCCTCCTACATCGCTCAGTTTGCTGTCAACACCTACACAGTTTCTGCCACCTCCAACAACCCCGATTTGGGTAGCGTCTCCGGCACTGGCACCTATTCCTACAACAGTACCGTCACCCTCACCGCCACACCCAACTATGGCTATCATTTCGTCCAATGGAACGATGCCAACACTGACAATCCTCGTATCGTTACCATCACGCACGACCTTTCATACACCGCCTATTTCGACACCAACCAATACACCGTCACCGCACTTAGCGGCAACACTGCCAGTGGCAGTGTCACCGGTGGCGGCACTTACAATTATCTCTCCCAGGCGGTCATTACTGCCGTTCCCATGCCACATTACCACTTTGTGCAGTGGAGCGACAGCCTAACCAACAACCCCCGTATCATTACCGTACTTTGTGATACCCAGTTGGTGGCTGACTTCCAAATCGACTCCCACACCGTCACCGTCTCCTCCGTCAATCCTGCCATGGGTCACACCTCTGGCAGCGGCATTGTGGCATACGGCGACATTATCTACATCACCGCCACAGCCAACTATGGCTATCGTTTCACCCAGTGGAGCGACGGCATCACACAGAACCCCCGCCGTGTGGTGGTCTCATCCGATACCGCCTTCACTGCCCAGTTCTTTGCCAACACCTATACCGCCACAGTTACCAGCAACGACACCACGCTTGGCGTTGTCTCGGGTGGTGGCACCTACCCCTATCTCACCCCGCTCACCCTCACTGCCATACCTTTTGGCCCCTGCCGTTTCGTCAGTTGGAGCGACGGCAACTCCGACAACCCACGCACACTCATCCTTACCCACGACACCAACCTGCAGGCGCAGTTCGTTGTCAACACCTGCCATCTCGAATGCCGGTCATCCGACTCAACCATGGGCATCGTCAGTGGCTCGGGTACATATAACTATTTGGCGCAAGTGCCCGTCTTGGCCACCGCCTTTGCCAACCATCATTTCGTGCAGTGGAGCGACGGAGTCACCACCAACCCCCGTCTCGTCACCCTCACCGGCGACACCACCCTCGTCGCCTATTTCCAACCCGAGCCCACCTATACCCTTACCGTCACCTCCAACAGCACTCAACAAGGCACCGTCACCGGTTCGGGACAGTACCATTATGGCGAGGAGGTTCACATCACTGCCTCGCCCAAGGAGCATTGCCGCTTCATCCATTGGAGTGATGGCAGCACTGCCAATCCACGTACTGTGCATGTCATCGCCGATGCCGCCTATCAGGCTGTCTTCGGCCTCGAAACCTTCACCGTCACCCTCTCGTCCAATAATCCTAGTCAGGGTGCCGTCTACGGTGCTGGCGAATACGCCTATGGCGAAGAGGCACTCCTTACCGCCGTCCCCTTCCCTGGGGCGCACTTCCGCATGTGGAGCGACGGCATAGTCGACAATCCTCGCACCATTGTCGTCACTCGCAACTATATCTTGCAGGCACTCTTCGGTGACGATTTAGGCATCGATGATGTCGACACCGACGAGATGACCTTCATGGTCACGTCCGAGGGACACAACATTCATATCGTCGGAGCGGCCGACAAGGCAGTCACCGTCTTCGACCTCTATGGCCGGCAGGTCGGCTATGTCGCCCCCGATGCCACCGAGCGTATAGTGCCCGTCCTTTCTGCCGGAGTCTACCTTGTCCGTCCCGACGGCTGCAAGGCGCAGAAGGTCGTAGTCCTTTAGTCAACCGCTACAAACAGCCCCGAAAGGGCATAAACATATCTAGCCCCATGGCAGAGCCTTGGGTAAATCAACGAGTTATAAATAACTCCCTGTGTTTTTCTGTAATCACTTGACAGATTTTTGCTGCTTAAACTGATTTGCTTTTCAAATTAAGCTGACTGACTCTTGATAGTGAGAATAATTTCTCCCAATCAAATATTCTTCGTATATTTGCAATCAGCAAAAATTAACTGAAAGTATCACAAATAATTGAGATATAGTATCGTATAGAGTAAAAACAAACATATAACCAACATAGCGTTTGCTATTTGTTCCGACCAGCTTGAAACGTCGAAAACTTCAAAGGTCATTCAGGAAAGACAAATGTGCAAATGCTCGCAGGTAAGCGAGCATTTTGTCTATTCCTGAAGGTATTTTCGACGACCGCAAGCTGGAGACGAAATTGCTCACCTCCTTTTTGTTTGCAGTTGTCGGAATGCATCAAGGAATCGGTAGCACGACGCACAAATAGCAACCACTATGCAGATACATATAGGCCACCTTATCCGCGACGAACTGCGTCGGCAAGGTCACACAAATGAGTGGCTCGCCGAGCGCATTAATGTTACTCCACGCACTGTACAGAGAATCTTTAACAAGCCATCCATCGATACCCAAGTGCTGTTAAATATCTCTAAAGCACTGCACACAGACTTCTTCCTCGTATATTCAGCGCGAGTCTCCACTATGACAGATAATGTCGTATGACAAATTCTGTCGTGAAATTAAAGTGAAAAAGAGCGTAAATTTGCAAAAAATTTGACAACATGGTTACGCTCTATTCAAGTTCAATTATAGACGAAGTAGTCAATTGGTTAGGGCTGCTTGTTGCCTGTATTGCTTCATGGGCAACTGTCAAAACAATGGTGATAGCTAAAAATGATATAAAACCCGACATTAGGCGGTTTAAGAATAATGTCGGAGCCACTTTAGAGCGAGCAAAGAAAGAACTCATCTACAAAAACATTTTAAGAATGGAGCCATTTCTGAGGAGGAGTTTGAGCAAGCTGTTAAAGATACTTATGCTGACATAATGCTATTAATGCCGTACCTTGATAAAAAAGGGAAGCAGGACGAGGACTTATACCTTGGTGAATGGCTGTTTAACGAACGCTCTTTTTATGATAGTGTGAACGGTATGGACACAAAAGAAATCGCATACCTTGTCTACATAATTAGAAGAAATATTTTCGCTGAATAAAATTAAATAAAAAGGATATTATATGAAAAAAATAATACTTGCCCTTTTACTACTAAGCATAGGGAATGAACTAAATGCCCAGCTCTGGAAAGATAGATACGATGCAGTAGCTTATGCACGAAGCCAGACTATCTATTATGTAAATAAAAATAATAAATGGGGTGCCTGTGATGCGGACGGCAACGTGTTAGTGGAGCCCATGCATGAAGACATATTTCTTATCAATATGAAAAGGAATTACTTTTTAATAAAGAATAATGGCGCGTGGGGCATCTTTGACCTAAAAGGACAACAAATAGTAGCACCCTCCTATAATGGGATAAAGATTCGAGACTCGGGAAATAATTATTATGGTTATTTTGCATTGTTAAAAGATGACAAATGGGTAATTCTAGATTCAAATTGTCGAACACTTACACCTCCTGCTTGGTATATTTCCCTATCATATGCACCTAAGGGATACTTTTTAATATGTGAAGTTAATAAATTCTCTGTTTACGATAGTAATGGTAATAAAATTGTCACAGGTGATGATGGTTACAATCTTTCTGGCATACAATATGGGTACCTTGGATTTATGAATAATAAAAAATGGGGAGTGTGTGATACAAGTGGTCGAATTATTATTGAACCGACTTATAATGAAATCAATTTTTCTGTTATAAATTTTGGATATATTAAAGTAAGAACAAACGAGAAATGGGGCGTGTGCAATACACAAGGAAGAACGATAATTAGTCCAGCATATGATGATTATGTATTTAATAATTTTGTAGATAAAGGGTGCATTGCAGTGAAGAATGATGGTAAATTTGGTTTGTGTGATATAAGTGGAAAGAAAATTATCAGTCCCACCTATGATGACTTATCGGTTCATGTTTTTTTTGATTTTGGCTACATAGCGGTGAAAGATAATGGAAAATGGGGTATTATTTCAAAGGAAGGACAACAAGTTGTACCATGTGGATTCAAAGATGTCCGCATCCTTAATAATGGTATAATTCAAGTAAAAATAGAATCCCAATGGGTTGATTACGGCAAAAATTCGTTGTCTTTAGCAAATTCAGAGATTGAGAACAACAACCTGTATAGAAAATACTATAATGAGGGTGAATCTTTTTTTGAGAAGCAGGAATGGAAGAAAAGTCTGAAGAACTATAAGCTAGCAGCCACATATAAGGAGACTTTCGATGTAAATTATAATATTGCTGCATGTTTATACAACAGTAAAAACTATAAGGAAGCAATACAATACTTCGCTCGCAGTATTGATTATGCACAAAGCCAAAATGAAATAGACTTGGCTCGCGAAAATATTGCCAAGAGCGAACGCGCGTACCAAAATCAAGTACAGCGTCGGCAAGAAGTAGGAACCGCAGTGGTTGGTGCTTTGCTGAATGTTGCTGGTGCAGCCCTATCGGGGGGAATTGGAGTGTCCAATGGGGATTCCGAATATCAGGCATGGATGCAATATAGGCAGAGCGGATTGCCAGGTGCCGCAACTATCAGTTTTGAAGATTTCAAACGGGCCAATGCACGTGCAGCGGCAAATGGATACCAGATTGGAAATGGGAATTCCAACTCATCATCTTCTTCGAACAATAACTCATCTTCACGTAAGACATGTCATTATTGTAATGGGAAAGGAACGGTTGTAGATAACAATAGCTCTGTTCCTACATTCGGACTATCTGGAACAAAGTATTGTGAAGAGTGCAAAAAGGATGTCCCTCTAAGTCATTGTCATGTACAATGCCCCGTGTGCAAAGGGAAGGGTTACGAGTAAAAAGGAAGTACCCTTTATGTGTGGGGTTAATAGGCTTACGTGCCGTCGGCACGTTTAGTCCGTATGAGGGTGAATGTAAGAATGGCAGAGAGGAAAGCTACATGTCATCGAGCGATAGGGCGCGGTAGTCTACCTGCCAGTTGCGGTGTTTGGCAACGATGGCACGGGCTTTATCGCGAAGTAGGTCAAGGTCGATGCGCTTGGCCTGCCGTTTGCATTCGGCAATGACAAGCTGTCGGTCGGTCTCGTCGACGGCAATGAGGTCTATCTCGTCGGCATCACGATACCAGTAGTTGCTGATGATATTGTATATTCCCGCCTCGGCATATTGTTGGCGGAAGTAGCGTTCGAGGATGAAACCGGAGAAGGTATTGTAGTCGGCCTGCACCTTGGCGCGGACATAGTCCATATTGTCTATCTCTACCGCGCTGCGGTATTTGTGGATGAAGCGGAACCAGAAGGTGAGGAAGTTGTCGAGCACATAGTAGCGTACATTCCGTGCTCCTTCGGGCTGTAGGTATGGCCGTTGGCGGGCGATAAGGCCATAGGTCTTCTCCAGTTTGTCGAGGTAGCCACCAGGCTCGATATTGGTGATGTTCTTGATTTTTCCACGGTCGGTGTTGCCTTCGGCGATGGCTTGGAGTATGGAGAAGTAGTTGGCGTATTCCTTGCCAAATTCATCGCGCAGCATCTCATAACCCTCGGTGATGAAATAGCTCCCATAGGAGAGCACGGAGTCAATCATGGCATCTTTGGTATAGGCTCCGGCATCAATAAGCAGCTCTACATATTTAGCAACACCTCCGGTGAGCAGGTAGAGTGTCAGCAGGTCGTCGGGTTGGTATGCGGGATTGTGGTCGGCGAGGATCTCCTTTAGCGTGGCGGTGCGGAAGGGACGGAGGTTGATGCGGTGCGTGGCACGACCGTAGAGGGGCTCACGGACGTTGTCGAATATCTTGGTCATCATTGAATAAACCGAACCACAAAGCACCAAGTTGATGTGGCTTTCACCTTTCGTGCTGTCCCATATGTTCTGTATTTCGGAGAAGAGCGATTCGTCGGCATAGTGCAGATTCTGAAATTCGTCGAGCACAAGCGTATAATTGAGCCGCTTGGAGAGGTTCATCAATGCACGGAACAGGCGGGCAAATGAGGTGAATTCGCCAAGGTCTTCGCCGATAGTGGCGCGGACTATATCGACCATTTCCTGACATAGGAGTGTTTCACTCTTGCGCACAACAAAGAAATAAACAAACGGTATGCGTGAGAAAGACTGCTTGATAAGGGCGGTCTTGCCAATGCGGCGACGACCGGTTATGACGGTCATTTGTGCCACTTCGGCTGACGAAGATTCTATCTTGCGGAGCGTGTCTACTTCGTTTTCTCGGTCATAAAATTTCATAGTGCAGCAGGTATTATGCTATTGCAACGGTCGTTACAGTAACGTGTGTTACAGTATTCAATATGCAAATATACAAATATTTGTCAATATGACAAAAAAGTTTTTTGCTCAATAGTTCAGGCCGAATGTCCAGAGGGGGATTGTGTTTTTGTAGGCGTACCCGATGTCATCTTTCACGGGGTAGCATTCTCGATGTCTAAATAATTAGTAATTATCTCAAAAACAGGTGATTATTTCATCCGAATATCCGTCACAATAACGCGTCCGCCCCCGCTTTATTGTGCCGGCCTTCTCCGCACATTCTTTCTGGATGCCCGCACGCTTCCCCACATATCCCATAGTTATACCTTATATATACTATATTTATACCTTATTTATACTATTCTAGAATAGTATAAATAAGGTATAAATATAGTATAAGTATAGGATATGTGGTGGAGGAAGGAGGGGGCATTTATGGGGTAAAAACGTCTTAATTAACTAATATATTGCATTTTGCGTAAATGCCGTGATTTTTTCATGCCGCGACACCCCAATTTTTGCGAAAAATGGGGTGCTGTTGGGGCGTTTTGCGTGGCCGCGACGGGGCG
>CAMZFW010000027.1 GCA_947306225.1 uncultured Bacteroidales bacterium
ATTTAACGAAATCACCAAGAATGCCATCCTCCATGCCATAGAGAACCCTCGCAGCATCGACATGAACCTGGTGGACGCACAGCAGGCACGACGTGTGCTGGACCGTCTGGTAGGCTATGAAATCAGCCCCATTCTGTGGGCGAAAATCAAGCCAGCCCTCAGTGCGGGACGTGTGCAGAGCGTGGCGGTGAGGCTGATTGTGGAGAGAGAGGAGGAGATTAGGAACTTTGTGAGTCAGACTTTTTTCAAGGTCACAGCGCAGTTTCATCCCACTAGCGGCAGGATGCAGGTGCTGGCCGAGCTGAGCCGCCGTTTCGACACGGAGGATGAGGCGACCGAATTCATGAACGGCCTGATTGGATGCAACTACAAGGTTCAAACCATCGACACCAAGCCTGCCAAGCGTTCGCCCGCCCCACCGTTCACCACCTCGACCCTGCAGCAAGAGGCGAGCCGCAAGCTGGGGTACAGCGTGGCACGCACGATGCAGATAGCACAACAGCTGTATGAGAGTGGATTTATCACCTATATGCGTACCGACAGCGTTAACCTGAGCGACCTGGCCTTGAATATGGCGAAGACTGAGATTACCAAGCTGTATGGCGAGAGCTACGTCAAGACCCGCCGCTATCAGACCAAGACCAAGGGCGCACAGGAGGCTCACGAGGCTATTCGCCCCACCTATATGGAGAATGTGACCATCAATGCCGAAGCTGCCCAACGCCGACTGTACGAACTCATTTGGAAGCGTGCCATTGCCTCACAGATGGCTGATGCCGAGTTGGAAAAGACTATCGTGGAAATCAACATCAGCGGCCATGAGGATAAGTTTGTCTGTCAAGGCGAACAGGTGCGGTTTGACGGATTCTTGAAAGTGTATATGGAGTCGTCGGACGACGAGACGGAAGAGAATGGCAGCATGGGACGCACGCTGCCCAAAGTGGTGGAAGGAATGCAATTGGTACTCGACGTTGCGGAAGCCACCGAACACCATACCCAACATGCTCCCCGCTATACGGAGGCAAGCCTTATCAGGAAACTGGAAGACTTGGGCATCGGACGCCCTTCGACCTACGCACCGACCATCAGCACCATTCTCAAACGCGAATATGTCATCAAAGAAGACCGCGACCCCAAGGAGGTGGAATGCACAGCCATCGTACTAAAGGACAACGCACTGCACACAGAGAAACGTACCGAGAAGATGGGAGCCGAGAAGGGAAAGCTGTTTCCAACCGACATCGGAAGCGTGGTCAACACCTTCTTGATGGAACACTTTGCCGACATTGTTGACTACAATTTCACCGCCACGGTGGAAAAGGACTTCGACGACATCGCCACTGGCAAGAAACAATGGCGCAAGGTGGTGGACAAGTTCTACGTTCCCTTCCACAAAAACATCCGCCTCACCCAACAGACCAGCCACCGCACCAGTGGCAGCCGTCTGATAGGCGTAGACCCCAAGAGCGGACGAAACCTATATGCTAAGATAGGCCGATACGGCACGCTGGTACAATTAGGCGATACTTCCAACGACGAGAAACCCAAGTTTGCCAGCATGAAGAAAGGGCAGAGCATCGAGACCATCACTCTCGAGGAGGCGCTGGCACTGTTTGAACTACCCAGAACTGTTGGTGAATTTGAGGGACACGAAGTGATTGTCAGCATCGGCAAGTTCGGTCCATACGTGCGTTTGAACGACAAGTTCTACTCTCTTTCTAAGAACGACGACCCCTACGAAGTGGACCTCGACCGCTGCATTGAGATAATAAAGAATAAGCGCATTGCCGAAGCTGAAAAAGAGCGGCTGCGCACCCTCTACCCCCATATCATCGGCGAACACGATGGGATGATAATTAGTTCCAACATCGGACGCTACGGTCCCTATCTCACCTACAACAACGAAAACTTCCGCCTACCAAAGACTGTCAATCCGTTAGAGCTGACAGTAGGAGAGGCTGTGGCAATAATTGAAATGGCAGGAGAGAAGAAGCCCCGTGGCCGCAAAAAGAAAGGGGAAGGTTGAATTTTGAAGGTTGAAAGTTGAGACTAAGTATCGTCATAGTCAACTACAACGTCAAGTACTTCCTTGAGCAATGTCTGGAATCTGTGTTTGCTTCCAACCTACGGCTTGAGGGAGATGCAAATGATGCCTCTTCCGAACTGGAACTGGAAGTATTTGTTGTGGACAACGCATCGGTGGACGGCTCTGTGGAGATGGTCAGGGAGCGGTATCCACAAGTACACCTAATTGCCAATGAGGACAACGTAGGCTTTGCCCGTGCCAACAATCAGGCACTACGCCGCTGTACTGGTGACTTAATGCTGCTGCTCAACCCCGACACAGTGGTGGAGCGTGACACATTCAGCTCTTGTGCTACTTTTTTCACCACTCATCCCGACTGTGGCGGACTTGGTGTGAAGATGATTAATGGCGAAGGGAAGTACCTGAAGGAGAGCAAACGTGGATTTCCCACCCCTGAGGCGGCATTCTTCAAAATCAGCGGCCTCATCCGCCTATTCCCCCACAACCGACGCATTGCCGCCTACTATATGGGGCATCTCGACGACGAGGCGACCAATCCTATAGACATACTGCCCGGCGCATTCCTTATGGTAAGCCGCGCGACACTTGACAAGGTGGGACTGTTGGACGAATCCTATTTTATGTATGGCGAGGATATCGACTTCTCATGGCGCATCAAGATGGCGGGCTTTGAGAACTACTACTACCCTAATGCTCGCATCATCCACTACAAAGGCGAAAGCACCAAGCATGGTAGCATGAACTATGTGTATACGTTCTACAATGCTATGTCCATTTTCGTGCAACACTATTTCACAGACAGCAAAGCCCGTTGGTTCAACCTACTGCTGCATATTGCCATCTGGGCCCGTGCCGGCATGGCGTGGCTGAAACGGGTGGCACAGGCTGTGGCATTGCCAGTGCTGGACTTTGCCGTCGCCTTTGGTGGTTTTGTGGCAGTCAAGCACATCTGGGCAACCCACTGGGCTGCCAATGCGGCATACTACCCACCCCAGTACACGTGGGTAGTCATTCCCATCTATATCCTCGTGCTGATGCTATGCAGCTGGCTGCAAGGAGGGTATGAGAAGCCTGTCCGGCTCGGCCGCATTGTCAAGGGCATGGCGATAGGCTGCGGACTGCTGCTAGTATTCTATTCTTTACTTGACGAGAGCCAACGCTACTCACGCGCACTATTGCTGCTAGGCTGTTCGTGGACACTCGTATCCACACTGGGTATTCGTGGGTTGCTTAGCCTACTGAACATTCCCGGCTACAACCTTCATCCTACACGTATACGTTCGTGTATTATTGTCGGTGGTGAAGAAGAAATACAACGTGTGAGCCAGCTATACCAGACACTGGGCAGCACACATATCGAAACCTTAGCCGACACAAAGCCCGATGCCAGCAGACTGAACGACACAATTCGATATTATAATGCCGACGAGGTGATATTTTGTAGCAAGGACCTCCCCATTCAGGAAATCATCGACCTAATGACCCGACTGGAGAACATGCCAGGACGCCGGAGGCAGGTAGAATATAAGATAGCACCTAACGACAGTGTCTTCATTATCGGCAGCAACAGCATCCATCGCACCGAAGACCTCTACACTGAGGAACTGCGTACGATTGCCGACCCGCTTAATCGTCGCAACAAACGCCTGTTCGACATTGCCACCTCTCTGCTGCTTATGCTGATGACTCCAATCCTGCTACCCTTCCAGCACAACAAGAGGAACTATTTTGCCCACTGCTGGCAGGTGTTCGTCGGCAAAAAGAGCTGGGTGGGCACCGCTCATGCCGACACACGTAGCGGCATATTCTCCCCAGAAGACGCGCTGCCACACCGCAACACTCCCCTTAGTCCCGAATTGAGGCAACGCCTACATCTGCGCTACCTGCGCAACTACCGTCTCTCGACCGACATTCAAATTCTCACAAAAAATATCTTCAACTTATGAACCGAACGCTGACCATACTACTGTTGTTCCTTGCTGCCATACCGATACAGGCTCAGCGCATCCATGCCTACACCCATGCTGGAGCTATCACCTCGCAGATTGAAGGCGACGAACTAAAGGGATTCTCACATTGGGGCTTCACTGGCGGTGTGGGAGCCACTGCCTCTCTCGACGACCACGACATTTGGAGCCTGATAGTCGAAACCGACTACTCCTGCCGTGGCATATACAATCGAAAATTCAATAATGAGAACCTATACAACATCAGTCTAGACCTCCACTACATCGACATTCCTGTTATCCTCTTTTTCCATGACCCTTACGGGGGACTGCGCATCGGAGCGGGACTAGTATACAGTCGTCTGGTGAGCCAGCCACACGGCAAAGCCTCATACAACCCACTCTATTTCATACCCGACACCACCGATATGACCTTCCTCAAAAACGACTTCGCTCCAGCCGTAGAATTTCGCTTCAATATCTGGAGGGGACTGCAATTCAGTGCTCGGTATCAATATTCTATCATACCCATCAAACGCGACTGGCAATACCACTTTGCCAACAAAACTGGCACCAACAACTTCTACGGCTCCTCCATCGCTTTCAGGCTGCTATGGCAGTTTGGCGACGACGACCGTCCTTATAAAAAACGACGCAGATGAAAAAGGCAGTCTTTCCCGGATCGTTCGACCCATTCACCACCGGCCACGAGGCCATCGTGCGCCGTGCGTTACAACTATTTGATAGGGTCTGCATCGCCATTGGAGTCAATACCGATAAGCAGTATATGTTCTCGCCCGAGGAACGGCTCCAACGTGTGCGGGCACTCTTCCCTGACGAGCCTCGCATCGAAGTCCTGACCTATAGCGACATGACTATAGACCTATGTCATCGTGTTGGAGCTCAATTCATCCTGCGCGGCATCCGTGATGCGAAAGACTTTGCCTACGAACAGACCGTGGCAGCTGTCAACCACACCCTCGACACCTCAATTGACACCATCATCCTACTCTCAGACACCGAACACCGAGACATCAGTTCCACTTTGGAACGGGAACGCCTCGCCCACCAACACGCCTAAGCCATCAACAACAGCAGCTCCATACTTGACACCAACGTCTCATACCTCAAAGGTGTGGGACCCTCCAAGGCAGAAATCCTTGCCAAGGAGTTCGACATTCACACCTATGGCGACCTGCTGCACTATTTCCCTTTCCGAATTGTCGACCGCTCGCGTGTCAGCACTATAGACAACTTCAACAGCGACGAACCCTACCTCGTCTTCCGTGGCCGCATCAGCGACCTGCACACCGTCACCTCTGGCCGTTTCACCCGATTGGAGGCAACCTTCACCGATGGTACAGGGATGATGTCGTTAGTGTGGTTTCAAGGTCTCAAATGGATTAAAGAGAGCTTAAAGGTCGGCACCATCTACAATGTCATGGGCAAGCCCACCCTATACGGCTCCATCTTGCAGATTGCCCATCCCGACCTTGAAGTCTCCTCACTCTACGACGAGCGCCCCACCCACGCCTTCCTGCCTATATACCGCACTACTGAAAAAGCAAAGAATCGTGGTCTCGGCACCAAAGCCATCGCCCGTATTACCAGCACCCTCATGCAACATGTTCCTCGACAGCTGCCAGAAACCCTGCCTGCCGACATTGTTGCAAAATATCACTTGATGAGTCGGATCTCTGCTCTCCGCAGCATTCACTATCCTTCCTCTATGGAAGAATGGCAACAAGCCCTCCTGCGAGAGAAGTTCGAAGAGCTATTTTACCACCAACTCGACTATCAATATAGCCGCATTGCCCGACTGCAGCACTCCGTGGGACGCATCTTTGGCATTGTGGGCAACCGTTTCAACAACTTCTACAACCACCATCTACCCTTCCCCCTCACTGGAGCGCAGAAACGAGTCATCAAAGAAATACGCGCCGATATGCGCAGCGGTAGGCAGATGAATCGTCTGCTGCAAGGCGATGTGGGCAGTGGAAAGACCCTCGTGGCATTGCTCACCATCCTCATAGCCCTCGACAACGACTGCCAGGCATGCCTCATGGCTCCTACCGAAATATTGGCCACTCAGCATTTTGCCAATTTCCAGAAATATCTTGCTGACCAAGACATACGAGTAGAACTGCTGGTAGGCTCGCTCCGCGCCAGTCAGAAGAAGAAGATAAAGCAACGCCTCGCCAATGGCGAGATTGACATCCTCATCGGCACCCACGCCCTCATCGAACCCGACGTGCAGTTCCAACGACTTGGATACGTGGTCATCGACGAGCAGCATCGTTTCGGTGTCGAACAGCGTTCAAAACTATGGGGCAAGAGCGACATTCCACCTCACATCCTCGTCATGACCGCTACCCCCATCCCACGTACCCTTGCCATGACGCTCTATGCCGACCTTGACTGCTCCATCATTGACGAGATGCCTCCCGGTCGCCAACCCGTTGCCACTACTCACGGCACCGATGCCAACCGCGCCCAACTTTTCAACTTCATGCGGCAGGAGATTGCCAAAGGCCGACAGGTATATGTGGTCTACCCCCTCATCAACGAAAGCGAGAGCCTCGACCTCAAAGACCTGATGGACGGCTACGAAAGCATTTCACGCAGTTTCCCTCAGCCTCAATACCAACTCAGCATCGTCCACGGACAGATGCCCGCCGATGCCAAAGCCTACGAGATGGACCGCTTCAAACGTGGCGAAACTCATATCATGGTCTCCACCACCGTCATCGAAGTGGGTGTCGACGTGCCTAATGCCACCGTTATGGTCATCGAAAATGCCGAACGTTTCGGACTCAGCCAACTCCACCAGCTACGTGGCCGTGTAGGTCGTGGTGGCGGGCAGTCATACTGTATTCTTATGACCAAGAACGAATTGAGCAGCACGAGTCGACAGCGCATCCAAACCATGTGCAGCACCACTGACGGCTTTGCCATCGCCGAAGCCGACCTCAGATTGCGTGGCCCCGGTGATCTTCAGGGACTGCAACAAAGCGGTATGCTCGACCTCAAATTAGCCGACCTCGTCGACGACGAGCCCCTCGTCTGCGCCACACGAGACGAAGTTCACAGCCTGCTAGACACCGACCCCGACCTGCAACACCCCGAGAACAAACTCCTGCGCCAATATATTCAAAACAACAACCGTCCCCATTGGGACAAGATAAGTTAGACCCCATGCAACTCAAAGCCCTTCCCTCTGCATCCCTATCCTCCGGAGAAATAAAACTCTACGCCTACCCCGACGACCTACCCGACACCCCCGTCGGTTGTGTAGAGCTCTACAACTACGACCCTGTCAACCGTCGCGCCGCCGTCGGACTGGTCGTCTCTAACGAATATCGCCGCCAAGGCTATGGCACTGCCATGATACAGACACTCACCCAGTTCTGCCTGCAGAACACATCGCTTCACCAAGTCTACGCCGACATTGCTGCCACCAACACCCCTAGCATAAACATCTTCCAACACGCAGGCTACCAGCATTGCGCCACCCTCCGTGACTGGGTGGTCCGTTCAAACCACTATATTGACACTTACCGTTACCAACTGATACTCAATTAAACAATGAAACGCATCTACATCATCTTAATTGTCATTTGTCTCCTCATTGGAGCAGTCATTGGTCTTGGTTACCTATCCATAAACCAGCGTGTCACCGTCTCCGACACCACCCGCATCTATATCCCCGACCATGCCGACTATCAGGCTCTGGTCGACACCCTCGACACCCACCATTGCCTACCTTCCCACACCCTCTTCAATACGCTGGCGCGTCTCCGCGGTCTGCCTAATCATGTCAAGGCTGGCAGCTATCTCGTCAAACCCAACATGCGAACGCTCTCTCTTGTACTAAAACTCTATTCTGGTAATCAAGACCCCGTCCGTATCACCATCAACAAGCATCGCACTCTCGGCCAGTTGTGCCAGTTTCTTGGCTCAAAACTCCAGCTTGATGCCGACAGCCTGCTCTCACTGCTCACCGACACCGCCTTCTGCGCCCAATACAACCTTACACCCCAGACCATCATCGGCATGTTCTCCCAGAACACATACGAATTCTACTGGACTATCAAACCCACCAACTTAGTAGGACGCATGAACACCGAATACGAACGTTTCTGGAAAGAGCGCGACAACCGTCTTTCCGACCTAGGCCTCACACGGGTGCAAGTACTCACCATTGCCTCCATCGTCGAAGAGGAGACCAACTGCAACGAAGAAAAGCCCGACATTGCCTCGGTCTACCTCAACCGCTACCGCATCGGCATGGCCCTGCAAGCCGACCCCACCGTCAAATATGCCGTGGGCGACTTCTCCATCCGCCGCATCAAAGGCTCTATGCTCAAAACCGACAGCCCCTACAACACCTACCTCTATGCCGGCCTGCCTCCCGGACCCATCTGCATTCCTTCTGCCAGTTCCATCGATGCCGTGCTTAAAAACAAGCAAACCTCTTACCTATATTTCTGTGCCAAAGAGGATTTCAGCGGTCGACACAACTTTGCAGCCACGTCCGATGAACACATTGCCAATGCCAGAAAATTCCACAAAGCACTGAACAACAGAAATATCCATTAATATATTACATTTTCTGTCTTACTGACACCCCATTTTCAGTCCGTCACCACAATCTGAGGACGCAATAGGACACTGCTGCTGACCATCCTTATAAAAATAACCCACACACAATCAACAACAACTAATGACAGCGCATATTTTTTCTTGTCAATTCCAAAAAAAATAGTACTTTTGCAATTGGGTAAGTCTTATACGACCAGCTCCCATTGAATCCCCCAGGGTAGGAATACAGCAAGGGTGTTTGGTTGTAGCGGTGCGATATAAACAGCTTACCCTTTTTTTGTGTGCCTATGTCAACAATCGTCATTCTAGCCTACGCCCTCATCATTGTGGGCATCATTGTTTGGGTCGTGCTCATTCCGGGGAGACGGCATGTCAGCCCAAAAGCCTTGGACTACATCACCGTCTTCGGGGGAGCGTTCCTGTTTGCATCCTGCTTTATCAACCTTGTGCCGCACATGTTCCTTGGCGACGACCCTCATCGCTTCGTCACACCCGGCTTCCATTTCAAGATTGCCGCCGCCGTCATGCTGGGATTCCTTATCCAGCTGCTTCTGGAGCAACTCACAAAGGGTGCCGAACACGGTCACAACCACTGTCCCTGCTGCGAAGAGGAACATGAGGCCGAAGAACACCACCACGATCACCATCCCCACGCCGGCCACTGCCACAACGCCTCCATCCACCCTATCACAGGGCTCATCATCGGTCTCAGCATCCATGCCATCCTCGAAGGCATGCCCATGATAGACCTCGACGGCGACATACACCAAGGCCTTCTCTACGGCATCGTGTTGCACAACATCCCCATAGCCCTCGTGCTAGTAGGCCTCTTCATGCACAATGGTTATGGATTTTGGAAAAGCCTTTTGCTACTCTCCATCTTTGCCGTGATGACCCCTCTCGGCTCACTATGCAACCTCTACCTCATGCCCGACAACGAGGTGTTGCAAAGCCTCCTCATGGGCGTGGTGGTCGGCATATTGCTCCATGTGTCGGTAAGCATCCTCTTCGACCACGACCACAACAACTTCTCCTGGGCCAAGTTTGCCCTCATCCTCGTTGCATTCATTGCAGCCTACTTCACCCCCGGCTGCCCCGAAATCTACCCCATGTTCTAAACAACCTTTTAGTTTTTACCTTTTAGTTTTTAGTTTAAAATGACCACCACCGAAACCATCAAAGACCTCATAAGCCGCAAAGACGCGCTACATCGCTTCCTCAATATCGACACCCTCGTGTCACAAATCGCCGAGGAGGAGCAAAAGACCGAAGCCGCCGACTTCTGGAACGACCCCAAAGAGGCTCAAAAGGTAATGAAGAACATCCAGACCAAGAAGGCTTGGGTCAATGCCTTCCGCGAAGTGGAAAGCAGCTGTGGCGACCTGCAGGTGCTTGGCGAATTCTTCGACAGCGGTGATGCCACCGAAGAGGAGGTGATTGAACAAATCAACATCACCCAGCCTCTCGTCGAAGCCCTCGAACTGAAAAACATGCTGCAAGGCGAGAGCGACCGTTTCGATGCCGTCCTTTCTATCAATGCTGGCGCAGGCGGTGTGGAAGCTCAGGACTGGGCTGAGATGCTTATGCGCATGTACATCCGCTATGCCGAGACTCACCACTACAAGGTAGCCATCTCTAACAGTCTCGACGGCGAAGGTGCCGGCATCAAGAGTGTCACCATGCAGATTGAAGGCGACTATGCCTTTGGCTATCTCAAGAGCGAGACCGGCGTGCACCGCCTCGTCCGTGTCAGTCCATTCAACGCCCAAGGCAAACGCATGACCTCCTTCGCCTCTGTCAGTGTCACACCCCTCGTCGACGACACAATCGAGGTGGTGGTCGACATGTCGCGCCTCTCCTGGGACACCTTCCGCAGTGGTGGCGCAGGTGGCCAGAACGTCAACAAGGTGGAGAGCGGCGTGCGACTCCGCTATCAGTACAAAGACCCCTACACTGGTGCCGAAGAGGAGATACTCATCGAGAACACCGAAACCCGCGACCAACCCAAGAATAAGGAAAACGCCATGCGTCTGCTCCGCTCCCAGCTCTACGAGCGCGAGATGCAGCACCGCATGGAAGAGCAGGCCAAAATCAAAGCCAGCCAGAAGAAGATAGAATGGGGCAGTCAGATACGCAGCTACGTCTTCGACGACCGCCGCGTCAAAGACCACCGCACCAACTACCAGACCGCCGATGTTGCAGGTGTCATGGACGGCAAGATTGACAACTTTATCAAGGCCTACCTCATGCAGTTCGGCAACAACGTTTAACGAAGTGAAAAGTGAAAAGTGAAATTGGCTGTCGCTCTCAGATTACTCAAATAATCAAGCAATCATATTATTTTCAATTTTCCCTTTCATCTTTCAACTTTCAATTTCCAATTTCAAAAATGATCCGCCACTCCACCCCCGACGACCTATCGACCATCATGTCCATGATTGACCATTCGCGCAGCATCATGCGTGCCAATGGCAACAAAACACAATGGGACGGCTATCCTACCACCACCACCATCCTCGACGACATAGCCAAACGCATCCACTACATCATCGAAGACAACGGCACTCCCCTAGGCTGCTTCACCCTCCTCAACCAACCTGAACCCACCTACGCCCGCATCGAAGGCGGGCTGTGGCTCGACGATACCACTCCCTACCGCACCATCCACCGCCTGGCCTGTGCACCTAACGCACACGGCATCGCACGCCAAGCCTTCATTTGGAGCGAACAGCACGCCTCCTCTATCCGTGTCGACACCCACAGCGACAACCACATCATGCTCCACATCATCCAACAGCTAGGCTACACCCATTGCGGCACCGTCTACATGGACAACGGCACCCCACGCCTCGCCTTCCAGAAGATGATGTATCCCATGGTTAACCCCGAACTCAAAGCATACATAGAAAGTGAGATACTTCCACGCTACAACCATTTCGACACAGCACATGACCTTGTCCACGTCCAACGGGTCATAGCTCAAAGTATGGAACTGGCACAATACTACCCGAAGCTGAAAAAAGACATGGTCTACACCATCGCCGCCTACCACGACACCGGCATGGTCAATGGCCGAGAGAATCATCACACCGACTCGGCACGAATCATACGCCAAGACACACAACTGCGCAAATGGTTCGATCCTATCGACATACTCATCATGGCACAGGCTGCCGAAGACCACCGTGCTTCCGCTCTTGGGGAACCCCGCAGCCTATACGGCAAGATTGTGGCAGAAGCCGACCGCGACATCGAACCCCTCAACATCGTCCGTCGCACCGTTCAATACGGTCTCGCCTACTACCCTAAATTGGGAAAGGTCGAACAATGGCATCGTGCTGCACAACACTTAACCGAAAAATACGGTCCCGAAGGGTACGTGAAACTCTATATTCCCCAGTCGCGCAACCGAGTCCAACTCGACAAACTCCAAACCCTGCTGGCCGACAACACTCTGCTGACAGACATCATCACCGAAATGATTAACCAATATTCATCATGAACACCGTCCTCATCATCCTAGCCATCCTCCTCGCCCTCATAGGCATAGCCGGCTCCATCATCCCCGGCATCGCAGGCCCCCCATTCAGCTGGCTGGCTCTACTGCTACTCAACTTCACCGCCGCAGCCGACTACACACCCCTCTTCCTAGTTGCCACAGCCGCCGTCGCCGTAGTCATCACCATACTCGACTACATTGTCCCCTCCCTCAGCACCAAACGCCACGGGGGCAGCAAGGCAGGCGTGTGGGGGTGCAACATCGGCCTCGTCATCAGCATTATCGGCCTTCCCTTTGGCCCCACAGGCATCCTCGGTGTCATCTTCTGGCCCTTCGTGGGTGCCCTTGTGGGCGAACTACTCAACGGCAAACAAAGCCGCGAAGCCGTCCGCGCCGTCTGGGGTGCCTTCCTCGGCTTCCTCACCGGCACCGGCCTCAAACTCGCCTACGCCATCTTCGCCGCCTTCTTCGTCGTCCGCGACCTCATCCACTAGGCTCGACTGGCCTACAACGATAACAACCAATCCCTCAGAGAAACGGCAGTTACTCCAACGTCATCTATAGTACGGCTCTCGTCACGGGTTATTATTATTTTTTCATTTACTGGCAGACGATTTCCTATTTTCAACAGGGCATCAGTCTCTCTCTGCAAGGTATCGCTATCTCGCAACGAGTAACACACCTGAATGGCAGTCTGTCTATCTGGAATATAAAAATCAACCTCGACATTGTCTTTATAGAAAAACACATTGTCCCCAAATCTTTTATACAACTGCACCGCCACCATATTCTCCAAAAGGCTCGTCTCAGGGTCTGCTAAAAAAAGATTTAGGATACCATTATCAATAAAATAATATTTTCTATTGCTGACCCTGTCCACCAATTTGGAACAGATATTCTCTATTGGCAACAATAGCCATGATTCTTTCATGTATTCGACATAGGATATCACCGTATCAGTACTGATTTTCTTCCCTGCAGTAGAAACTATGGTAGACATACGGTTGTACGATATGGGTTGTTTAACACTTTCAGCCAACTTTCGTATCAATAATTTCAGAGCGTAATCATTGCGTACCTGATATCTAGAAACCAAGTCACCAAAAAATATCTTATTGAACAACCCACTTGTCCATGCCCTCTTGTCTTGACGCTCTCTCACCTCGGGCAATCCTCCATACTGGAAATATTGAACCAAGCCCCGACTGATTTCTATATCGTTACGGTAAATAGCATCGGGACTATTGATTTCTATTCCATCCGAGCGCAAATACTCTTTGAAAGTCAGTGGATAAACCTCCATGACAGAATATCGTCCTCCCAACGTAGTGGCTATCTCACTACTCAACATCTTGGCGTTACTCCCAGTCACATACACCCGGTATCCTCTGTCTGCCAATCGTCGAGCAAATTTCTCCCATCCGTCTACTATTTGAATCTCGTCTAAGAAGAATATGGGTTTAACAGCAAACATCTCCTCATACGCTGTCTTGACGACATCCAAGTCTGCCAGCGACATCTCCCCCAATCGGTCATCTTCAAAGTTAAAATAGAGTATCTCATCTATGTCATGCCCTGCTTTCAAAAAATGATGAATCTGTTGGTACAGCAAGTACGATTTCCCTGCCCTGCGCAGACCTACAACCACATAATTCAATCCTTCGTCAAAAGAATAATCCCTTTCAAAGAAGCTAATCCCTTTTACAAATTGCTGATTTTCTGCAATTATTCGCTTACACAACTCTTTGTTTGCCATAGTTTGACTATTTTCTATTCGATTGCAAAGATACGAATTTTATCGAATATATTCGATAAAATTATACTATTTTTATCGAATATGGTCGATAAAATAGATATTCTCCATCCTTTTCAGCCCATCAAAAAGAGGTATCTACTGTTAAAAACGACAACCTTAATTGTGTTTATATTGAGATTAGAAGAACTGCGGATTGCAACTACTGATACCCTATCAATCCACCGCAACGAGCATCCTCCACGACAGTTCACGATTTCTGTTTGCGGACTTTAGGGAAAACAAAATAACCTTGCTCACAAACTAGTCGGCCATCTGGAGAACAGTATATGCCAGGTCCTAAAAGTATGGATATATTAGATTCATGAGGCCCAATTATAGGCATTTGTCCTAATCTAACACCTATCTTATTGTATAATACAACACGCCCACCTTCCAATCCTTCCGTATTATTGATAGCATCTTTAGACTTGTCATCAAAATAGAAAACAGTATCATTACATAACGTTCCGTTGATATGCAGTTTTTCAACCCCCATACGATCTTCTATTGCAATATGGCATTCGTACTTATTGCTTAGACATGATACTATTACTAGCATAAGGGTTAAAACAATAAAAAGGCTTTTTTTCATAAATGTGGATTTGATTACTTGGATTGCGACACCTTAGTTTTTTGCCATACATTGATGTCTCATCAGATAATTTAGAAACTGGAAGCACCTACTCTTATCTCCTTTTCTTCTGCATAAACAGCCATAATACATAACAGCTTTGTTATTCTTGATTATCCTCAATATGTTGTGCTTTTTTTTCGTTCATTTCTTTTTGTTTTTCCAACTGCAAAAATACGACTATTTTTTTCATTTGGCAATGAATATTTTGACATATTTTTTTGCGAAAAGTGGTATATACTAGATGTTATACACTTAGTTATATTTGGTGAATAATATAAAGCAAATGATTGCCAAAGCAAGTAATGCAATGGCTGTTGTTCCAAGTAATATTATCTTCTTATTTTTTTTCTTGATACCATTGATATATTCAGTCATAAATATACTCCAGACAGACTCCCATTTCCATGGGCTGTTGTCTTCATCCTTTGCTTCATTTTTTACACTGAAGAAACAGATGCTTGAAAGAATGCCAAGAAAAAATGATAAAAATAGAAACATGATGGAAATATAGTAAAATTATCCTTTTAACAATACTATAAGTATTTCCGACTCCACATCGTCTGCTTCTTGAACCCGAGTACATGCTATTTCCCCGTATATCACTCGTCATCGCTGTCGAAGGGCAGCGTGGGATCGGCTAGTTTCAACAGATATTTGCATAATGCTCTGAATGGCCAGAAAAGTGGGTTGATTTCCTTGTTATAGTATGGATGGTTGTAGTCGTTGACTATATGGTAACTCTCTCTTGTGCGGTGCTCTAGGTTGTAAATGGCAGGAGGAGAAGTGAAATAGTCGTTGTCAAGACACAGCGTGTCTATCCCCGCCTCATTGGCAAGTTCCGCTATACGTTTGAGCTCCCTATCGGTAAGCAGACGTTCTCCTTCACTTTGTATTCCATGACGGAAATGCTCCAACCCAGGATACGTATTGTACTCTAATTCCTTAGCCACCCGCCAGACGATTCGACCCTCCTTGCCATCAGATACCACTTTCACCAACACTGGTGATTTTTCATGCACATAGCTGCCTCGCAGCAACAGAAAACGCCATTCCTCCTGTATGCCCGGCGGCAATGGCTCATGTAGGTCGCCCTCGCCAAATCCTCTAAGGTGGTATGACACCTGTCTGCAACGCTGTCTCAAATCTTCAGTGTCGGCCTTATGCGCCTTATCCATCTCTTCTGGAAACACAAGATATACAAACGGCGGATTCTCCATCTCGACAATCTTTGGGTTGTGAGGCTTACCCAGTTCTTGCTCCAACTGCACAATTTCCGAGTATAGTTTCTTATGATCATCTGTCTCGTCCCAATACTGATAATAGTATTTCAGCGCACTGTCGCCTAATGTCAAGAAGTAGTGATTCTGGTACAGCATGGAGTCTCCATACAATTGGCAGTAATATTCTTTATACCGCCTTGCCTTGGACGTAGTGTCGGCTATATAGTCTTTCCATGAGTGATATTTCTCTTGATAACTTGTAGATAGCCTTTCCAAATTACGCACATAGTCATCGCCTTCCGACATTCTTTTCTTTTCCCATTTTCCGATATCAGGTCCCATGGTAACAGTCTGTCTGGCTCGTTCATCCTCGTTGGCATATATCCTTACTGTCAGTAACCAAGGAATATCTTTTATCGGCTTGCCTCGCTGGTATAACACATTGAATCGCGGCACTTTTCTCAGTGCCTGACGTATGGCGCGCTTCTGTCGTGGTGACGCGTGTTCTATTACCACTTTCTTAATGCGACCCAGGCCGTCCACCCTTTGTATCTCCACTTGAATCTCCTCATCCATATCGTCTGGTCCAAGCCTGCTATAGTCAATTTGCGATTCCACATAAGTCGTAAACAGAGAATAAGAACCAGGTCCATCATAATCCCCTACGAATGGAATAAAACTCTTTCGGTTGTCAAACACCTGATGCCTTTTCACCATGCCCCTTTGCACTTCGTACTCAATATCGAACTCATACATCGAAGAATACCCCATGTGGATATAGAACAGCAGTTCTCCACCAATGCACGACAGGGTATCGTTCACCCAATATGCGAAAACGCCACCAGACGCGACCTTGTCGCCAAATAGCCTTGCCAAAGGGTAGAAGTCGGTGCTGTCGCCCTTCCTACCCAATCGGATACCCGTAAGGAACAGGCTGTCCGAACGGATTTCGAAGTACGCCTGATAGCCCCGCCAACAGGCGGTAGAGCCTATTCCCCACATGTCGGCAGGTCTTGGATGCGTTTCGTCAAAATAGCCCTCTAGGGGGTTGCAAAACAGGTGCAGCGTATCATTACCCACCACCAAGATATCAGGAATCTGAGCCGTTGCATGTGCAGAGTTTGACATCCCCACCCACAAAACAACCACAAGCAAAATCAATATATTTCTTGCCTTCATACTGTATTGTTTGAGGTTGCAAAGATACATTTTTTTTTGTGATTAGCAGCATAAAAATGTTCATTTTCGACATTTTTTGTATATTTGCACAGTGGTCGGTCGGAGTGAGGTCGCTGCTAGTTCGCTGTGAGTCCATCGTTTACACACTTTTTTAACGTTACTATAACGCTAGTATTACACTATATAAGTGTTGAAATAGTGTCGAAGTAGTGTTGAAATAGTGTTGAACTAATGGAGGCAGAACGAAGGCACGGCGAAGCGACGGCGACATCACTTCTTCAGAACAAACAATGAATCATTAACCCCAAAAAAAGATATTATTATGGCAATTCTGAAAAACAATTTGATTGTACTGAAAGGGAGATTGAAAAAGGATGGCATGACTTTCTATCAACGCGGAGAGACGACGGTTCTGAGGTCGTCCACCAGCAATCAGCCCCATCGTCGCACACGCAAGCAGTTCGAGGCTCGCCAGCGGATAGCTAACTGCATGGGATTGTGGAAGGCATTGACGATGAACACAACACCTGTGCTGGCAGGGGGCAAGAGCAGCTACGGACGGTTCTGCACCTTGATGCGCAAGCTGCCAGTAACTTATCTGACTAAAGACGAGCGCAAGAGAGGTGCCAAGCTACTGTTGCCGGGCATGCCGGTGAGCGACGGCATGCTGCCCGACATCGAATACTGGTTGGGCGAGGTGGAAGGGCAGCCGGCTCTGCTGACATCGCTGCGCCTGAAAGAGGGGGCACGGTCGATGGCCTCCGCGCTATATGGCCGTGGTGCCGAACTGAAAAGAAACGAACGGCTGTGTCTGTACAGATTGGTACAGACGGCGAAAGTCGAAAACGGAAAACTAACCCCGCGCCTGAACGTCAATGTGGAGGTGTTGGACTACGACGTCTGCCAAGGAGGACAGCCGTTCGCCGACATCGAGTTGCGCGATGTAGACGGACGGCTGGCACTGGTGGGCGACGTGCTGGGCGACGATATGAGGGGCTGGGCACTGGTGCGTATGAATGGTGACAAGGCATCGAGCCAAAAGGTGGTGACTCGCTGCAGCTTATATGAGCAGTACCTCTCCGAAGAGGCGTTCAACCGCGCAGCCCAAAGCTACGGAGGACTTACCAAGACTCCCCTGCTCACTCCAGATGATATGTGAAAATTGAGAAGTGAAAATTGAGAATTCATTGGCGCGGCAGCCTAATTCTCAATTCTCAATTTTCAATTCTCAATTTAAGTGCTACTTGTAGAGGTAGCGCGACACGCAGTCTTCAGGGTTGATGGGGTTGAAGTCCTGCGTGGCCATGTCGATGAAGCTGACGGTGATATTGGTGGGTGCCTTGTCGTCAAGTTCATAGGCATCAGCGGTATACCATACCGTCACCCGATTGCCGACCTGTGCCTCGACACCGATGACCACTTGGTTGGCTAGGTCGGACGAGGTGCACTGATAGATGGTGTTGGGGACAATCATCTTGATTTCGCGCTTGGCGACCAGCTGGGTGCCGTCGTACTCGAAGACGGTGACATTGGCCATGTCGGTGTAGGAATCGGTGTAGGTAATACTGTACTCCTTCTCCTTGAAGCAGGAGGTGAGGGTCAGGCAGCTAAGTGCCACAAGGGTGAAAAGTAACTTTTTCATTGTTTGATGTTGATATGTTTATACGTTGATATGTTGTTACGTTGATGTGCTGATATGGGGTCACTCGCCTTCTATTTTGAGGAAGGAGTGGACGGGGGCGATGGCGTTGAGCTTCTCGTGGTCGTAGAGGTCGGGAAATTCTACGATGAAGAGGAACTCTTTGACGCGGACCTTGTACTCTTTGCCGTCGATGACGACCACTTCGCGATTGAGGGCATTGGCGATGCCGATAGCTGTGCCGCCAGTGGCGAGGATGTCGTCGAAGAAGGTGAGGTTGATAGTGTCGCCCTCGGGCTGGCAGGCGGCGATGTCGGAGAGGCGGTAGTAGACGTGGTCGGCACCGTATTCCTTCATAATAGCCACATCGTGCAGGTCGCCCTCGGCATAGGGGAGCTTGCCCTTCTTGCGGATGGGGATAATATTTTGGACGGTCTTAGATATGGAGAGAAGTGGTGCGGCGAAGATGAATCCACGTGCCTCGACGGTGACGACGTTGGGGCAATGGGTGTGCGCATCGATGTCGGCAATCAGCTGGTTGAATGCCTCTTTGTTGGAGAGAAAAGGGAGGATGTCGATAAAGTCGATACCCGGCTTGGGGAAGTCGGGATAGTGGCTGATGATGTCGGAGTAATTAATCATAAGGAATTGTGGATTTTTCAATTTTCAACTTTCAATTTTCACTTTTATAAGGCCCAGAGGAGGAGGCCGGAGCAGATGATGATGCCGGTGATGAGGAGGTCGATGAGGCAGAAGCCCATGATGTCCTTGGCATCGAGCTTGGCGATGGCTAGGGCGGGGATGGCCCAGAAGGGCTGGATGAGGTTGGTCCATGCGTCGCCCCAGGCGATGGCTGTGCCGGTGAGGCCGGGGTCGACACCGAGGTTGGCACCGGCGGCAAACATGATGGGTGCCTGAATGGCCCAGTGTCCGCCACCCGAGGGGACGAACATGTTGAGCACCGCAGCGCAAAGGAAGGTGAGCAGCGGATAGGTGACGGGGGTGGAGATGTCGATGCAGGCGTTGGCGATGACAGTGCCGAAGCAGATGCCGCTGGCACCAACACCCGTGATGATGCCCATGATGCCCGCATAGAAGGGGAACTGGAGGATGATGCCCGCAGCCCCGGTAGCGGCATGGGTGAAGGCACGGACGTAGGCGAGCGGGGTGCCGTGGAGCAGCACGCCAAGGAAGAGGAAGAGCATGATGACACTGCCCAAGTCGAACGAACCGCCACGGAAGCCCAGATGTATGATGAGGTAGGCGAAGCCGATGATGGCGACAATCCACGACAGTAGGCGCGACTGCTCCATGCGTTGGGCAGGGGTCTGATTGCTCGATTGCTTGATTGCTTGATTGCTTGAGTGGTTATCTTCGGCGAGGAGGGCAGGGTCGACAGTGACAATGTCCTTCTTGGGGTGCATCAGGGTGTTGGTGATGACGATTGCCACGATGACGACCGCCACGATGACCAGGTTGTAGGGGTTGAGGATGGTCTGCGACACGGGCACGGGCTCGGTGAGGATGCCGTTTGTGGCCTTGGTCAGAGCCTCGCCAGGGGTAGCCATAGTAAGAGGAATAGAACCCGAAAGGCCGGCATGCCACACCACGAAACCGCTATAGGCAGAGGCGATGAGCAGCCGATAGTCGACATTGGGGAGTTTGCGGGCTATCTCTTTGGCAAAGATGACACCGACGATGAGGCCAAAGCCCCAGTTGAGCCAACAGGCGATAGCAGCAACTGCCGTAACCAAGGCGATGGCAGCGGCAGGGGTCTTGGGAATTGATGCCAAGGCACTGATGCCCTTCTTAACGATAGGAGCCGACGCAAGGGTGGAGCCACAGACAAGCACCAACGCCATCTGCATGGCAAAGGCGAGGAGGTTCCACACTCCCCCACCCCAGTGTTCGACAACCTCGATGGGGGTTTGGTGGCAGATGGGCATGGCAAGACATGCCGCCACTAGGGTGAGGATTATGGCGAAGATGAAAGGCTCAGGCAGCCACCGCTGGACTAGTTTGACGCAGAACTTTATCAATTGAAAGTTGAAAATTGAAAGTTGAAAGTTGAAACTATTTTAGTAGGTTGAGTATCTTATTGTAGAAGTCGGTGTTCTGCTGGATGACGGAGAACTGCTCGGCACCGGGACCGTAGGCAAAGACGGGAACCATGACGCCGGTGTGGCTGCCCGTGCTCCATGAGGGACGGCTAGTACCCGCGGCGATGTCGCCGCTCTTGAGGGTGAGGCCGCCAGTCTCGTGGTCGGCAGTGACGATGACGAGGGTGTTGCCGTCGCGCTCGGCGAAGTCGAGCACGGCGTGGAGCATATCTTCGAAGTCGGCCATCTCGGCAGCAAGGTAGGCACTGTCGTTGTTGTGGCAAGCCCAGTCAATCTGCGATCCTTCGACCATGAGGGTGAAGCCGTTGTCGTAGAAACCGAGCGTTTCGATAGCCTTGAGGGTGCCGAGGGTGAGCATACGCCCGCGTTTGGTGGCGTCGGGAGCATCCTTGCCCGAGAGGAGGGCGCATATTTTGTGACCTTTGAGACGCATCATGTCGAGGGTGGTGTATGCCATCTCGTAGCCACGAGCCATGAGGGTGTCGATAGGAGACTTGCCGTCCTTGCGGTTGGGTGTTTGGAAACTCCAAGCATCGTTGCCAATCATCACCTCGAAGGGACAGAGTGCCATCTGCATACTGATGGAGTCGAAGAGCTTGCGGTAGGTGACATGGGCATAGGTGGAGGCGGGTGTGGCATCGAGCACACTGCTGGTGACGACAAAACCGGCAGCCTTGCCATAACGCTCTTTAGCGGTGATGAGGAAGGAGGGGTAGTTGGTGCCGTCAGGGCCTTTGGCTATATGGTAGTTGTCGACCTTGTGGCCTGTCATCAGTGCCGAGCCACCGGCACCCGAGTCGGTGGTGTACTTGTTGTTGGAATAGGTGCGGGAGAAACCGACGTAGGGGAAGCGGAGGAAGGCACTGTTGTCGCCCCGCTGGGCGACGATGGAGGAATAGACCTGAGCGGTGCCCATACCGTCGCCGACGATAAAGATGACGTTGCGGGGACGCTTGGGTTCAGGCTGTTGTTGGACAGTTTTGTTGCGTTGCCCCACTGCTAACAGGGGAAGGAGGGCAAGGAGAATGATGAGGGTTCTCTTCATGTTTATTAGTTGTTATTTTCGAGTTTTTGTTCATTTTGATAAGCGTCGGCCTTGTTGGTGAGGCTCTTGTGGTCGCCGGGGAGGATGACCGCAGCCAAGATGCCGACAATGGCAGCGACAGCCAGACCCGAGATGGCGATGCTGCCGAAATGCAGGGCACCACCGTCGCAGCCATAGCTGATGCCGATGGCGAGGGTGATGGTGAGGGCAGTGATGATGAGGTTGCGGCTGTCGGTGAGGTCGACCTGATTCTCAACCAAACTGCGTACACCCACCGATGAAATCATACCGTAAAGGATGAGCGACACACCACCGATGGTGGCTGTGGGCATGGCATAGATGAGGGCTGCAAACTTGGGCGAGAAGCTGAAGAGGATGGCAACCACGGCAGCGATGCGGATGACGCGGGGGTCGAAGACGCGGGTGAGATTGAGCACACCAGTGTTCTCGCCGTAGGTGGTGTTGGCAGGTGCGCCAAAGAGGGAGGCGAGTATGGTGGCGGCACCGTCGCCACAGAGGGTGCGATGCAGGCCGGGGTCTTCGAGGTAGTTGCGATTAC
>CAMZFW010000028.1 GCA_947306225.1 uncultured Bacteroidales bacterium
GAACACCGACTACTTCCTCCGCCGCATGAAG
This sequence comes from uncultured Bacteroidales bacterium, assembly GCA_947306225.1. GTDB lineage: Bacteria > Bacteroidota > Bacteroidia > Bacteroidales > P3 > Colimorpha. The sequence goes on from CAMZFW010000028.1 coordinate 32, forward strand.
GAAGAGGGCTTCGACTGCAAACCCTCCGAGAGTGCCATCTGCGCCGTCATGATCTACGATGCCGCCAAGAGCCAGCAGTATGCTGCCAAGATGCAGGAACAGGGCATCTTCGTCACTGGCTTCTACTATCCCGTCGTGCCGAAGGGCCAGGCTCGTATCCGCGTCCAAATCAGTGCTGCTCACGAGCATGAGCATCTCGACCAGTGCATCGAAGCCTTCAAGAAAGTCCGTAAGGAAATCGAAGGCTGCTAGTCTCTGTTTCGAGAAGCAAGACGATAGGTGGATAGCGATGGATACCGCTGTCCACCTATCTTTTCCCCCTCACACTACGCTGCGGTAATCGTCATGTCGGTGTTGGGCACCAAGAACAGTTGCGACACCTTGCCCCCGTAGCTCAGTATCGCCTCGATGCGCTTGGCAGCGGTCTGGTACTGCGCCAGTAGGGCATTGTTCACATAGAAGCTCTGCTTGCTCACATGCGTCTGGCCTGCCTCCTTGCGGCTGTGCACCCAGGCAATGCCGCCGCTCACTGCGCCGCTGGCTCCCAGTTTGCCGTCCACTGAGCTGAACCCGTCGGCAGCAACCACGTCGGCAAGCAGTGTGTCCTCGTCCCGCTGGTTGAGCGTCACCTCGTAAGCCTTAATCCTCACGTAGGGGATTCCCGTGACGGGGTTCTGCTCCTGAATGGCGATGTAGCAGCTGATCTGGTCGCCCTGTACATACCCCGAGTTGTTGTCCACCACAGCGTCCGAAAACTCCTTCAGCGTGGTGTCGCTGTCGATGACAAGGTTGCCGAGAGCGATGTCGGTCACTGGCACACCGCCTGTGCCTGCTGCCACATCGATTGATGGCAGCGACCCATTGGTAATCTCGTATGCTGCCACCACGCAGGCACCCTGCTTTGCCTCCTCTTTGGTGAGATAGACGGGTGCGCCACCGATGTTGGCACTGACGAAGGCGTTGGCATCGCTCACTCGCACGGCTCTGCCCTCAAACGAGGGTCGCAGTGTGCCGCTAAACGAAGCCCACAGGTTCTGGATGTTGCGCCAGCGCACTCTGCGTGCCATTTGGGCGAACGAACGCGAAGGATTCTCCTTCTTCTCCACCTTCTGTTTGGCAATGGTGCTGCCACCTACACGGGCGTATGTCCAGTCGCCCGCACTTCCTTTCATTCTTGTTCCGATTCCAGTTAAAATAGCCATAATTTTACATTTATCCCTGTCCCGCCCGGTCCTTAGTCGGGTTGTTAGTGGGGCAGGCGTCTCACCTCGGGTCCGATACCGTTTCTGTCAGGCTTCGCGCGCCAGCCTTCTCAAACCGTTATCCTTTCCCTCCGAAAGACGATGCAAAAGTACAGACTTCTTTTCTGGCAGTTACCGATTCTTACGGATTCTTACCGATTTTTACCGATTCTTACCGCATTTTACCGATTCTTACCGCATCTTACCGATTCACCCCCTCCCCATCCCCCGCAAAAAAACCCATCCGCACCCCGCTCACAGCATTTTTATGCATAATCCCACATTCCCCACCCGTTCTGGTGGCGGGGGTGGTGAAGTTATGTGTGGGGAAAGCGCCGGCTATTCTCCTTTCAAATATTTTTCGGTTTCGCGGTCAAAGTCGGAGATGTATTCGCGGTCCTGACGGATGCGGAATATCTCGTATTCTTTCGTGGCTTTGTCAATAGCCTCATCGTGCGATACGGTGCCTTTGTCGGCAAGTATGTTGCGGCGGTTGGTAGAAAGGAAGACATCCGTCTGCTTCAACCAGTCGGCCATGCTCATCAAAATCTCATCTTCGGCCATTAGTTCGGCGTAGTCGATAAACATAGTTACCAGTCGATTCAAGCGCGACAGTTCTTTCTCGTTAAGGTAATTCTTGGCGATGGTGACATCTCGTTTCAATATTTTGCCATCAGGGGCGGCACTCCATGTAGTCAGTCCCATAGTAGGCTGGTTTGAGTCTGCACGTTCGTAGATGAGTTCGGCGGCAGTCTTGCCTGTCATGGCAAAATGTAGTTTATTTTGCACGAAGGAATAGAAAGCCTTGGTGGTCTCGCTCTTCTTATCGTAGTCGTAGCTGCATTGCTCAAACACATCGGCAATCTTTTGATAGGCACGACGCTCACTAGCGCGAATCTCGCGGATGCGTTCCAGCAACTCGTCGAAATAGTCTTTGCCAAATGGTTTTCCATTTTTGAGCATATCATCGTTCAGTACAAAACCCTTGGTAATGTACTCCTTCAAAGTCTTGGTCGCCCAAATACGGAAAGCCGTAGCCTGACGGGAGTTGACGCGATAGCCGACAGCGATGATGGCATCGAGGTTGTAGAATTTTACATTTCTGGAGACTTCACGTGTCCCTTCTTTTTGAACTACCGAGAAAAACTCGGTAGTTGCCTTTTCGTCCAGTTCACCTTCTGCGTAAATCCTTTTTAGATGCAATGAAATGTTGTCCGAGGAACACCCGAAAAGCTCAGCCATGGCTTTTTGAGTGAGCCAGAATGTTTCGTTACCATAAAAAACAGTCACACATACATTGCTATTCTCGTTCTGATAAAGCACAATGCTGTGTTGATTCTTCTGTATTTCGTTTTTCTTCATTGTTCTTTTTCAAAGATATACATCTCTTGCATATTCAGGCCTTTCAAGTTGCGCAGTTGCTGCATGTATTGTTTGCGTTCTATAAGGTCTTGTTTAGACATATCTTGTTTTCTTTTTTGTAAAGATACTCAAATCATTTCATAGTAACTATCCTTTTGCAATTGTTAATTATTTGAAATTCGAAATATCTTTAAAAAGAAAACGCCGAAAGGGCGATTTTATTGCCCTATGGCACTCCAGTTGTATAATAGTAAAACTGTGCTGGTGTGGGGTGGCAGAACACGGATGGCACAGATTATATCAGATAATATTTGTATCTTTGCATCGAAAACAATTATTTGATGCAATGAACCCAAATACAGAATACGAGCTATTTACACAGGAAGTTTATCAGCAACTTTTGAACTACCATCATACAAATACCAACAACGTACAACACAACATAAAACTGAAAGGTCGTTCAGGTTGCGAACATCAGATTGATGTCTATTGGGAATATGTGAAAGATGGTGTTAACCATCGTGTGGCTATTGAGTGCAAGAACTATAAGAATAGTATATCCATCTCAAAAGTCCGTGACTACTTTGGCGTACTTAACGATATAGGAGACATCCAAGGCATAATGGTAACTACGGTTGATTATCAGAAAGGGGCTAAGCGGTTCGCTAAGGAATACGGAATATCACTAAAGGAATTACGTTCACCAAGAGATGGCGAAACAATCATTGGAAAAATGGACTTGCGTATTCATGTCGAATCAAAGTGTACTCTTTTCAAGGTCGATGAAAAATGGACTGAAGAGCACGGCATAAACATATTCGAATATAAACGCAGGATTGATATGCTGGGTATTATCAACGACCATCAATGGAGCAAGGCAACATATATTCCATTGGAAACAAAGGATGATACAATCAGAGATTCAAAAGGCAAAGTTATTACCTCCCTGAGGTCTTTGGAACAGGATACGCAATTTGATGATGCCTACCTAAACACATCCTATTGGGGGCCAGTGAAGATTTTAGAAGTAAAGTATGCCTACAGTACCGAGGACACTCAGCGAAGTATCAACATTGATGCCGAAGGTTTTGTAAAAGCCATTCTGAAAGACGCATTTAGCGAAAAAACTGATTTTATGGTAATGCGTTGAGTTATTCCCTTCCTCCATCAAAAATCAAATTCATAATGGGAACAATCATTTTCTCATCTTCTTTAGCGGCCAATAACACATGGACTTTGTTGGAAAGATAAAAATTAAATAATGCTGATGAATCCTTGACCTTAATTTTTTCAACATACTCAATTTCAAACGCTTCTACAATTTCTGATTCACAAAGAATCGTCTTCATGATTTCAAAGAACTTATCCGTTTCTGTATAGAATATGCATTTTTCAAATTCTTGTTCCCTTGAAAATGTAAACCAGCTTTGATTTGTCGTTAAGTTCAAAAAATACTCAAGTTTGTTGAAATATCCCCATACGGGATTATCAAGTCTTGTCCATTTACAATAAACAGAGTCTTCATTATATTCCGTTGGAATATGATGATCTGATAGAATAGTATTCAATGGCTCCTTAATATCGGTCTCCGCAACTATTACATTTCTCAGATAATCCAACAAATCTTGTTTGCAAACAATTTCAGTCGTTATTCCATAATACGAGTACATTGCTTGCGTTTTATATTTCATTTTGTTATCGTTCGTAACCAAAACATCACAGTAACTGCCATAATAGGCGTGTTCAGCATCAGTCATAATATTCCAAAGCCTCGTCTTGTCTGAATGGAAATTGAGAAAATCCAAACTTAAATAAAGCGACTGAAATATCAATAAGTCATTACTCATTTGTGCATCTGACAACCCCTTTTTTATAACATTCTTTAAATCTTTGTTGATACCATTTTTAAGTAAGAACGAATTGATCGCATCCATCACCATTTGAGGTGTACTATTATTAATAAGCGCAATCTCTTGAGGGGAAAAGTCCTCTGTGATTTTCGATTTGATTTCTTTAGCCTTTTTCTTATCCGAGAAAACATCATTAAGAAAGCCCAACAAACATTGAAAGAACTCCAACCCATTTGAGAAATTGCCAATCAATGGTAATTCGATTTTCTCAAATTCAACCGCTTTCAAACTATCGCAAAGTACACCAAACAAATCATTTTCTCCAACAGAAAGGCTATCTCTGTAAAAGCTCATATTAAACACTTTATTAATAGTTGGATAATCCTTCCCTTCTTTTTCCAAAAACTCACTAGGTGGGCAACAATAAATATTCATTTTGTTACCATCATATTTCATCAAATGGGTCTCACAAATCCGCCCCAGTTTCTCAACATCTTTGTCAAAATACTCATTGTATTCATTTCCTTTCTGGCTTCTCATCAAATCGGAGAAATGCGCAGGAGAATACACAAAAACAAAATGTTTTTGATTCTCAAGAATAAACTTATACAATTCTTCATCAATATGGTTGATGATATTCCAGTCCAAATAGATTTTCTTCATTAATTAGTTCTAGTTTCTTCCATTTTACCGATTTTTGCAAATAGTTCTTCTATCTTTGCTACAATGTGATGTTACTCAACAGGAGGAGAAAGGGGAGGCTTCCAATTCAAAAAACTTCTCACCTCTCCCCCTCAAAAAGACCGCAACCAATTATATTGCACTATAAATTGATGATTTTTTTAAGAATAGTATCGGTAAACGTATGCCAAATTTCCAACTCTACAGGCGTATAGTCCTTGAATAGTTTTTTCACAAACTCTATCTCGAACACCAGTCGGAAGTCGTTGGGGTCATTGTCTGGCTGGCCTTCTTTGCGAGTTCCCACACGGGCAATCTTGATCAAGTACAAGTCACGAATGCCTTTCTTCTTGATATATGGCATGAAATAGTAGAGTTTGTTCAGAGCCACAGATGAAGGGAACTTCTTTCCAGTATAGTAAATCTTTGCTGATTGGTCAAGATAGAGCTCTACGTTATCGTTCTTGACTAAACTGATGAGTACGTTTTTATCCATTTCCACATCAGGCTCTTGCTTCCTGGCGGGCTGAACCACAGGAGCATTTTCTACAATGTTCTCAGGATACTGTTGGAGCACATCGAGGAAGTTGAGCTGCTTTACCCTTGCTACGGCTTTCTTTATCTCGCCTTTCTCTTCTGGTGTAGCCTTTTCCATTGTCTCGCGGTTCAATCTGCGCCCCATCAATTTATACCAGATGGAACGAGCTATCTTTGTTTCCTTCTCAGAAAACCCCATTCCCTTTTGAAGAAGTTCTTGGTCAGTGAAGTTAAGAATCTCGTCAGCTGTTTTCTTCTCACGAACCATCTGATCCACCTTGTCAAACAGATTGGCATTTTCTTCGCGATAAGGTAGATAAACTCCCTCCACCTCACTTGGCATCAACTCCAAAACTCCACCGCCAAAATTGCGTCCAAGTATCTCAGCAAAAGCAAAGGAGAGAGAATTGTAATAGCTCACCACGAAGGCCTTGCAGTTCACGCCTTCCTTGATAAAGACACGATGCATGGTGTCCGTAGTGTAAGCTTGTGCATCATTCAGTACAAATTTGGGGTAGAGATTGTTTCGACGCAGAAACAAAGCATCAGACAGTTTGATTGACGGTATCACATACCAGTCATCGCGGATACTTGTCTTATAACCCTTATTAATTCCTTGCTGTTCACCATTTTCGATATATGCCTTGGTTCCCTCGTTGCCATTCTCTTTGGCACCTGGAGTAAACACCAGTAGATAGGCCTTTGCGCCATTAGCAAGATTCTGCTGCCAGTCGGCTTTCGTAAAGCACAAGCTATTCACCTGCACGCTACGACCTACCATCGGGCGTGAATACTCATGTAGTTGGTACATATCTACCACTCCCTGCGGTACCGTAAAGTATCCGTTGGAGCCTGTTGTGATACCAACCTCAACATCAGCATACGTTCCAATCTTTGGCATGTTATCAACCCTGACTTTACTCAAGAAATCAAGTTCCTCTTTGTCAAGGAAATAATAGGTCCATTTGTCTGCATGAAAATCTATTTGCTTGGTGGGGAGTTTCATCCGATGAGGGTCAAGTTGCTGCAATGCTTCTGCATCCTTTACCTCAATATGTTCTATCAGATGTTCTCCAGTGCCTGTACGTTCGCATAGTAAAAGCACTACCTCTTGTTGTATTTCCTCAAATACCAGATTTTCGAAAGAGATGATGTTTATTTTATTAAAAAATGTGGCCAAATATTGTCGCAGTTGTTGGGCGTATGTTACTTGTAGAAGTTCCGATGGAATAACGAATCCCATCTTTCCATGTTCTTTCAATAGCAAGCTACATCCTACTACGAACGTTACCCAAGCATTAGTCAGTTTAGAACGCTTTAATCCAGCTTTCTTGAATATCTGACCAGCCAACTCTTGCTGTCCTTCATCATAATATTGATAGCGAATGAATGGTGGATTGCCAACAACAAGGTCGAACCTCTGCTCTGTATTTAAACAATATTGGTGGAAGTCAGCATTAATTACATCAGAATCATGTAGTCCGATGGCTCGTGCTTTTTCTGCTTCTGCAGCTTCGTATTCAACAGCAGTTGCATGATGGAATAACATGTGTTCTCTTGCCATTTGCTCCAAGAAAACACCATCACCACAACTAGGCTCCAATATGTCAGCATCAGTGCTGCCATTTATGCCCCAATGAAGTATAAACGAAGCAATTGCAGGCGGTGTGTAGTATGCACCACGCAATTTCTGTGCGGAAGCGTCCTCAATCAGCTGCATATTGTTCTTTGATTATTGGGATGAGACTATCATATTGTTCCATGCCGTAAAGGTGCATGATAAAGTCTGCCAACTGCTGCTTTGTTAAGTCGAATTGGCGTTGCAATATGGTGAGTTTACGCTTGTTCCCATGAGCCGCGTCTATCTCATCTCCCATTTGTATCAACTGTTTTTGTAAATTAGCAATACTATCGTGGGCCAAACGCTCATCATTATTATCAAAATCTATTTTGCGGATAGGCAGTTGTTTCAGCACCTTTGTTCCTCGTGCTATGAAACCGCCTCCAAAAATTTCGCCATAAAGCGAACTGATCCATTCCAGATACTTACAGTTAAGAATGGCCTGCAAATAGTAGATGGAATAGGGAGAATTTTCTGGCAAAGCAATCATGCAATAGCCAGCTGTACCACCTGATGACACAAAGGTACTACAACTGTCAACAGCGTATTTGTCGCCGGTAGAGAGCACACCTACAATAATTTTTTCAGGAAGATTGCAAGCATCAAGACTCTGATATCTGCCATACCTATGCCACTCATTGAGTGTTGTTGGAACAGGCTTAATGTCACGAGAAGTTGCATTCAAAATATTCTTGTGAGCGAGAAGATACTTATAGAGTTTGGGGAAGTAGAGCTTGATATCATCAAGAGGAATCATTTCTAATTTGTCATTGTCATTATTCCTATAAGGGAATATCACACATGCATTTGGTTTAAATGTGCGATAAGTATTCAGACCATCATCACCAGTCGAAGTTTGGAAATATGGTCTAGTAACCTCTTTCTCTACTTTCCAATCTTGGCCATCCTTCTCGAAGGTATAAACGCCATTTTGCTCTGACTTAGGCTGAAAAACATACACTTTGTTAGCACTTGTTTGGATGCCATTAAAGATATTGTCCTCGCCAGTAATTGCCAAAAGTGTCGTACTATTTGCCAGAATGGTGTCGTATGCTCCCCTCAGTTGCTCCGGAAATAAAGTCCATGTGCCCACAGATATTTCACTGTAGCTTTTTGTATCCGTAGGCAACAAATTCTTATCTGCCAACTTCCATTGATTTAGGTTGCTAACCTCGTTGTATCTAAATGTCTTGTGTTCCGCATTCTTAACTATGAGTAGACACGTATAATTGGACTTCCCAGGGAATACTTTGCAAGCACCGAATGCAGTAATTGCTTCGAGGTTTTTTCGAGTTGAAATAAGACGGCGCAGTTCTTGACCTGCTCCAACCTTCATGAACTTCAATGGGATAATGTAGCCAAGCAAGCCGTTGTCGTTCAACAAATCCATTGCTCGCTCCACAAAAACAATGTACTTGTCAAATTGCTTGTATGCACTTATGTATTTATGTTTGTACAAAGGAAGTTCCTTTGGGGTGACATTCTTCATGCCTTCCGTTGTCAGATAAGGCGGATTACCAATAATAGCATCGAAACGCATTGTGCCAAAATCAAACGGATTAATATCATTGGCATCTTTATCGTTAATATCGCTACTTGACAAAAGGCTATTACCAAAGAAGATGTTCTTAGCCATGTCTGGTAGAATGGGATGTTCGTTCAGCAAACTTGCAGAATCCTCATTCTCCAGCAATTTCAACAGAAGCCCAAACTTACTTGCCTCTGCTGCATTGAAATCCTTATCAACACCATAGATACAATTTTTCAGCAACTGCTTCTTTTCAGCATATTTCAACCTGTAAGAATTCTCGCCAATTTGTACAAGCTTCGAGGTATCGTGTTGGATGTAGTAGTCTATCAGAATATCATTAAGCAACTGATATGCTTCCAACAAGAAAGCTCCTGAGCCACATGCAATATCTGCTATCTTCAATTTATGTATTTCTTTGGCAGACTTGTCTTTGCAGAGTGGTGTTATAGTCTGTCTGAGGATTTCGCGGATGATATAAGTGGGTGTTGTTACTACATCACGATCCTCATTATCAGGCTTTTTGACAATTTGCAATTCTCCATCCTTTACCGCCAATTTCTCGGCAATGAAGATTTCATAAATGTGGCCCAAGATGTCAGATGAGAAAACACTGAATGAATATGGACTTTCAGGGAAGTACAACTGACGGATGATAGTCCAAAAAGCAGAACTGGCATTGCATACCACTTGTTCTGAAAGTGCCTGGTCAAACAAACCTGAGTTGTATTTCGTATCAGCCTTTCTGAATTTCTCCAATAGTTTACCGAAATTACCTTCATCTGCTATTGCCAGCAAATCCTTATAGGTCTCGATATTTCTATCCTCGCAAACACGAAGAAAGAGAATCTTATTGATATAGCTTTGCACTTCATCCCCCAACAACTCCATATCTATGGTCGGTTCTGCGTTGAGAATCTCCTTGCCAAGCAACAAACGCCACTCATTAATCTGCTTTAAGAACTGCTTATCGACAGACCACTGCTTCAAACGAACCTCAATATCCTTCCACTCTTCATCAAACTGGCCAGAATACACAGACTCTTTGCCAAGTAAACGCTGTAGTTCCATAAACTTGTCTTCGTATTCTGTGTAGTGGTACTTCTTGATAAGAGCCTTTTGGTTGGTATCTGTTTCCTCCACTTTAACAGAGGCATCATATATCATCAAGTACTCAAAGTTCGACAGTACAGAGATTTTCAAGTTGGCTGTATATCCATAACGACGAACCTGACGTGCTGGTGCATCAACATCGTTAATATGTACACAAGGCTTCTTCGCTTCAAGAAAGAACTTGCGTTCTGCAAACAGGCGGAAAGTATAGTCAGGTTTTTTTGTGTTTTCAGAAACGCCTGCTCTTAGAGGCTCCTCCAGAATCACCTCACGCTCATTCGTAGGCCTTCCTGCTTTATTCTTGATGTCCCAGCCCAACAATTCAAACAGCGGGTCAAGGAAATCACTTCTCACCAGCGTCTCATTGTAGCGATCTGTCAGATACATGTTCCTATCTGCCTCGTACTTCTCAACCAGTTTGTGTATATCTTGATTCATGTATCTATAATGTGTTATTCATTTTCTTTTCTTATCTCATCCAGCACTTTCCCCTTATACGAGAAATACTTGGCACCCTGATATGCACCGGAGGCATTGCGATGTTCTTCAGGCATAAAAGTGCCTACGAAAGGTGAGAGTTTATAAATACGTCCCTCATACTCGATAGAATCGTCGGAAGCTACTTTTACAATAACTCCCGTAGGATCGAAGGTGACTTGTTCGCCGATCTTAATACCACACATGGAGAACTTGAACCTTGGACGTTTTACTTCACGCTTCACAGGCTCCTTGTGTTCGTTTTCTACAATCGGTTTGTTGTCTTCGTAGAGCGTCACTTCGGCATCGTCTATTGTCATCGCAATATCGCGAAAGATGTCGAGAGCCATTTGCGGAGCGACATTGAAAAACTCACGATTCTGACGAATACGCAAGTCGGTAAGGCGGTCAATGGTTTTATGCACTAACTTCTCCACCTCGTTGAACTTCACAGTTTTTATTGTAGCAAAAATCTCAAAGGGCAAAGGTACCGCCGTATTATCCAACTCTTTGCTCCGTACATCCACAGGTCGGCTGCTCTTGCCAATCTTCACCCAATCCTCACGAAAGCTGGGGTTAGTCAGTATGTAAACATATCCAGGTTCTTTGTTGGTCATATTGTTTAAATTTTATTTGCCATAGTATTTTTTCAAAACAGGGGCTTATTCGTCTTTCAATTCTCCGTGCATATCTACAAGGAAGTTTCGGAAACATGCGTTCATGTTATTGTATCCCAAATACTTTACACATCAATTCTTTGCGTTGGTCTTCATTTGTATTGACAATCTCTATATTATGTTCAACAATGTATTCTATGAATTTCCACTCATCTTCATGGAGTGGATGATAAGTCTCTTTCGGGTAATACATCAAATCTTCAAATTCATTTACATGGGCAAGTACATAGTCAGTTTCTTCCGTGATGGTTTGTAACATATGCATCAATTCATCAACAGAACGGCCATTGGCCAAATGGGCGAAAAAAAGGAAAGTGGCAGTCTTTTTCTTTACATCAAAAACTTTCGGAATATAATGCTGGATGACAACGGAGAAAGATGGGCTCCCGTCAATAGAATTATGGCTGTCCAGCTCTTGTTGGCACAGCATGGCTGCCGCGTAGAGTACATGGGTTTTGTAACCCAAATCGTATTCGAGATCTTCTTTTCGCTCTTTAGCCTCCACAGGATTGAACGTCTCAATATAATCGAGGTACTGGCGATAGACTTCCTCTCCGGCACCCGTAATACCTAACATTGTGTCCATCAGTCGGTCTGCCACATCATCAAGTTTGTCTATGTTCTGCTCACCACGGCTCATCAACTCATAGAGCAACATGGAGTTCTGTTCGAAACTCGCTTGCTCCATTTGTATCAGTTTGTTGATGTTATTCTCCAAATCTTCCATATACTTCGATTTTTCAAACTGCAAAGATACGCATTATTTCTCGTTTGGCAAAATATAAATGAATGTGTCATTGCGTTAATGTGCGAATCCGTTAATGTGTTAAGACGTTATGGTTTGAATGTGTGAGTTGTATGGTGGTGCTATAATAGTTTGACGGCAGCCTTCACCTCGTTGATAATCTGCTGGCAGCGGGGGCGGGGGATTTTTGTGCTCATGCCGACGGTAATCATGTCTTCGTCGGTGGGGAGGCCACGGAAGTTGATGGTGGTGGCGTGTTCGCCGAGGGTCTGGTCGTTGGTGAGGTCGTAGGCAGGTGCAAGCACCCAACAGTCGTTGCGATAGATGAAGCTGAAGTTGCGGGCGTGGTCGTCATAGTTGTGGGCGTAGTGGTTGAAAACCATGCGGCGAAACTGCTGTTCCACAGCCTCGGACGACTGTGTAAGGTAGCCCGTCAGCTGCAGCAGGCTGTAATAGTCCATCTTGGGCGGTGTGATGGGCTCGTTCAGTAATCCGCTGGCAGTAGCTACATGCAGACGCTCTCCATGCTCGTCGAGGTCAAACCGCTTTGTGGCAAAATACTTCCCTTCCATCAGCCGGAACTCTGGCACGACGATGCCGGCCTTTCGCGCCAGTTCGTTGTAACGGTACTCCTGCTGCCCGATGTCCATAGGGTCGAATGTGTGGCGGAATTTCACGAGCCAATGGCCTGTCTCGTCGCTATATAGACATTTAGGCCGCACGCCGCCAGAGTTGCCGCTGCCCATCAGTAGCAGGCTGGCTCCTTCGTCGCTTCTTTCGGACAGCACTTCGAGGGCTAGGGTCTGCATCTCGTCGAGCGTAAGTCTGGAGGCGTTATTCCCGACTTTACTCTCAGGGACATAGTACAAGGCACCCATGCCGGAACCGCCCACAATGCTCAGCCGCTGCACTGGTGTGAGGCTGTTGTAGTCGACACCCTCATGACGAAGCACCTTGCGGAGCAGGTGCTCGCCGTAACCTCCAGGAAGGCTGTCCTCGAAGATGCCGAAGTTGCCATTGAAAGGTTGCCAGTCTGCCGTGAAAAGGCCGGCCTTTAGGGGCAAATGAAGTGGCGAGATGGAGAAGCCCTCACGCAGCCAGGTACGGTCGTACTCAAACTGGCAGCATGAATGGTTACCCATTGACAAGGTGCCCACCTTGCGACCGTGATACATCACGCTGATATATTGTATATTTTTAAACATTTCGAACTTAGATTCCGCGTTTCCTATTTTTGTTCTTGTTTATCTCCAACAGCTCTTCCATCGTGTCGTATTTCGGTTCCGCGAGCAGCTGCATCAGTTCCTCGGAATAGCCCAAGGCTTTTGCCAGCTTGACATACGATTCGAGCGAGATGGAATGCTTCAACTCGAAACGCTGGATGGATGAGGCTGGCACTCCGCTTATCTCCGACAGGCTCTTGGTGGAGAGTTTGCGTTCTAAGCGTCGCGCCTTGAGGTTCTCCGCCAACCGCTGCATCGTCACTTGCAACGGGTATGGGTCGAATATGTACGTGTTATGCATAATATGTTATGTATATATCCCTGTTTTTACATATAGTACATCAAATATGATGTATTATCCACGTTGCAAAGATACACATTCTTTTTGATATGGCAAAATAATATTTTTGTGTGTGGTCGAGGTTTGGGTCAGACAAGTGGGGTTTCAGCCACTGCCAGCGTGGTGCTGACCCTCGTAACGCCTCATTTCTTTACCGCATTTTACTGAAACTTACCGAAACTTACTGCATTTTACCGTATCTTACCGATTCTTACGGATTCTTACCGCATTCTACCGATTGGGGGGTCGTTTGCCGTCGCCTGGACGGCAAACGATCGGATAACGAACGGCAAACGAACGGATAACTGCAAAAGAAAAAAGGCGTAAGGTTCATTTTGCAGGCTAAATTTTTCAACTTTTGTTCTAAGGTTCAAATTGCAGGCTGAAATTTTACCGCTACGTTTTGCCATGTTGACAATGTTTTGTACTTTTGCCGCGCAGTTTGAAGCGTAGCGGAGCTCTGCTGGGGAGCAACTCTGTGAGGAATAGAACTGCAACGAATGACGACAAGTCAAAGAACGGTGGATACGGATACAGGTGTCCACCGTTGTCATTTGACATGTTTGAGTTCGTTCCATGCCAAGAAAAACCCAATAATGAATCGCTTGCGATTCTCTATAGACATACCGCTGTGAGCGTTCAGATTGTTCTTGAGATCGGTGAAAGTTCCCTCTATCTTGTTGTTGGTGTTCGGCATTCCCGTGCAATCTTTGCGTTGAAACGTGAAGAGGTAGGGCAGGTAGAAATCCACGCTGTGCATGGCGGTACGCAGCCTCTTATGGGTGTACCAACTGGCGCCAGTCCTTTTCGACACGGTGCGACGATTGATAATGTCGGCATAAGTCTCTTTCCATTGTTTGTAGACAGCCTCAAAGGAGGTCTGGTCTGTACTGGTAATTGACAGCACGATACTCCTGAGTTCCTTAGCGGCCTTCATCTTGGGATTCTTTGTGAGATATCTTCGGATGATACTGATCATATGGAAGTGGCACATCTGGATGGGGTACCTTGCAAACTCCCTGAACAGGCTTTGCATACCGTCAATGATTATGCCGTCTATACTGAATCCGCGCTCCTCCAATGATGCCACGGCCTTACGGTAATCCTCTACAGTCTCATGGCGGATGAAGGCAAGGTACAACACCTTTGACGAACTCTCGTCAACAGCCACCATCACTCCCCAGTTATGCCCCCAGTAAGTGGCATCGATATGGACAAAGCCCCCTCCATAGAGCTTAGGCTGCTCCCATACCTTCTCCATCAAGGCAAATCGTCGTTTGATTGTGGAACGGCTTACGCCTGTCTGCTCTGCCAATTCAGACATTGTCTGCTTGCCGTCCGTGTATCTCCTCCATAAATCAGCATCGCTTATTGTGTCGCCCTGTCGGAATTGGTATCCGCAAATTTGGCATCTGTACAGTTGTTTCCCTTTGCGAATACCGTTTTTCTTTGTGCCCTGCGATCCACAGGCTGGACATTTTTTTTAAACATATTTGGGTATCTTGAATTTTTGCAAAGATAGCAATTTCCTACGATACCACAGCCTTCCGGCCTGCAAAATGAACCATAGACCACTTTCGAAAGTCGATTTTTCTCTCAAGCACCTAGAATCTCTCAAATCCCTTTATTAGTCTACATTTAAATAGGGTATCAGCCTGCAAAATGACCCATAAGCCAGAAAAAATGGTGGGGGAAAGAATAAGAAATGGTGTCTCATGCGGTGAGGCTTGAGACACCATTGGAGTTGATATTCCTGTAGCGTAGGGTATTCCTGCTTCCGCTGGTCGGGGTGGTTACTCCATCCAGCCGAGGATGTCGCCTTTCTTGACTATCTGGCCTTGCTTGACGCAGGTGTCGATGAGGCGGCCGGGCTTGGTGACTTCGACATTCATCAGGGCATAGCTGGCCTCAATGATGCAGAAGACATCGCCTTCGGCATATTCGCGACCGGGAGTGGGGGGCACCGAGGTGTTGAAGTCGATTTCCCACAGCAGCTGGCCGTTGGCGGTAGCGACGACGGGAGTGGCATTGGCGTGACGCTCGTTGATGTAGTTGGGCGTGAGGGTGACGACCTCGGCTGCTTTAACAGCATTTTTGTTGGTGGTACCCGCGTTCTTCTCGGCACGGAGCTGTGCCACCTCTTTGGTGAAACGCTCCTTGGCGAGGCCCGACTTGTAGTCGCGGTACTGGCGGTCGTGCATGGCGAGTTCGAAGAGTTCTTCATCATCTTCGCCACGGTCCCAGCCGTTTTCTTCCATCTCCTTGATATACTCGGGCAGCGCGTCGGGATAGGCATCCTGCGGGTTGCCGGTGTAGAACTCGTAGTTGTTCTTCTTAGCCAGTTCGACGATTTCGGGAGCCAGCGGGCCGGGCAGCTTGCCGGCACGGCCGAGAATCATGTTCCAGCTGTCCTTGTCAATCTGGCTGAAACGGGGCTTGCCCTGTGCCAGTGCCATGATGTTCATCAGGGCGATGTTCTTAGTATACTGGCTGAAGGGTGTCACCAGTGGGGGATAGCCCAGCATGGGCCAGATGTATGCTACCTCTTGGAACAGCTGAACGGTGAGCTCGTCGAAGGTCACTTCGGGCTTGCCATTCTTCTTCAGTGCCATGTTGATGGCGCTGTGCACGCCCTTCAGGTCGCTCATCATGCTACCCATCATGCCTCCGGGGAGGCCGCAACCCACCAGCATGGAGGTGCAGATGCGGTTGGCGGGGTTGACGTAGAGACCCAGGAAGTCGTCGAGGAACGACTGGGTGAGGGCACGGGTCTCCATGTAGGCCTTCATGTTGATGTCCTTGACGAGGAAGCCGTCCTCCTTCAGCATGGCCTGCACGCCGATGATGCCGGGATGCACCATGCCCCATGCGAGGGGTTCCATGGCGGTGTCGATGACATCGGCGCCGGCACGTGCCACCTCGAGGATGGATGCCATGGCGAAGCCGGGACCCGAGTGGCCGTGGTACTGCACGATGATGTGGGGGTACTTCTTCTTAATCTCGTAGACCAGCTTGCCCAGCATGGTGGGACGGCCGATGCCGGCCATGTCCTTCAGGGCAATCTCGTCGGCACCGAACTCGACCAGCTTGTCAACCACGCCCATGTAGTATTCGACAGTGTGGATAGGGGAGTAGGTGATGCTGAGGGCGGCCTGGCTAATCATGCCGGCTTCCTTGGCATATTTGACCGAGAGTTCGAGGTTGCGGGGGTCGTTGAGGCCGCAGAAGGAGCGCATGATGTCGACACCCTGCGCCTTTTTGACCTTGGGCATCAGTTGGCGCACATCCTTGGGCACGCCGTACATGCGGAGGCCGTTGAGGGCACGCTCGAGCATGTGGGTCTGTATGCCTGCCTTGTTGAACTCCTTGGTCCAGGCACGGACAGACTTGTTGGGATTCTCGCCGTACATAAGGTTGACCTGCTCGAAAGCACCGCCGTTGGTCTCGATGCGGTCGAAGCAGCCCATCTGCACGATGGCGGGGGCTACCTGCACGAGTTGGTCGATACGGGGCTGGTACTTGCCTGACGATTGCCACATATCACGGTAGACCAGACTAAATTTTATTTCTCTTGCCACTTTATGATTAAGATTTGGATTAAAGAATTAAAAATTGTGAAAAGTGATTTGCTGTCGGCAATATTGCCGTCGGTTGGGCACTAGTCACCATTTATTTTGTTTGTTATTTGTATGATTATAAATTCGTATATTGGTGATATATAATTACTTATTTGCGGATGCACGTTTTTCCGCAGGCTGCAAAAATACAAAAAATAATTTATATACAAAAAAAGTGAATCACTGCACCTTCTTTTTCCGGATAGTGGCGAGGACGGCGAAGGTGCTGATGCCGACGACCATGAGGAGGGTGATGAGAAAGTCGATGCCACGCATGGCCACGGGGAAGGCGGAGACGACAAAGCCTTCGCCCATCTTGACGATGCCGAACTGCTGCTGGAGCAGGCAGATGACGAAGCCGACCAGCAGGCCTGCCACCACGCCGATGGAGGCTATCATGATGCCCTCGATGCGGAAGATGCGGCACAGCTGGCTGCGTTCCATGCCCATGCTGCGGAGGGTGGCGGTGTCGCGTCGCTTGTCGAGTACCAGCAGGGTGAGCGAGGCGGCAAGGTTGAGGGTGGCGATGAGGACGATGAGCGCTAGGATGAGGTAGATGCCGAGTCGCTCGCTACGGAACACCTTGTAGTAGATGGGCTGCTGTTGGAAACGGTCTTTGACGGTGAAGTTGTCGCCCAGCAACGTCTGCACGGTGGCTTTGGCATCGGCCTTACCTTTGTTGCGGAGCGAGGGTTGCAGGGCAATGGCGAGGGCGGTGCACTCGTCGTCGGCATAATCCATCAATTGGCGCACGAAGGCGATGTCGGCCACCACGTAGCGATTGTCGATGTCCTGCTGAATGTAGAAGTTGCCACCGGGCATGGCGTAGGCGGTGTTGAGGGCCTGCTCCATGGTCATGCCGAGGGCGGTGCCACGCTTGGGGATGTGTACCGCCACAGGGACATTGGATGCCTCGCGGATGCCGAGGTTGTAGTATACTTCGGCACCGAATAGGAGGAAGTAATTGATTGTGTTAATGTTTGATTGTGTGAGTGTGCTAGTGTCCTGTTGACTATTCCAGTTGCCTACCGTCTCGCATTTCAAGCCATACACGCCTTCGTAGAGGAGGGTGTCGAGTCCCGACACCTTGGGGTATTGGCTGTCGACACCGCGCAAGGCGACGATGGCTTGGTTGTGGTTGTAGGTTATCCAAGCATTCTCTTCCACTATTTGCGACACGGCGGCAACGCCCGGCAGCTGTTGCAGCTGAGCCATGTCGATGTCGGCAGTGTGGAAGGTCTTGCCCTTGGCGGGCTGCACCAGCAACTCGGGGTCGAAGGAGTTGAAGAGGCTCTGTGTGAGGTTGCCGATGCCGTTGTAGACACTGAGCACTACGATGAGTGCCGCCGTGCTGACGGCGATGCCCACGAGAGAAATCCATGAGATGATGTTGATAACGGTCTTCTGCTTGCGCGAGAAGAGGTAGCGCCATGCCACCAAGAGGGTCAGAGGTGCGCCGTTGCGCCGCTGTGGGTTGCCACTCACGGTCTGCCTCCCTGCTTACTGTTTGAGCAGCTGCTCGATGTGCTCCACGTAGTCGAGCGAGTCGTCGAGATAGTAGTCCAACTGGGGGATGATGCGTAGCTGCTTGCCCTCGCGGTTGCCCAGCCGACGGCGTATGTCGCCGCTGTGGGTGAGGATGGCATCGATAATGCCCTGCTTGGTGGCAGGCTGTGCAGGCTGGTTGCCGTGTGCAGGGATGTCGCCAATGGGCATGATGCTGATGTGGACGCGGGCGATGGAGAGGTCGGGGGTGATGCGGACACGGGTGACGGTAATGAGCGAGTTGCCCAACACGGGCTTCATCTCGCGCAGGAATATGTCGCCTAAATCCTGCTGGATAAGGCGTGAAATCTTCTGTTGACGTGTACTGTCCATATCACAATATTAAATGTGAGAATGCGGGAATGCGTTAATGTGCTAATGATTGAATCTTTGAGCGCATTAACTAGTTAGCGCATTTGCTACCATCGCCAGCCCACACGGATGGGGATAAAGACTGTCTGCTGCTCTAGAATGATGCCCACCTCGGCATAGAGGCTGTGATAGTTGCGGTCCATCTGCTGCAGGGAGTGGTCGTAGAACCAGTTGATGCCGCCATACACCTCCAGATAGGGGCTGATGGTGTTGCCATAGTTGCCAGGGTTCATCAGGAAGCTGCCGCCTACGCGAGCACCCACCATGGGAGCCCAGATGTCGCCAACGGGACGGAAGTCCATGTCGACAAAGCCGTGTGCCATGTGGCTGGGGGTATAGTCGATGTTGCCTGCAAAGCGCGGATAGCAATAGGCATAGCCGAGACCGCCACCGAGGAAGAAGTCCTGGCTGATGTTGGCACCAGCCATGACGTTCAGACCTGCAGCCTCTTCGTGCAGGTTGAGGCGATAGCCGGAGGGCAGGATGGCGGGATTGACACCCTCGACCTCGGGCTGGCCATAGTTGCCTACGTTGTGGAGATAGCCCATCTCCACCTTAAACATGAATTCAGTGTTGGGTTTGTCCTGTGTGTACTGAGCAGAAGCCGTGGTGGCTGCCAGCAACATAACTACCAATAAAACAGTTCGTATATTTTTCATTGTACAATAATTTGCGACTGCAAAGATACGTAATTATTTTTGATTATCACGACATAACTTCCTGCAGGGAGGTTGTGGCGGACGGTGTCGCCATTGCTCAACCCATTGGCAGTTAAGACGTTCTTGCCATAATTGTCAAATATTTGAAGGTCGAATTTTTTATCGTAGCCCTCCACCTCGACGGTGAATTGCGTGTGCCCTGGATTGGGGAATATCCGTAGGGGCAAGGCTTGTGCCTGCCTGTCCCACGATGGAGCCGGTTCGGCAGGGATGCCCACCAGGTTTGTGTCTGCCACGGCAAGGACATACTGTCCGGGGAAGAGTGTGGTGGTGAAAAAGCCAGTGTTAGAGTTGCTGGAGTTGGTGCGTTTGCGTGATACCATCTGCCATGGATGTTGTGCGTCGTGGCGGTACAGCACGCACAGCGAGTCGAGCGTGGCGCGGTTTTCGTAGAATCCCATGTCGATGAACCCTGCTCCCGACGCCCCATAGGGACCTTGGTTATATAGTAGGCGGAGGCTTATCGCTTGGTCCCAAGGTGCCGCTTGCACCTCCCAATAGCGGTCGGCGATGCGTACTACGCCTTCTGGCAGGTCTCCTGTGGGGTGGGTGAAATGATGGGTCACCTGCACACGATGGTTGATGGGTGTGCTGGCATCCGGGCCTACATACACCTTACAATAGGTATTATTCATGTCGTAGTTGCCTGTATGGTTGAGGGTGACGGCACTGTTTGTGGCGGCATCCGAAATCAGGTCGTGGTAGTCCACCACCGCGTAGGCAGCAACGAACGGCAGTGAGAATGTCTGTGTGGCCACGCTGTCGTCAACGGTCATCCACTGGTCTGATTGTTGGTTGTCGTGTGAGAAGAAGGTCACTGGTACTCGCTGGCCGTGGGCATAGTGGTCAGTGCCCCGTAGCCGCTGGCGCAGTGTCAAGGTGGCGGTACCCTCCCACGTCGTCTCTAGGCTTTCTATAGTGAAGTCTACAAATCCTGGGGTGAACACATGGAAGTCGAAGAATCCCTCCAAGTCCATGCCGCTGTATAGGCTGAGGCTGTCGCGTAAGCCTGCCGCATCGATATTGCCGAAGGCACAGCGTTCAAAGAGTCGGTTCATGCAGCTGTAGAACAGCGAGTCGCCCATGATGCCGCGCAGCGAATGCCACACCAACGCACCCTTCTTGTAGGTGGTGGTGCCGTAGGTGTAGTTGGGCGACATGTCCGACAATGCGCGGTAGCCGTGGTCCGCATGGTGGGCGGTCAGCAGCACCTCGCGCAACATGTCCAGATAGTACCGTGTGGCAGCGGCACGGTCGTTTATGGCCTCCATTGCCACCTCTTCGCAGAACGACGCACCGCCCTCGTTTATCCACATATCGCCTTCTGAGGCGCATGTGAGCAGGTTGCCAAACCAGGCGTGTGCCAGCTCATGGCAGGTGGTCATTTGGCATGCTTCGTCACTGACGGCGATGCAGGCATCCACCAATCCGATGTTGTTTACATGTTCCATCGACCCCTTCGGCGTGCCTATATAGCCCACGCGGTCCCAACGGTAGGGACCAAAGGCGCGCTCGAAAGCGGGCAGCACATTCTCCAACACATCAAATTTGTCGTGCACCTGAGTGCTGTCACGGCTCAAATAGCCTATGAGGGCAGGATAGGTGCCGTACAGGCTTTCGTATTCACGCTCGATAATGTGCCACGGAGCTGACGACACCGACACCAGATAGGTGGGTGTGGGATGGTCAAGCAGCCACACGCTGGTGTTGCTGCTGTCGGCGTTGGTCACTTCCGACTGTTTCAAACCGCCACAGATGGCTCTCCAGCCGGGTTGTGACGTTACCGTGAGGCGGTAGGTGGCCTTGTCGTAGAAATTGTCGCGACAAGGGAACCAACCACGACCATACACGTGCGGATGAGCCAAAAAGGCCACTCCGAGGTTGTAGTACAGGTTGTTGTCCATGTGCAGGCCGCCCCAGCCATAGCTCTCCACATAGCCGTTGGTCACGTAAGGCACCGACACTACGTGTGTGTCGCCCGGGTTGCCACCGGCATAGACTGTCAGCAAGGCATTGTCGCGGTCGTAGTTGAAACCGCGTGTCACGATGCCGTCGAGCATGACGGGTGAGACTTGGTCGGCAATTAAGTCGAACGTCACCTGGTTACAGTCGCGTGTCAGCACGAAGGTGATTTCGGCAGTGCCCTGTACCTGCTTCTCCACTAGGTTGCCCATGTCGAGTGTAATATCATAGTGCAACACATCTATTGAGTCCGTCTCAGGTGTCTGCGCAGCAATCCTGCCCTGTGCCAGAGATAGCGACAGAAGTATGAGAACTAATCCTATCTTTTTCATAATCAGATAATATAATTGTCTATATCTAGCGGCATCGCCGCCTTAAAATCATTGCAAAGATACACAAAATAAATTGAAAAACGAAAATAT
>CAMZFW010000029.1 GCA_947306225.1 uncultured Bacteroidales bacterium
TCACCATCTGGGCACCCATATTCTCGATGCCGTTCTCCAGCTCAATCTCCTTGGCCACGGTCACGCCGTCCTTGGTAATCTGGGGGGCACCAAACTTCTTATCGATAACCACGTTGCGGCCTTTCGGTCCGAGGGTCACTTTCACTGCATTTGCCAATGCGTCAACGCCTTTGCGTAATTGTTCGCGAGCGTCGTTATTGAAAACTATTTCTTTTGCCATGATGTTTTGTTCCTTTCATTTTTTATCAGAGTGGTCGGAATAATCTGAATATTCTGAATAATCTGATTTTACAATTATATTATTGCGTAGATGTCGCTTTCTTTCATAATCATGTACTTGGTGCCGTCGATGTCGATTTCGGTGCCGCTGTACTTGCCATACAGCACGTTGTCGCCCACCTTGACGGTCATCTCGTGATCCTTGGTGCCCTTGCCCACGGCAAGCACCTTGCCTCTTTGGGGTTTCTCTTTTGCGGTGTCGGGAATGATGATTCCGGAAGCGGTTCTCTGCTCGGCCTCGGCGGGCTGAATCAGAACGCGATCTGCTAAAGGTTGAATGTTCATAATACTATAATTTTTAGTTTTTGTTATACAAATTGATGTTGGCTATAATAGCATATTGTGTGCCAAACAGGGTTATCTGCCATACTATCGTGACAAAATGTCAGTCCCGATTTCTCCCTTACCTCCCCTACTTTTCGTCATACTCAATCCCACCGTAGATTGTGCACTTATTCTATAGTTATACCTTATTTATACTTTATTTATACCTTATGTATACTATTCTAGAATAGTATAAATAAGGTATAAATAAAGTATAAATAAGGTATAACTATAGAATAAGTAAGAGAGCCATGAGGAAGCTACACTAAAACAAGCCATCTAGTTGTCAGACATATAAATAACAGCGGAAAATAGGTAAATTTAGCCTTATCTGCACAATAAAGATGGGTGTGTGACGTTATGGTAGACACAAGTAAAAAACGACGATATGACAATATCTACGCTGATTGAATATCTGGATGCGGAGTTGCACCCGGAATACCAAGAGAAATATGACAATGCCGGGTTCCTTCTGGGCGACCCTGAGCAGGAGTGTCGGGGAGCGTTGGTGGCATTGGATGTGACCGACGAGGTGATAGAGGAAGCCCTGGAGCGGGGTGCGAACATGATAGTCACGCACCATCCGATGATATTTGGCGGTGTGAAACGCATCACGCCCGCCGATGCCACGGGACGGCACATCATGAAGCTGATACAGAACAACATCGCAGTCTATGCCGCCCATACCAACTTGGACAATCTGAAGAATGGCGTGAACGGCATTTTGGCACAAGTGCTGGGGCTGACAGATTGTCAGATATTGCGACAGCTCGAAGGGCAGCCGTCGCCCGAGGTGGGTGCAGGCATGATTGGGGCACTCCCCTACCCGATGCCAACAGAGGCGTTTTTGGAACAGGTGAAGATGAGTCTGGGACTGCCATTCTTGCGCACAAGCCAAATTGTCAGCCCATCGGTCAGCCGCATCGCCATCTGTGGCGGGGCAGGCAGTTTCCTTATCGACGATGCCATCCGCCAGCACGCCGACGTATACCTGACAGGCGACATGAAGTATCACGACTTCCAGCGTGCCGAAGGGCGCATCACGCTGGCCGACATCGGGCATTTTGAGAGCGAGCAGTTCAGCAAAGAATTAATTTATTCTATTATATCAAAAAAATTTAGTAATTTTGCATGTTTTATCAGTGAGCGAGGAAAGAGTTTTGTAAACTATATCTAACTGAACAATAATAATATAAATTAAGATACACAGATTTTATTATGCCGAAGAAAGTCACTACACCCGAAGTCGAAGAGCAGGCCGTAACGGAGATTGCCCGCCCCAACATTGACGTCGATGTCGCTATTGAGCGTCGTTTGGTAGCCCTCCACACCTTGCAGCTTATCGACTCGGAAATCGACAAGATTCAAATCATCCGTGGCGAGCTGCCACAAGCCATCCAGGACCTTGAGGACGAGATAGCTGGTTTGCGGACCCGCATCGACAATTTTAAGGTCAGCATCAACGAGCAGAACGTCAACATCCTTAAGCGCAACGAGGAGATAGCGAACCATCAGGCGATGATAAAGAAGTACGAGAAGCAGCAGGACAACGTGCGCAATAACCGCGAATTTGAAGCGATTAACAAGGAAATCGAGTTCCAGGACCTTGAGATACAGCTCTGCGAACGCCGCAACCGCGACGCGAAGAGCAAGATTGAGGAGCTGAAGCACCACATCGAGGCTGCCGAACTGCTCATCAAGAATCGCCAAGACGACCTCGACTCCAAAAAGGCCGAGCTTGACGGCATTATCGAAGAGACCCGCAAAGACGAGGTGCGCCTACTTGAAAAGTCGAAAGAGATGGAGCAGTATATCGACGACCGATATCTGACTGCCTATAAGCGCATCCGCCAGCAGGCACGCAACGGCCTTGCCGTCGTGACTATCGACCGCGACGCATGTGGCGGCTGCTTCAGCAAGATACCGCCCCAGCGCCAGAGCGAAATCAAGATGCACAAGAAGGTCATCGTCTGCGAGCATTGCGGCCGCATACTGGTGGACGACGACATAGCACAGAAAGCTCACGCACAGATTGATAAATAACTACAACAACCCATGATACACTATATCAACCCCAACGAACGCCTGACGATTGCCCGCGTGAAGGAAATCGTGGAAGGCAATATGACCATCGCACTTAGCGACGAGGCGAAGGCCCGCATCCAGAAATGCCGCGACTACCTGAACCGCAAGATGGAAACTCAGAAAGTGCCCATCTACGGTGTCACTACCGGCTTCGGCTCGCTGTGCAATATCTCTATCAGCAAAGAACAATTGAGCCAACTGCAGAAGAACTTGGTGATGAGCCACGCCTGCGGTGTTGGCGACGAGGTGCCGCAAGAGGTGGTGAAGCTGATGCTGCTGCTGAAGGTGCAGAACTTCTGCTTCGGCTACAGCGGTGCTCAACTGCAGACGGTGCAACGGCTGGTGGACTGCTACAACGAGGATGTGCTGCCTGTGGTGTACCAACAGGGCAGCCTGGGTGCTAGCGGAGACCTCTGCCCGTTGGCGAACCTGATGCTTCCCGCCATCTTGGGTATGGGCGACGTGTACTATAAGAGCCGTCGCTGCGACGTGAAGGAAGTGTATGCCGAGAAGGGCTGGCAGCCTATCGAACTGCAGAGCAAGGAAGGCCTTGCATTGCTGAATGGTACCCAGTTTATGAGCAGCTATGCCGTGTGGTCTGTTCTTAAGGCACAGCGTCTCAGCCTACAAGCCGACATGCTGCTGTCGCTGAGCCTCGACGCTTTCGACGGTCGCATAGAGCCTTTCTACGAGAGCCTGCACATGGTGCGGCCACACAAGGGCCAGCTGGAGACGGCTGCCAACGTGCGCCGCTTCACGGAGGGTAGCCAGATTATTGCCCGCCATAAGGAGCATGTGCAAGACCCCTACAGCTTCCGTTGTGCCCCGCAGGTGCATGGTGCCGCCAAGGACACTATCGCCTATGTTGCCTCGGTGGTTGAGACCGAAATCAACTCCACGACCGACAATCCCATCGTACTGCCCGACGAGGACATGGTCATCAGCGGCGGCCATTTCCACGGCGAGCCGATGGCGATGGTGCTCGACTTCCTAGCCATTGCTGTGGCAGAACTGGGCAGCATCAGCGAGCGTCGCACCTACCAGCTTATCGATGCCAAACGTGGACTGCCGAGCTTCCTCGTTGCCAAGCCGGGCTTGAACAGCGGCTTTATGATTCCGCAGTACGCTGCCGCCTCGATTGTGAGCCAAAGCAAGCAACTCTGCACACCATGCAGCGTCGACAGCATTCCCAGCAGTCAAAATCAGGAAGACCTCGTGAGCATGGGCGGCAACGCTGCCACGAAGTGCTACCGCGTGGCAGAAAACACAGAACGTGTCCTCGCCATCGAGCTGTTCAACGCGGCACAGGCGCTGGACTTCCGTCATCAGGAAGGTCTGAAGAGCAGCCCCTTCATCGAGCAGTTGGTTACCGACTACCGCAAGAGCGTGAACTTTGTGGACATCGACCAAATCATGTACAAACATATACACGCTAGCGTGAAGTTCCTGCAAGAGATGAAAGTTGACTAACTTACACTAATACATTATAGAGAAAGGCACTTACCAAATTGGCAAGTGCCTTTTCTCTTATTGCAAAACAGTACAAGTGCGTACTAATTCATATCCCGCACCAGACGCACCTGCATGCCTGCGGCGAGATTGGTGATGGTTTGCCAATTCACCAGATTGCCATCAAAATACATATAGTGAGCATCATCTACATCATAACGTGTTACCAACCAATAGTTTCCACCAATATCTATGCCGAATGTCCTCGAGCCCCAACGGTAGCCTCCCGCCCTCAGAAAGACAGCACCTGCCTCTTCCATCTTTTGCCACTGGCGTAGGGAATACCTGTTGCGCGACCACCCATTCTCACCAGGTGAAAACTGACAACTATCGGGCAAAGTCCAGTTATCGGGCAACAGGATCAAACCATGTTTATTATTGACAATGCCCGATGCGTGCTTATCCCCTGCCGACTCCCTAGTAAACAAAATATAGTGCCACTCGTCAAGAGTCAGCGTGCGCCACCCGCCCTCGATATGGTTGCCCCAATCGTCAAAGGCAACATAGTCTTGGTAGTCTACCGACGTGTCGCTGGGATGGTCGCCCGAACCCCAGCCGAAATAACCTCCCAGTTGGTACTGGCTGTCGACAAAGCTGAGCCCATCCTCGGCGAGGTTACCTAGTGCAAAAACAACCTTCTGGGTAGCACTGACCGAGAACAAACCGATGTCATGGACGGTATCGATGTCGACCGGCTTTATTGAGTCCTTTCTGCAGCCGACAAGACAGAATGGCAGCACAAAGAAAAATGCCAAGAACCTTGCAGCCATTTTCATAATACAATCACATTTCAAGGATTGTGTACTGCCCCCAGATGTAGGAGGCCTTGTAGGCGGCAAAGTGCTTGTTCATAACGGTGATGGGAATCTCACGACCGAAGGCGGGCTCGCAGTCGGGTGTGGGAGGCACGGGGCCAAAGAAGGTGACACTCTTCAGACTCTTGTAGCCGTCGAAGGCATGGCAGCCGATGGTAGTGACGGCAGCGGGAATGAGGTAGTCGGTGACTGAGACGCAATTCATGAAAGTTCCTTCGGGGATTTCTTCTAAGCCATGCGAAATGACAAAATGGCGCACATTGGAGCAGTCTTTGAAGGCATAGGCTCCCATCTCGGTGACGGAGTTGGGCATCACCACGTCGAGCAAGGCAGTGCAACCCTCGAAGGCACTGGCACCAATGTAGGTGAGCGTCTTGGGCATGAAGATGAAGCGGAGGTCGGTGCAACGGTAGAAGGCACGCTCACCGATGAAGAACATGGTGGTGGGTAACTCCATGCCTTGGATGCGGATGCAGTTGGCAAACGCCTCGTCGGCGATGCCTGTGACGACATAGTTCTGGCCGTCGTGACGGACAGAGCGAGGAATCACGACAAAACCACCCAAAACCTCGGGATAGTCATTGTTGTACCATACATTCACCTCGCCATAGTCGACGACTTTGTAATAAATCACTTGGCCGGAGGAGCAGACCGACGAGAAGTCGGGCTTGGAATCGGTCTGAGCCTGAAGCGTGACGGCTGCAATCGCCGCAAAGAAGAATAGGGAAACTATCTTTTTCATTTTCTATGTGTGTTTATTATTGTTTATAATTCAATTCTTGATGTTATAGCTATTAGTGGGCAGAGAGCCAGTCGGGGCCGACATCGATGCCTACCTCGATGGGGATGGAGAGCGGGAGTGCGTTGAGCATGGCATCCTCGACAATGGCACGCACCTGCTGTTCCTCTGGTTTGTAGCAGTCAAAGACCAATTCGTCATGGACTTGGAGAATCATCTTAGACTTCAACCCAAGGCGTTGGAACTCGTGATAGATGCGTATCATGGCAATCTTTATCATGTCGGCCGAGGTGCCTTGGATGGGCATATTGACAGCATTGCGCTCGGCGAAACTGCGGGCGGCGGCATTGCGCGAGTTGATGTCGGCAAGATAGCGACGACGACCCAACAGGGTTTGCGCGTAGCCATGCTCACGGGCAAAGGCGATGTTGGTATCGATATAGTTCTTGATGTCGGGGTATTGGGTAAAATACTCGTCGATAAGTGCCGAAGCCTCCTTGCGCGATATGCCTAGCTGCTCGCTGAGTCCGAAGGAACTGATGCCATAGATGATGCCGAAGTTGACCGACTTGGCATTGCGACGGAGGTCTTTTGACACTTCTTCCATCGGAATGCTGTATATCTTGGCGGCGGTGGCGGCATGAATGTCGTAGTGATTGGCGAAGGCCTCAATCATGTGGCGGTCGTTGGCAAGGGAGGCAATGATGCGAAGCTCGATTTGTGAATAGTCGGCAGCGAGAAGCACATAGTTCTCGTCGCGAGCGACAAAGGCACGACGTATCTCACGACCCCGTTCGGTGCGGATGGGTATATTCTGGAGGTTGGGATTGCTGCTAGAGAGCCGACCGGTGGCGGTGACGGTCTGATTGTAGACGGTGTGCAGGCGATGGGTTGTGGGATTGATAAGCTTGGGGAAACTGTCTAAATAGGTACCGATGAGTTTGGTGAGGGAACGGTATTCGAGAATTTGCCCAATGATGGGATGCTTGTCCTTGAGTTTGACCAACACATCCTCGGCGGTGGAATATTGCTTGGTGGCTGTACGTGGAGGCTTGTCGGTGACTTTGAGCCGTTCGTACAGCACTTCGCCGAGCTGCTTTGGCGATGAGATATTGAAAGTTGTGCCCGCCTGGGTGTAGATGGACTGCTCGATTTGGTCGCGCTCGACAGAGAGGCGGGCAGAGTATTCGCGCAACGCGTCGACATCGATACGCACACCCTCCTCCTCCATGCCGATAAGCACGTCGACCAATGGCAGTTCGACTTCGGCATATAGTTTGTTGAGATTGGCATCGGCTAGCTTTGCCGCCAATAAGGGATAGAGCTGCCAGAGCAGGGCAGCAGACTCCTGTGGAGTGGCAGGCTCGACACCGAGAGTGCCCAGCACAATGTTATTGTATGCGTGTCGAGCCTCGGCATCAATGAGATAGTGTGCCAACTGCACGTCGAAAATATCACCTGCAAGCTGAATGTCGAGTTCTCGCAGGATGTATTTGACAGCCTTGAGGTCGTAGCAGAGTTTGAGGGTGTCGCCCCGCTGCATGAGCGTGCGGAGTTTGTCGACATTGATATCGCCCACCAATGAGGAATAGACTTCGTCGGCACTGAATGCTAGCACGATGGTGGCACCAGAAACAAATATGGCTACATCGCCCGCATCGGGGAAATCGTTGAGAGGGCTGATGTCGAGTGCGGGCTTGTTCTCGGGTTCTGGAGCATCGAACAAGGAGGGCTGAATGACGGCAGGCTGTGCCGACTGGGTCGAAGGCTTAGGCGCGGCAGGCTTGGAGGCTGCAAAACGCTGTGCTTCGGATGGGTCGGAAACTGAGAGGTCGGTAAAGATACGCTTGGAGAGGTTTCGAAACTCAAGCTCGGTAAAGAGGGTCTGCAATGCGGCATAGTCTGGCTTCTGCAATCGCAAAGACTCTTCGCTAAGGGTGACGGGGGCATCGAGCACAATGGTAGCCAACTGTTTGCTAAAAATAGCCTGTTCGCCGTGCTGTTGCACAAGAGAGCGTATCTTATCGTTCTTTATTTCGTCGGAGTGCGCCACCATTTCTTCAACGCTGCCAAATTGGTCGATGAGCTTCTTGGCGGTCTTCTCCCCCACTCCGGGGATGCCCGGTATGTTGTCGGACGTGTCGCCCCAAAGACCGAGGAGATCCTTGACCTGTTCGCAACGGCAGACACCGAATTTCTCCTTCACCTCGTCGATGCCCATAATCTGGTCGGGCTTGCCCATGCGACCAAACCGATAGATGCGAACGTGGTCGGTGACCAACTGCCCAAAATCCTTGTCTGGTGTCACCATCAGCACCTCGTCGAAGCCTTGTTGTTCAGCCCAATGGGAGGCGGTGCCGATAATATCGTCGGCTTCGTAGCCCTCGCACGTGAGGATGGGGATATTGAAAGCGGTAACTATCTGGTGGATGAATGGCAACGAGTCAAGTATCGGTTCGGGAGTGGCATCGCGGTTGGCCTTGTATTCGGGAAAAATCTCGTGACGGAAAGTGGGCTTATGCAAGTCGAACGCCACTGCCATGTGGGTAGGGCGAAGCTTCTTGATGAGGTCGTAGAGCGTGGTGGTAAAGCCCAGTATCGCTCCCGTGTTCATCCCCTTAGAATTGGTACGTGGAGCACCATTTAGGGCATAATAGGCACGATAAATCATCGCCATGCCGTCGAACAGCACCAGTCGCGAAGGTTTGGGCAGTGAAGAATTGAGAGTGCTCATAGTGGCATTATAAAGAGTTAAGGTAGCGGATCGGCTGTGAGCTCGTCATATTCCTTGCGGTTGCGAAGGATGTTGCAGGCGAGATATACTGCACTGCGGAACGATTGTTCGCTCGCCTTGTCCTTGCCGGCAATGTCGAAAGCGGTACCGTGGGCAGGCGACGTGCGCACGTATGGCAGTCCGGCAGTGTAATTGACACCTTCTGTGAACGACATCAGCTTGAAGGGAATGAGGCCTTGGTCGTGGTAGAGAGCCATCACACCGTCGAACTTGTTGAATTCGTTGCTGCCAAAGAAGCCGTCGGATGGATAGGGACCGTAGGCTAGCACATTCTTCTTCTGAACTTCATCTATGACAGGCTTGATGACCTTCATGTCGAAATCGCCAATCACACCATTGTCGCCAGCATGGGGGTCGAGAGCAAGAACGGCAATCTTGGGCATCGGCACGCCAAAGTCGCGCTTCAGCGACTCGTTCATCAACATGAGTTTATCATAAAGAAGATTATGCGTAAGCGCACTCGGCACGTCTTTTAGTGCCAAATGGTTGGTGACGATGCCGATGCGTATGCGGTCGCACACCATTATCATCAGACTACTGCAGCCAAACTGATGGGACAGATACTCTGTGTGTCCAGGAAAATCGAAATCAGGTGATTGGATGTTTTTCTTGCTAATAGGCGCAGTGACGAGAACATCCACAAGACCCTTGCGCAAGTCTTCGCAAGCACGGTTGAGGGACAGTCGCGACTGCAGGCCTGCCACCTCGGTCAGTTTGCCAATATCAATCTTAATCTCATCTGAAGTAAGATTGACCACATTAAACTTGCGGTCGACTGCCTCTTTAGAATCATGGATGCCGTTGAAGGCAATGTCCTGATGAAGGGCGAGAAGCTTCTTGTGGTATGATGCCACCTTGGTGGAGCCGTATAGGACAGGGGTGCAGAAATCGAACATACGGCTGTCGCTGAATGTTTTGAGAATAACCTCATAGCCGACACCGTTGATGTCGCCTTGTGTTATGGCGACTCGAACACGTGATTTATTATTTTTTTCTTCCATAATCGTTGATTTAAAGTTGATAGTTTAAAGTTAATAGTTTATAGGGCGGCAGCCAAATTTAAATTCTTAATTTTTAATTCTTAATTTAGCACCATCTCGTATGTCTGCAAGAAGGCGTATAGCAGCCGTATGCCGTAGCCCGAGGCACCCGTGCAATAGTAATCCTGCTTCTTGGAGAAGAATGCCACACCGGCAATGTCAAGATGGATATAGGGCGTCTGCTTGGCAAAGTGGGCTAGGAACTTGCCCGCAGTGATGGTGCCAGCTTGCGCGATGCCGCAGTTCTTGATGTCTGCGACATCGGACTCGATGAGTTTGTCGTACTCCTTCCAGAAGGGGAACTCGGCGATGCGCTCATACACCTGGTTGCCCATTATCTTCAACAGGTTGAACGGATTTTCAGCATTCTGCTGCATGGCGGCAATGCCGAAGGTGCTGATGGCACGTACTGCCGCACCTGTCAGCGTAGCAGCGTCGATAAGCAGTTCGGGCTGGTAGTTGGCAACAGCGTATGCGATGGCATCCGCCAAGATTAGTCTGCCCTCTGCATCCGTATTGACTACCTCGACCGTGGTACCGTCATACATGGTCAGCACATCGTCGGCAGCGTATGCATTGAAGCCCGGACGGTTGTCGGTCATGGGCAGTAAGGCTACCAGATGCACGGGCAACCGATTCTCAGCGGCTGCAAACAGTACGGCTGCCATGGTGGCGGCTCCCGCCATGTCCGACTTCATCTCCTGCATATAGTCGTCAGGCTTGATATTGAGGCCACCCGTGTCATACATCACTCCTTTTCCTACCAATGCCAGCGGCTTCTTATTGACTGCCTCTGCAGGATGGTATTCCAGTACCACAAAACGAGGCTCGTCCACACTACCCTTGTTGACACCCAGCAGGCCGCCCATACGCAGTGCCTCTATCTTCTTCTTGTTAAACACCGTGCATTCCACGCCCAGAGTCTTTGCCCGCTGTTCCAATTCTTTGGCAAAGCGTTCGGCGTTGAGGTCTGCCACAGGCATGTTCACTTTTTTACGGCACCACTCGATGTGGTTCCACAGCCGCATGGAACGCTCCAACTCCTCCTGCGTGAGGAAGGTCTCTTCCACAACCACCTTCAGCACATGGTTCTGTGTCTTTGTCTTGTAGCGGTCGAAACTATAGTCGGCAAGTCGCATCCCTTCCATGAATGCCACCACTTCTTCGGCAATGACGCCTTCGCCTGTCAACGCCACACTATTCTGCTTCTCCTCTTTGAGCATGTCCACCACCTTGTCGGCAGCTCTACGCAGCTTCTCTTGCACCTCGGGAGCGGGCTCCTCGCTATTAAAATTGACAATATATATATGATAAGGCAGGCGGTCAAACACTACTATTGCGTCGGGTTTCTCTGCCCGTTTGACTTTCAGGCATTCCAATTCCTTGCGACCTAGCGGCAGACTGCGGTCCGACACCTCGTTACCATACAGCAACACCACGTTGCCTTCATATTCTTTGGGGTTGATATGTTTAAGTTCGAAATCCATGATTTATGATTGCTTGATTGTTTGATTGTCTGATTGTTTGAGTTTTTTATATATTGCTTGATTGTTTGATTGTCTGATTGTTTGGGTTTTTGATTGTTTGAATATCTTGACCGCTTCAGCCACTCAAGCATTCAAGCAATCAAACAATCAAGCAATCTATTACACGTGTTTTATCAATATTATCACCTTATTCTGATTTTTCATTTCCTCCAGTGTCTCATAAAAACGGTCTCGCGAAGGGATGTCCATCCACGCTGTAGGCTCGTCAAACACCAACACTGGCGCGTTGCCATACAGCTGACGTGCCAACGCTATGCGCTGCCACTGTCCCATGCTCAGTTCCTCACCCCCGTCGAACATGCGGCCTAGCGGAGTGTCGTAGTCCTTGGGCAGCCGTTCTATAAACTTGTCAGCACCCGACAGGTGTGCCGCATACCGTACTCTCTCACGGTCGAAATGTTGCACGTCACCGAATGCAATATTCTCCTCTGCGGTGCAATAGAAACGCACATAGTCTTGGAATATGGCTCCGATGCCACGCCGCAACCCTTTGAGGTCGTATTGGCGCACATCCACTCCGTTGACCAATACTGCCCCTTGGTCGGTATCGTACAGTCGCAGCAGTAGCTTCAGCAACGTCGTCTTACCAAAACCATTCTCGCCCTCTATCTGCGTCACCTCGCCTGCCCGTGCAATCAGCGAGAAGTGGCTCAGCACATCGCGTTCCATCTTCGGATAACGGAAGGTGATATCCCTGAACTCCACACTCTCCACCTGTTTGGGAAATGGAATAGCATCCTTGGCAGAGACAATCGTAGGCTTAAGGTCCAAAAACTCAAACAGGTTGCCCACAAACAGACGGTTGTCATACAAACCCGTGATGCTGCCCACTAGACTGTTCAACCCAGTCTGCCCACGGCGGAATGCCTCAAACAGCATCACAAACGAACCCACCGTGATGGCACCGCTCGTCGTGCTATTAATCAAGAAAAACACCACAAAGAACATCGCCACCGTCTCCGCAAGCGCACAGATGGCATCGTACATGCCTATCCTCCGCGAGATTTTCAGCAAATTTGCCACCAACACCTTGCGTATCCCCACAAACCGTTCTCTGAAATATGGGGTCAGTCCAAAGGTGCGCATCTCCTTCGCATAGTCCCTGTTGCCCAGCAGCGCGGTATAATAGTTCGTGCGGCGGTAGTTCTGCGTGTTATTGCGGCGGAAGGCATATATCTGCCTTGCCTTCACCACCCTCACCACAAACGACGGTATCACCGCCACAATCATCACCACAATAATCCACGGCGATGCCGTGCACAACATGGCCACTACGCCCGTGATGGTGATAATGGCACCAAAGAGCGACATAAACTCACTCAGCACCCGCAACGGTCTGAAATTAGCCTCCTGCTGTGCCCTGTGGTACGTATCATGGTATTCAGGATTGTCGAAATAAGCCATGTCCAATGCCGCCGACTGCCGCTGCATGATATCGCTGATATAGTCCTGCAACCGTTGCGACATGATGTCGTTGTTCACCCCATTGCACACCCCCACCAGCCTGTTCAGCAAAAACAAGAAACAGAACAGACCCAACACCGACAGCGTACTCCATTCCATGCCCAGAAACATGGCATTCTCACCCGTGGTGATTGAATCCACCAGAAACTTGAGTATAAACAAGCTCAACAACGGCAACACGCTCAGCACCACCACATAGAAAATCCTCCAGTAGAAAGAACTTTTGTGGCAGAGCCGTATCATATTGAGAGCCTTGAACAACTGTTTCATACAAATATCATTTTTTTCACTGCCGGATAGCCCAGCGAATCGTTTATCTTATCCATCAGCGACGTGTGCCTGTAGACCAATTCCTGTCTCAATGCCGCCGATGCCAGCTTCACAGTCAGCACACCTTGCGAGAACCGAACAGTCGTAGACAGCCGACTAATCAAGTCGCCCACCACAGCCTTATACACACGCACCACCTCCATCTCTCGGGCGGTGTCGTCCATATCCAACCTATGGTACGCCTTCTTCAACAAATCCTGCAATGTATGTTCGTTACTATACATTTCCTTTTTTGAATGTGTTAACGTGTTTTTAAAGTTGAAAGTTGAAAATTGAAAATTGGCTGCCGCACCCGGATAATTTTCAATTTTCAACTTTCAACTTTCAATTTTCATTATCCTATGTTCCACCTGTGGCATTTCCTCAAATATGCCCTCTACTCGTCCGGGTTGGGTATCGGTCAGAAACACCTGCCCAAATCTGTCGCTGCCCACCAGCTGCACCAATTGCTTCACCCTCTCCATATCCAGTTTGTCAAACACATCGTCCAGCAATAAAATGGGCTTCACCCCGCCATGCTGGTAGATATACTCAAACTGAGCCAATTTCAACGCCAGCACAAAAGTCTTCTGCTGTCCTTGCGACCCAAAACGTTTCACTGCCATGCCGCCAATCGCCAGCTCCACATCGTCCTTATGCGGCCCGACCGTGGTATACTGCGCATACCTGTCGTTCTGCCGAGCCTCCTCCAGCTGCTGCCGCAACGGCACATCGGCATGTGTCATATATTCTAGCGTCCCTTGCTCGGTATCGTTCGTTATCCAGGCAAAATACTCGTCAAACAAGGGCTTGAAATCTTTCATAAAGCCACGTCTTCCCTCATACAGCACCTCACCGTTGCGCACCAACTGCTCGTCCCACACCGCTATCGATGCCTCGTCCCACTGACGGTCATCATAGAACTGTTTCAACAGTTTGTTTCGCTGTTCCACTGCCCGTTGATATTGTAGCAGGTGGGTCAGGTAGCCCCTATCGGTTTGCGACAGCACCCCGTCCACAAAACGCCTCCTCACCTCGCTGCCCTCCATGATAATCTGCTGGTCGTATGGCGACACCATCACCAGGGGCACACGTCCAATATGTTCTCCCAATGAGTTATATGCCTTGCCATTCCAACGCATCTGCTTGGGCTGTCCGCGTTTCAGTATGCACGACACCGTCACGCCCTCACCCTCTATCATGTATGCGCCATGTATCGCGAAATAATCCTCACCCTGCCGTATATTCTGCACATCATTCGACGAGAAGCAACTCTTGCTGAACGACAGATAATATATGCCATCCAGCATATTCGTCTTGCCCACGCCGTTGTTGCCCACCAAGCAGTTCACATTGGGGCAAAAGTCCATCTCCACGTCGGCATACGACTTAAAGTTGCTCAGTTTCAAATTTGCGAGATACATGATTGTGTGAATGCGTTAATGTGTTTTTGAACGTGTTAATGTGTGAATGTGTTAATGCGTAAATGTGTGAATGTGTTAATGTGTTAGTCCTTGGCGCATCAAAAGATTTACGAATTAACGAATTCTTTTAATTTTGGCTCTAGTTTAATATAAGACTGTTTTTTTTGCAGCCTCGAAGAGGCTGAATCTCAATAACACTGAGAGAAAGTCCAGTGGACTTTCGGGAAGAGCCAAAGTGCGGTGACAGAATAAACTCACTCCTAGCGTCCCGAAGATGAAGAAGAGCCAGTGGCTCTTCGATAACGGAGTGCAACGAAGTGGAGAATCAAACGACAATGAAACAGTTTGGCAAAAATCAGTCATTGTTGTACTAGAGCGTTAATTTTTAATTTTTAATTTTTAATTCTTAATTTTCAACTTTCAACTTTCAATTCCCTCCGCCACCGCTTCCATCAGCCATCTCGGCGTACTCGTGGCTCCCGTGATGCCCACACGCTCCACACCCTCAAACCACTCGCTCTTCAATTCACCCACGTCTGCCACCAGCCGTGTGTTGGGCTGCACCCTGCGGCAATACTCATACAGATAGTGCCCGTTGGAGCTGCCCTTGCCACTGACAAACAGCACCACATCCACCTCCTTGGCAAACTGTTCCAGCTGCACTGCGCGGTTGGCCACGCGGCTGCAGATGGTGTCGTATGCCACAAAATGCCCGTCGGGCAGGCTGCCATAGCGTGTCCTCACCCCCTCCTCGATATTCTTCACCAGCTGGGCATACTCCTCACGACTCTGCGTCGTCTGCGAATATAGGCGTATCGGTCGTCCGAAGTCTATCGCCGCCACATCGTCGGGACGGCACACCACTATCGCGCTGCCGTCCGTCTGTCCACACAGTCCCACCACCTCAGCATGTCCCGGCTTGCCGAAGATGACCACCTGGCCCACTGGGTCGTGCTGACTCATCTCCAAAAAGCCCTTACGGATGCGTTGCTGCAATGCCAGCACCATCGGGCAGGTGGCATCCACCAGCTTGATGCCCAACTGCTCGGCCTGCCTGTAGGTCGATGGAGGCTCACCGTGGGCGCGTATCAACACTTTCTGTCCCGCCAACCCTTGCAACTGCTCATGGTCTATCACACGCAGACCCCGCTGGCGCAGTCGTTCCACCTCGGCGCTATTGTGCACAATGTCGCCTAAGCAGTAGAGCGTGCCGTCGTGTGCCAGCTCCTCTTCTGCCGTTCCGATGGCTTTCACCACTCCGAAACAGAATCCCGCATTATCGTCAATAGTTATCTTCAATTTAGTTTTGCTGATATGATAAAAGGTTTTAAGGTTTAAGGGGTTTAAGGTTTAAGGGGATATTCATTGATACGTTGTGCGGCAGCCAACTTTCAACTTTCAATTTTCAACTTTCAACTTTAAGATAGGCATTGGTTCTCCAAATTCGACGCATCGATTACCTCGTCATACTCTGCAGGTGTCAGGTCGTTAAAGAAGAAATACACCGGGTTCACCTTGTTGCCGTTCTGTATCACCTCATAGTGCAGATGGTAGCCCTGTGCCAATCCCGTGCGACCCACGTTACCTATCAGCTCGCCACGCTTCACCCGCTGCCCTGTCGACACCTTCACGTCCGACAGGTGGGCATACAGTGTCTTAAAGCCGTAGCCGTGGTTGATCACTACGCACACACCATAGCCCCCATAGCCCGCACCTCGGCCTGCCACCTCCACCCTGCCGTCGCCAGTGGCATATACTGGCGTGCCGCTCTGTGCCGTGAGGTCCACGCCCGTATGCATACGGCGGTAGTGCAGTATCGGGTGGTAGCGCATACCGAAGCCCGACACCAGCCGGCATTGGTTCTTCTTTATCGGCATGATGGCAGGCATCGTCGCCATGCGCTGCTGCTTGGTACCCGCCATGCGGTACACCTCGTCCAACGACATCGATTGCGCATATAGCCTGTTCTCCAGCGTGTCCACGCGCTGACTGGTGAGCATTATCAGGCTTCCGCCTGCTCGTCCGTCCAGCCTGCCATAGTCCTTCGGTGTCGGTCTGCGTTGGCTTTCCGACACTGGCGACGCGCCAAAGATGGTTCTATACACTGCGCTGTCGCGCTCCTCTATATCTGCCAGCACCTTGTTGCAGCGGTCCACGCTCCTGTTGAGCGTCGCCAGCTCACGACGGTACTGGGCAATATCCTCCTTCAGCAGTTTTTCCTTGGGGGAGTCAAACAACCTATATGCCAGCACGGCAAACAGCACTCCCAGCACCACGCCCAACAATACCGTCGACGACACGCGTTTCAGCCTGTCGCCCCATGTCACCTCCACACGCTCGTACGAGAGCGTGTGGGGATTAAACCGGTATGTGTATCTCTTCTTCAGTGTGCGTTGTTATATTCGTTGAGCAATTGCTTGAATGCTTGAATGGATGAATGCTTGAGTAAACACACTCAAACAATCAAGCAATCAGACAATCACTTATCACTAATTTACTTATAGCCATTCAACGCAGTGGCGAATCGTTTCAGAGCCTTCACGTCACGCACATAGTAGCGCAACTTTATCTCAGGGATATACAGCTCACCCACCACGCGTTCGCGCAAGCGGTTCTCTTTCTCCATCTCCGTCGCTGCCGACGTATCCTGACTCACCAGCAGACCGCTGCCGAACTGCTCATAGTTGCGGTGATGGTGCACCGACGAACTCTCGTTCATGTCGGCATAGCTGCTCAACACCATATTCGAAATCATCTCGTACGGCACTTCGCGAAACAGAAATGTCAAATCCTTCAAGTCATACACGTCGAAGTCCGTCGCACTGCGGCTGGCCACCCAGAAGTCGGGATAGAGGAAATGATACTGTCCCACGCTGTCGCGCATCATCGGTGTCATCAGCGGAGCCTGTATGAAATTGAAGATGCCCAAGTCGAAGTAGACCTGCTCAAAGGCACTATCCAACCCCTCGTACGAATCTTTCGAATGCCAGATGCGGTGGCTCGATGCCACCTCGGTGAACGCAATGACCACCTCGGCAAACTTGTTATAGCGTTCCTCCGAGCACAATTTAGGTATCGACAACTGTATGTCGCGCACATCATGTCCCAGCCGCGCGATGCGCGACTTATAGCTCGACATCACGTGTGTCTGATATGTGGTCAGTTTATGGCGTTTGTGACCCAACTCCTTGATGCCCGCAATAATGCGCTCACCCTCCTCCGCCTCTTTGGCGAGGGGCAGCACATTCACATAAGCCTCCAGTATGCGGGCCTTTATCTCATTGTCCGTCGCACGCAGAGCCTCGTTGGCCCGTGTAATCTCCTTGTCGAACGAGAACTCTTTGCCTCTCACCATGTCCCAGTATTTCTGGCTCAGCTTCGCCTTCTCGGCGGCGCAGAAACTCTTATACGAATGGCTCGAACTGGTGCGGATAAAGAAACCCGTTCCCGGCGAACCGCATTCCACATACTGTCCCGACTTATACGATGACTCATAATGACCTCTGATGCCAAACAGCGTGGGGCAATAGTGGTTCGACACCCACACCGTGAGTCCCTTGGCAACAGTCTTGCGACTTTTCTCAAAAAGTTTCATATATTATTGTGTTGATGTGTTGATACGTTGAGTAATTGTTTGATTGCTTGAAAGTAAAAAAGTAAAAACTAAAAACTAAAATTAGCTGCCGCACCCGGATAATTTTCAACTTTCAATTTTCAATTTTCACTTTTCAATCATCCGTGTATGGCACAGCCGTAGGCTGCCTCGATAGCCTCCATCACCGCCTCGCTCATCGTGGGGTGTGGATGTATCGCGCCGGCCACCTGCTTGGCGGTAAGCCCGTTCTCGCGTGCCACCACGATGCTGGCAATCATCTCCGTCACATTGTCGCCGCACATGTGGCAGCCCAATATCTCGTCGGTCGCCTTGTCGATGACCATCTTGATGAATCCGTCGTTGTTGCCTGCTGCTGTGGCCTTGCCGCTCGCCTTGAAGAAGAACTTGCCAACCAGTATCTCCTTGCCGGCCTCCAGCGCCTTCTTCTCGGTCAAGCCCACGCTCGCCACCTCGGGTGTCGTATAGGTGCAGCCGGGAATATTGGTGTAGTTCACCTTCTTGGGTTCGTGGCCCGCAATATGCTCCACGCAGCAGATGGCCTCCGCACTCGCCACATGCGCCAATGCCGGCCCATGCACCACGTCGCCGATGGCGTAATAGCCCGGCACGTTGGTCTGATAGTAGTCATCCACCGTTATCTTGCCGCGCTCGAAGGCGATGCCCGTCTCCTCGAGGCCTATGCCCTCCAGATTCGTCACCACGCCCACGGCGCTCAGCACCACGTCGCAGTCCACCACAGTCTCCGTGTTCTTCTTCATATCCTTGATGGTCACATGGCAAGGTGCGCCAGCCTGATTATCTCCAGGCATAGCCTGGTCGCTGTCAACGACCACCTTCTCCACGCTCGAGCTGGCCATCACCTTCATGCCCATCTTGCGGAAGCTGCGGCTAATCTGGCTGGCGGTATCCTCGTCCTCGTTGGGCAGTATCTGGGGCATAAACTCCACCAGCGTCACCTGCACGCCGATGCTCTGATAGAAAAATGCGAACTCGCTGCCGATGGCACCGCTGCCACACACCACCATGCTCTTCGGCTTGAAAGGCAGTGTCATGGCCTCGCGGTAGCCGATGATGCGCTTGCCGTCTTGCGGCATATTGGGCATCACCTTGCTGCGCGCGCCCGTGGCGATGATGATATGCTGTGCCCCGTACTCCGTCACCGTGCCCTCGGCATCGGTCACTGCCACCTTGTGGTCGGGCAGCACCTTGCCGGTGCCCATGATGACATCCACGTTGTTCTTCTTCAGCAAGAACTGCACGCCCTTGCTCATCGTCTCTGCCACGCCGCGACTGCGCTGCACCATGGCTGCCAAGTCAGCCTCGGCGGGCTGTGCTGTCACGCCATAGTTGGCGGCATGACCTATATAGTTGTACACTTGTGCGCTCTTCAGCAATGCCTTGGTCGGTATGCAACCCCAGTTGAGGCAGATGCCGCCCAGATTCTCGCGTTCCACAACAGCGGTCTTCATTCCCAGCTGCGAGGCCTTCACGGCTGCCACATAGCCGCCGGGGCCGCTTCCGATAACGATAAGGTCGTAGTTCATATCTTTCAGTATTTGTATAGATTATAATGTTATCTTTATATAAAATTTTACATATTGTAATTTGCAAAGATACATTTTTTTTTTGAATTAACGCATCTATATATCAAAAAAGTCACAACCAGACATTCTTTCCTTTAGTCATTTCTTTCGTCTCCCTTACCACATCTTACCGCATTCTACCGCATCTTACCGCATTTTACCGCTTTTTACCGCATCCTACCGAAACTTACCGCATGCTCCCGTTTAGGGGGTCGTTTGCCGTCGCCTGGACGGCAAACGATCGGATAACGAACGGCAAACGAACGGTTAAATGCAAGACTATTTCTATTAAAAAATGCGTCAATTTCCACAAAAATTCCGTAGCTGGGGCTGCCGGATAGGGACTCCAAGGGTGCATTTCTCACTGAAAGGGACACGAATGACCACGAATTGGACATGAATGATTCGTAAAATTGAAAGTTGAAAATTGAAAATTGGCTGCCGCACAACATATCAACGTATCAACATTTCAACGTATCTAGGATAATGGCAAGTATGTGATAATGCGGATGCTATGGATTATTTTATATGCCAGGCGGAGCAATCAGAAAAAAATGTGTATATTTGCAAATTCAAAAATACATTGTTCCACCCCGATTATTGAGCTATGGCTGACACTAGAACCATCAAGATTTTCCTCGCCTCGTCGGAGGAATTGGCAGACGAGAGAATCAAGTTTGGCGACTTCATTCGCACACTCGACGACACCTACGAGCAGCGCGGTTTCCGTATCAAACTGATCAAATGGGAAGACCTGCCGAAAGGTGATGACGGCCGCCCTACGCAGGAGACATACAACGAGCATGTGCGTGATTGCGACCTCTTTGTTTCGCTGTTCTATACCAAGGCGGGAGAATTCACATTGGAGGAATACGATGTTGCCAAAAAGACCCAAAGCGAGTGCGGCAAACCGACCATCTATGTCTTCCTGCGCGAGTTGAGAAAGGACGAGCAGGAAGAGAAGTCGCTGACCAACTTCAAGCAGAATGTGTTAGGTATCATCAAACATTATTGGACCAACTACAAGAGCAGCGACGAACTGCAATTGAAGTTCGTCATGGACCTGCTCAAGGTGGAGAACAAACGGTTGGAAGACCTCAAGGTAGAGAATGGCATCATCAATTGGGGCAATATCCCTATTGCCCACATGGCAAACCTATCCTTCGCCGCCGACAATAAGGACTATCAGCGAATGAGTCAAAGGCTACAAGAACTGCCAGAAGAGATTGCTGATGCCCGCCAACTTGCCGACGACCACCCAGGAGTCTCACGGTACCAAGACAAACTACAGAGACTACTAGAAGAACAGAATGCCTTGAAAAAAGGACTGAGCGACCAGCAAGTCCTTCTTCTCAACACAGCCATTCGCATAGCTCAGTCACAAGGTGACGACATCACCGAAAGCATGCGACTTGCCACCGAGGCATTCGAATCGGGCGATGTGGCAAAAGCGAAAGAGATACTTGACAATGCCGAGCGTCAAGGAGACCAGATGTACGAAGATTATCTTCATAACGAGAGCCTCCAGCAGTGGCGACAGAATCTACACAAGACCATCGACGAACTCCTGCAGCAAACCTCTATGGTTATGGCTGACGTATCCGTCCCTATTGAGAATCGCATCCTCAAAGTACATAACTTGTACAAAAAGG
Source organism: uncultured Bacteroidales bacterium (assembly GCA_947306225.1). GTDB lineage: Bacteria > Bacteroidota > Bacteroidia > Bacteroidales > P3 > Colimorpha. Next base: position 21,181 of record CAMZFW010000029.1, read on the forward strand.
CTGACGAACGTGCCGCCAACACTCTATACGACAAGACGAAATACGCCAAATTGCTATTCGACTATGCCCAGTTCTTGGATAAGTATGGCAAGTACCAAGACGCCGAGAAAATATATCTCCGCCAGACTGCCCTCTCCGAAGAGTTGTACGGCAATGACAGTACAGACACCGCCACCTCGTATAACGAAATAGGTGTTGTGTACTACCGCCAAGGCGACTACCCTAAGGCGTTGGAGTACTATTTCAAGGCTTTGGAAATAAGAGAGAAAGTCCTCGGAACGGAGCATCCAGACACCGCCCAATCGTACAACAATATAGGACTTGTGTACCACCGCCAAGGCGACTACCCTAAGGCGTTGGAGAACTATTTCAAGGCTTTGGCAATCTGTGAGAAAGTCCTCGGAACGGAGCATCCAGACACCGCCACCTCGTACAACAATATAGGACTTGTATACAAAAGCCAAGGCGACTACCCTAAGGCGTTGGAGTACTATTTCAAGGCTTTGGAAATAAGGGAGAAAGTCCTCGGAACGGAGCATCCAGACACCGCCACCTCGTACAACAATATCGGTGCTGTGTACAAAAGCCAAGGCGACTACCCTAAGGCGTTGGTGTTCTATTTCAAGGCTTTGGAAATAAGGGAGAAAGTCCTCGGAACGGAGCAT
>CAMZFW010000030.1 GCA_947306225.1 uncultured Bacteroidales bacterium
GTACAAAAAAATGTTCATATAGTAAAAATAAATGCGATAATTCAAAAAAAAGAGGTATTTTTGCAAATTCAAAAATTAGTAAAATTTAGCGAGTCGCAGCATGAGCCCTGCCCCGTCAGACTTCATCGCCGCCTTTCGCACAAACAGTAAAGAAAATGGAAATAACCCGTACTTTCGACCTGCTGGACCACCTTGTCACCAATTTCCCGGAGAAGGAGGATATACTGGCATGTAAAGAAAAGGGCGAGTGGGTCCGCTATAGTACCCATGACTATTATAAATATGCTCATTATCTGGCCTATGGTCTGTTGGAATTCGGTCTAAAACGTGGCGACCGAGTCATCACCATGTCTGCCAACTGCCCCGAATGGAACTTCATCGATATGGCGCTGGCCATGGCAGGCATCGTGCATGTGCCTGTATATCCAACGCTCAGTGCCGACAATTACTATTATATCTTCAACCATAGCGAGGCGCGCTATGTCTTTGTCAGCAACAGCATGTTGCTCAACCGTATCCGACCCGCGCTTGCCAAGATGGAGAATCCGCCTACCATCTTCACCCTGGCCAGCATTGAGGGCGAGCACCGTATGCTCGAAATCCTCAAGGCGGGTATTGCCAGCCGGGAGAAGAATGCCCCAGTGGTAGAGCAGATTAAGGAGTCTATTAAGCCTGACGACTGGGCGACACTCATCTACACGTCTGGCACTACAGGCGACCCCAAGGGCGTGATGCTGTCGCACCGCAACATGTGCTCGAATTTCCTCGCCCACGAGAAGGTGAACCCGATGACCTCCGATAGTCGCGTGCTCAGCTTTCTGCCGCTCAACCACATGTACGAGCGGAGCATGAACTATCACTTTCAGACGAAGGGTGTCAGCATCTATTACGCTGAAAACATGGGCACCATACAACAAAATATGTGCGAGATACACGCCCACGGTTTCTGTGCGGTGCCGCGTGTGTTGGAAATGGTCTACGACAAGCTCTATGCCGCAGGCAAAGACTTCAATGGCCTCAAGAAGAAAATATACACTCGCGCTTTCAAGCATGGCGCCCGCTACGACTACACCCTTCTCAAAAAGGTCTCACTCGGCTACCAGATATCACAGCGATTCTTCGACCACATGGTATACCGTCACTGGCGCGAACGATTTGGCGGCAACCGCCTCATAGTCATCACCGGCTCCAGCAGCATACAGCCCCGCATGATACGCACCTTTGCTGCTGCCGGCATCAATATCTATGAAGGCTACGGCCTCTCCGAGACATCGCCCGTTATCGCTGTCAACGACCCCGCCCACGGCAATGTCCGCATCGGCACCGTGGGGCCCGTTCTCAGCGGCGTCGAGGTCTCCTTTGCCGACGATGGCGAAATCCTCACCCGTGGCCCGCACGTCATGCTCGGCTACTTCAAAGACCCCGAATATACTGCTCAGGTTATCGACTCTGACGGCTGGTTCCATACTGGCGATGTGGGAGAGTTCGTTGGTGGCATCACCGGCCCCAAATACCTCCGCATCACCGACCGCAAGAAAGACATTTTCAAGCTGTCGGCAGGCAAGTACATAGCCCCGCAGTTGCTCGAAAACAAGCTTCGCGAATCGGAATATATCGACCAAGCGATGGTCGTCGGCGAGAACGAGAAGAGCGTCGCCGTCATCATATCGCCCAACTTCAACACCCTCCACTACTGGGCTCTGAAATACCACCTCCACTATCGCGACAACGAGCAGCTGCTCACACTACCCGAGACCAAGGAAAAGTACAAGAAAGTCATTGACGAAATCAACCGCAACTTCGCAGCCCACGAGCAAATCAAGGCATTCCGCCTCGTCACCGACGAGTGGACCTCCGCCAACGGCCTGTTGTCGCCGACACTGAAAGTGAAACGCAATCTGTTGAAAGAAAAATACAAAGGGCTCATTGCCGACATCTACGGCAAAGAGGCGGCCTCCAGCAATCCCCTATTCTCCGCCTTCCGCAGCGTCGACCTCCCCAACTTCGGCTTTGGCAAACGCAAGTAGAGGCTACCCCCCGTGTCTGCCCTCCCATCTGTTAAACAATGGATGTGAATTTGTTGTTTTTTATGAAGTTGTTGTATTTAGGCGTATAAAAATGTGGTTAAGGTGTGCAAAATGTGCATTTGAAAGCTTGTTATAGCTACAAATGAAAGATAAAGATAGTAGTATTAAATAAAAAAGTCTTGCTTAAAATCAAGTAGTTGTGACTTTTTTGAAAAAAATATTTTGTCAATTCGGAAAATGTTTGTACTTTTGCACCCGCTTTTCGAGAGTAAATGATCTGTTAGCTCAGTTGGTTTAGAGCGCTTGCTTGACAGGCAAGAGGTCAACAGTTCAAATCTGTTACAGATCACCACACAAGCCGGAGGTCGTCAAGCCTCCGCTTGTCATGTCAAAAAGAGAGGGTCTGTTAGCTCAGTTGGTTCAGAGCGCTTCCTTCACACGGAAGAGGTCGACAGTTCGAATCTGCCACAGACCACCCAGAAGCCCCAGACGAGGGGCTTTTTTGTTGTTGTGTTGCAGCCTCCACATTTATAGTAGAACGCATATAGTATCGTTAAATAATTGTTATTTTATATGCGAAATGATATAATGTGAGTTTTTTTTCGTATTTTTGCAGCCGAAAGAATATAATAGGATATGGAAAAGACAAAATTGTCCGCAGTAGTGAAAGCCTTGCGTAAGGAATACGGTCTCACGCAAGAAGACCTTGCCATGAAATCGGGAGTCGGTCTATGCTTTGTGCGCAATCTTGAGCAGGGTAAGTCTTCGTTGAGGATAGATAAGGTAAACCAACTCCTAGACCTGTTTAACTATGAACTAACAGCCACCAAGAAGCAATGAGACAGGCAGAAGTATACCGAAAAGGCATCTTTGCAGGCATCTTGACGGAAGACGGAGGTGAGTACCGCTTCTGCTATGATGAGATGTATCTTGCACAAACGGATTCACAACCTGTAAGCCTGACGTTCCCATTGCAGACGGAAGCGTTCGTGAGTCCTGTATTGTTCCCTTTCTTTGATGGGTTGATACCCGAGGGGTGGTTACTTGATGTGGCCTTACGCAGCACCGACATTAGCATTCTCGACCGCATGTCACTTTTGCTGTTATGTTGTAAGGAATGTATAGGTTCCGTCAGTATCGTTCCGAAACCCAATATAGGAGATGAAGCGTAATGAGTAAGTGTTTGTACTGCTATCAAGAGTTGAAAGAAGGTCAGAAAGACTTTCATCCACATTGCGCCCGCAAGTTCTTCGGAACTACGGAAGCTCCTTTGTTGGAATATCGACATGAAGACCTAGACCGTCTTGCCGAGCAGATAATTCGAGCCCAAACATCACTGACGGGTGTTCAACCCAAATTGTCACTAAATCTCAGTAGGCATGAGGGCTGTAGCCGACTGACCATCGTAGGGCTATGGGGCGAGTATATCTTCAAACCACAGACGGAGAGTTACCCTCAGTTGCCCGAGAACGAGGATTTGACAATGCACCTTGCCGAAGCGGCAAAGATTAGCGTGGTACCCCACAGTCTTATCCGTCTGGCAGACGGACGACTGGGTTACATCTCCAGACGCATTGACCGCTCTAAGGATGGCGAGAAAATAGACATGGAGGACATGTGCCAACTGACGCTGCACCCTACAGAGTATAAGTATAAAGGGTCGCATGAACAGGTAGCAAAGACTATTATTCAGTATAGTGGCACACCCAAACTTGACCTTACAAACTACATGCAATTGTTGCTTTTCTGCTTTGTTACTGGCAACAACGACATGCATCTGAAGAACTTTTCGCTTTATCGGCCTGTAAAAGATTACCAACTGACACCGGCGTATGACCTCGTCAATGTGGCAATTGCTAATCCTAAAGACGCAGAAGAGTTGGCACTTACTCTCAGCGGACGAAAGGCAAGGCTGCGTCTAGATGATTTCCTAAATGCAGCTAAAACTATGGGGTTGGAGGAAAATGTGGTGCTGCGCCTCATCGCTGGACTTCAAAAGGCTCTCCCCAAGTGGCAGACACTCATACGTGATTCTTTCCTCAGTGAGGAAATGAAGAACAGGTATGAAGAGCTCGTCATATCTCGATTGTCTCGTCTGCAGAAATAAGTACAAAAGTTTGACGAACTTAACGGGGTGAACAATTACGATTGAACATACGTAACTAAAAGGAATAGATCAAGCCAATTTTGACCTATGATTGAGATTTACGATGACATATTGAAAGAGGAACTGGCGAGGATTACGCCACTTGACAGGGCTACGATTGCACTGACTGACGGAATAGCCGCAAAGATTGATGCAGTTATGAAGCAAAAGGGTATTACCAAGAGCCAGCTAGCAAAAATGACGGGACACAGACCCTGTGAGGTGACAAAATGGTTAGGAGGTGACCACAACTTTACTTGTAGAACCATCGCACTGATTTCAGAAGCACTTGGCACAAACCTTGTGAAGATTGTGTGAGAGGGTATTTCGTATGTAGATGTAGCTCTGTAGAAATGTGCGTTTTATATCTTTAATACTCGAGGTACATATCTAATATTATACTTCCAGTCGGTAACACTTGCATTGCTGAATGTGATGTCTTTCCATTCCATTAATCCATAAGCATCGTGTGTATGGCCAAAGAGGTGCAGTTTGGGTCTTATGGCGGTCACTTTGTCCAGAAGCGATGCGCTTCCATAGTGTATATTATTATCAATGCTGTCTAGAATGCCCAGCGGAGGGCGATGGCTTATCAAGACATTGATTTCGTTGGGGATTTGTGCATAATGTTCAACTTCTTCCAGATTGCCGTTGGTCATGCCGACAAACATCGGGGCACCGTATAATGTAATGCCTTCAATTGAGACGCTGTTGTCTGAAAGATAATGTACGTTATCGGGAAGGCCCTCTAACGAGGCATCTATCATGCAGTCGTCGTGATTGCCAGCAATGAATATTTTGTGCTTATAAGGTAAATCACAGAGCCATTCGATGAAGTCAAGAGCTTCCATATCACCACCTGCAAGAGTGAAATCACCGCTATGCACCAATATGTCAGCCTCAGGCAAATCCGTTAGTTCTTTGTGCTTGCCATGAGTGTCGGAGAGATGGAGGATTGTAATTGCTGGTTGTGCAAGCCTCATTTTATATGAGTGCTTCGTTATAATTGGTTTGGTCTACCAATTGCATCTCGAATTGAATATCTGACTTGTTTAAATGATGTTTTTCAATCTGATAGCTCAAAATGGCTTGAAAAATTAAATTAAAAACTCCAGTATTGTCTTCGATAAATGTTTTTACATCATTGTATCTATCCAGAATTTTCGTCTTATAAGGACTGGTTATTTCAATTTTCATTGGATTGTACAAAAGGTACAGGAATTTTACCTTAATACCAGTGATATGATGTTTAGCAATATCATATGTGATTCCTAGAAAATGACATATCAATTGTTTTAAATCGAAAAACTTGACTGGCTTGTTGTTGATTGTAAATGTTACTTTCGAATATCCGTCTTTCGTATTATCTTTTTTGGAGGAAAAGTTAAATGCTTTGGGACAACACTCTCTAATCCATCTATATACATCTAGATAGGCAGCCTTAATGCTTTCTGTTTCGTGAGAACCTCCATATATTTCTCGCATTTTTGCTTCTATGTAAACATAGGTCATTCCTCTTTTGAGACAACCATCCAGATGTGCTATTCCACCAACTCGAGTATCTAGTTTCTCCTCAAAAGAAAAGCCTTCAATATTATGGGACAATTCGTAAATTAGACGGCTGGAAGATCCAAATGAGGCCATTTTAGGAGGATAATTTCCTTCTTTCAGTTCCCCACCGGCACCATCTTCAAACTGTTTCTTGTGAGACTCATCAATATTTTGATAAAATACATTCCAGTCTTGGTTTGTCATGTAGTTGCAATATACAATATCATTTATCAAATAGCCACCTGACATTTTATTGAAGTCTCTAACAGCACAATCTAATGCTGTATCTATATTCTTTGGGTTCTCGTTCTTTATTGTCATAAATTATTCTATGGTTTTTAATGTTCAATTATTCTATCTATGTGTTTTTTAGATAAATGATTTATTTTTCATCGCTCTAATATAACAAATGACTGATTTTTTGCCAAACTGTCTCAATGTCGCGTCCCTTCGGGACGCTAGAAGTGAGTTTATTCTGTCACCGCACTGCGCTACGCTTGTACGGTGTTATTGAGATTCAGCCTCTTTGAGGCTGTAAAAAATCAGTCTTATATTAAACTAGAGCCTTTTTCATTAGGTATTAATGAGGTTTTTTGTTGCTGCAAAAATACAACTTTTTTTTCAATTAGCGGCACTCTTATTTGTCTTTTTTTTGTTGTCTGTTTTGTAATTATGGTGTCATACTCCCGAAGGAGTATCCTTTAGGAGTATGACATCAGAGTATAGTTTCGGGAAGCCTCGTTTCAACTCTGCTACGGGCAGTTCGGAGACGATAATGAAGAGACCTTTGCCCTCGTAGTGCTTGCCGCGGTAGAGATTCCTGTATGAAATACTCTTGAGCTTGAGACCCATCAATTCATCCATCATCTTCACCCACAGAACACCTTTGTGGGTATTGCTGTTGAGAATCACATTGATGGGCGGATAAGGGTTCTTGCCGCGCTTCCAAATTTTGGCTGCCAGTTCGGAGAGCTGAATAGCCTCGCTCATGCTGAAAGTGTCGAGCAAAGCTAGGGCTTCTCTGTCAATTCCAAGGGCATTGTTGCCGCTGTTTTCGTTCATCATTTTGGTGGTGTCGCTCACCACCAGCATCGACAATCCCAACTTGGCAAAACGAGAATTGATGGCACAGATGATTTTGCACGCATTGGCGTTGTTTGCGATGGCGTTGTCGATACAATTCTGCAGGTTTTTCATGTTTGTTTCCATAGTTCGTTTCTTGTGTTTTCCTGCTTTATTAATACGAATGAGTTTTTTCAAGAACTTTTTTACTTTTGGTGATATTGTTGACAAATAATTTGTTATGGTAATCCGTGTTAATAGTACTTTAACAATTGAATAACATTTATTTTTCGTATCAATTAATTTCCGTATCTTTGCACACTGAAAAATATGCACTATGGATTACAAGAATTTTGAAATGCTTACCTGGCTGGTCAGCCAATTACGCAAGGTGGGAAAAGAGGGAATTACATTTGATGAGTTAATGGTTAACCTGAGCAAAGAGCCAAATATGAACAATACACTATCCAAGCGGACGTTTCATAACTATCTCAACGAACTCCGAGAAAGATTTGGCATCAAGATTGAGTGCGACAATCGCCTTCAGTATGAGGTAGGAAAGAAAAAGTTGTCTGAAGAGAACCGTCGTTATCGCTATTATATTGTGGATGAACCAAAGAGCGATAACACACCTTGGGTAATGCCATTTCTGTTGGCGTTTGAGACTTCGGCGGTAATGAGGCAGTTACAGGACGATGAAGATTATAAACGGTATTTGCACATTGATTGTGAACCATCAGGTTTTGAGAATATGAATATCCTGCTTAAAGCCATTCGGCAACAACGGTGTGTTGATTTTGACTATCTTGATACGATATACCATTTGCCGTATCGACAAGAACAATTTGAACCACGAGGATTGGTAATGAAAGACTATGTTTGGTATGTTTTGGGACATGCATATCATCATATAGAGAAGATTTGGCCATTGAATAGGCTTAAAGATATAAAGATGACAGACATTCCGTATAGCCTAGATCCATACTTCTCGCTCGAGAGGTTTTGGCAGAACAACAAGAAACAGTGGATAGATATAAAAGGTGATGGAAAATAGAGGATATGGGCGGTTCAAAAACATAAACGGCTGATTTGTAGGATTGAGGTGTTGAATGTCCAATGTCCAATGCGTATGCTTTTGGTTGTCGGAAGTGTTCTATGACAGGAGGTTGCCGCTCTGTGTGTGCGTCTTTCCAATGTGCCTTCGCTCTGCCTTCGCTCTGGGTTCGCTCTAAGAGCGGATATGGAGTGTCCACTCTGTCCACCCACTCTGTGGTGACAATGCACCGATAGAACATGCAAGAAGCAAAACCTGCCAACTGCCACAATGAAAAATTGCCAACTGGCACAAAGAAAACCTGCCAACTGCCACAATGGATAATTTAAAAGTGTTTGTATATCAAAAAAATATCGTATTTTTCCGTTGTATAAAAAAAGTGTAAGAATTATGGATGAAAATGAAGGTGGTATATTTTGGTTGGAAGGGTGATTAATTCGTTTTTTTTGTGTATCTTTGCAATTTGTTTGTTGAGAAGGTTGGCTCCGCTTAAATGTTGAAAGTTAAAAATGTGCGCTTACCTTTAAAACAAAGGAACTAAAAAATAATGTTGAATGAATCGGATAACAGGATTGATATTGGTTTTGCTGGCAGCGATGGTGCCATGTGCCGTGCGTGCGCAGGTGGTGACGGATTCGAACTGGACGGAGCGGGTGAAGACGGTGGTGTTGTGCCGAAACGGGGTGGAGCTGGAGCCACCGGTGCTGGCGTTGGGGAGCGACGATAGGCTGTTGTTGCGCTTCGATGTGCTGGGTGCCGAGACGGAGAGCTACCGCTACCGTATACAGCATTGCGACAGCCACTGGCAGGTAGACGACATGGAGCCTAACGAGTATATCAACGGTTTCGAGGAGGAGCCGATTGAGAACTATAATAGTTCGTTCACCACACTGACGGATTATGTGAATTTTTACCAGTATATTCCTTCGCGATATAGCCGCCTGCTGTTGTCGGGCAATTATGTGCTGTATGTGGTGCCGCAGGATTATCCCGACAGTATATTGCTGACACGACGGTTTTGTGTGACGGAGGGGTCGGTGGCAACGGATGCCATTGTGACCGCGCCATACGACAATGAGGCAATATTCCAACGGAGGGAGGTGGATGTGAAGGTGGACAATAATCGCGACTATACGGGTGAGATGCTTCCGCCCCAATTGAACCCTGCCTATTTTAGGGTGGTGGTGCAGCAGAACGGACGGATAGACAATATGCGCGAGCTGGAATTTAGCGGCTACGACCGCGGGGCGTTGTGCTACCGTCACCGCAAGGCGAATCTGTTTTGGGGTGGTAACACTTTTCGCTATTTCGATATCAGCAATATCCGTTCGGCGATGTATAATGTGTATCGTATTGAGGAGTATGGCGGAGAGTGGTTTGCCCTGTTGAAACCTTTGGAAGACAGGTCGCGTGGGCACTATGTGATGGAGCAGACACTTAACGGGGGCATGAAGGTGAATGTGTGGGACAGAAATAATAAGCAGACCGAGGCCGACTATGTGCAGGTGAACTTCGTATTGCCGATGGAATACCCTTATATGAATGGCAGTATTCACGTGGTGGGCGAACTGACTCAATGGCACTTAGACGAAAGGAGCCGTATGGAGTATCAGCCCGACCGAAAGGCGTATACGCTGCGGCTGCAGTTGAAGCAGGGCTATTATGCCTATCAATTGCTGTTTGTGCCTATAGGGGAGAGGGAGGGGCTGACCGCTACGCTGGAGGGCGACCATTACGAGACGCCGAACAGCTATACGGTGTATGTGTATTATCGCGCTCCTAGCGACCGATATGACCGACTGGTGGCGGTGAGGGTTTTATGAAATTGAAAGTTGAAAATTGAAAGTTGAAAGTTGAAAATTTGAATGTGTTAACTTGTGAATGTGTTAATGTGTGAATTATTGCTTGAATGCTTGAAAGTGTAAATGCTTGAGTGAAAATACTCAAACAATCAAACAATCAACTGATTAACGAATTAACGAATTAACAAATTAACGAATTCTTGAATGTGTTATGAGAAGAAACATTTTATTGTCAGTCGTTTTGCTTGTTGGCATGGTGGCGAATGCCGCCCCTGTGAGGTTTATGCCGGTGGTAAGGTTGCAGCCTAATGGTGACACTCTGAGCTGCTATGTGTCGGGCGACGAGTTTTTTCACCGCCTACACGACGGCGAGGGATACACGATAGTGCAGAATAAGGAGACGGGGGAGTATGTGTATGCGACGTTGAGGGATGGGCTGTTGCAGCCGACGGGTTTTCTGCCAGGCAGGGTGAATCCCGCCGATGTGGGGCTAGAACCCGACTTGATTCCCTCAGATGCAGAGCTTAGGCGGCTGCATCGGCTGTGGGAGGTGCCAGAGAAATATTGTCCCGTCTCGTCCAAGACCAGCGGTGCGAACCATGGTGTGTTGAACAATATCGTCGTCTTTGTCCGCTTTGCGAACGATACGACCTTTTCTACTGCCTCATTCAGTTCGATAGACAGTAAGTTTAACGACAGTACGGCAGGCGCATCGTCAATGTACAACTACTTTAAGAAGACCAGCTATAATAAGCTGCATATACTCACTCATTATTACCCTGCACCGAGTGGCAGCAGGGTGCTGTCGTATCAGGACATCCATGCGAGGAACTATTTCCAACCGTATAGTGCAACCAACACGTTGGGCTATGTGTCGGACTCGGACAGAAGGGAGCGCGAATTCACCCTGTTGGTGGATGCCATAAACTGGATAAATACCAACACGCCAGTGTCCCCGACTTTGAATCTTGACATGGATAATGATGGGTTGGTGGACAATATATGCTTCATAGTTAGTGGCACCTACACAGGCTGGAGCGACCTGCTGTGGCCGCATAAGTGGAGTCTCTATGACCGTTATGTGTATATCAACGGCAAGCGTGTGTATACCTTCAACTTTCAACTGGCTGGGTCGGGCGAGCACTACTTCGGAGTCAGCACCTTGTGTCATGAGATGACCCACACGCTGGGTTGCCCTGACATATACCACTATAACGACTACACGAATGTGTCGCCAGGTGGAAGTTGGGACTTGATGTGTAGCAACGAGACTCCACCACAGCAGAGCAACTCGCTGTTCAAGAGCAAGTACCTGAACTGGTTTGACAGCATTCCCGAGCTGACTGACTCAGGAACCTACACCATGCAATCGCTGGCAACAGGTCCCAATCATGCCTTCAAGATTGCCTCGGCAGACCGCCAGCAGTGGTACATTCTGGAGTACCGTAATACGGCAGACACTTTCGACTCGTCGATACCAGGGCGAGGGATGTTGATATGGCGTTATAACACAAGCAGTGATGCCGATAATGCTGACTTTGACTTTTTCGACACGCCCCACGAGCTGTGGCTGTTCCGCCCTAATAGCGCGGTGGACACCATCAACGGAAATGTCTCTAGTGCCGCCTTTGGAATATACGGACGCAATACCTTCGACGCCTCTTCCAACCCCCATCCATACCTCTGTAACGGAATGGCAGACTCGTCATTCAGCCTTACCAACATCCAAGTAAGTAGCGACTATGGTTCGGTGTCGTTCGTCTATGCGCCCAACACCAATTATGGATGTAGGGCGGCGCAGAGCACTCCGCTGTTCCAAGGATTTGAATCAGGCGGTGAGGATTGCTGGTATTCGGTGAGCATGAACAGTTCCAACAGCGGCAGGCAGGGAGTGGCATCCTCATCAGACGGGTATCAGACTCACAACGGGCTTTACAGCTATCGTTTCAGCAGCTACAGTTCGGCCTCAGACTATAACCAATACCTAGTCTCGCCCCGGCTGCCTATCGCCAGTCCCAAACACTTGACCCTCCACTATCGGCGGTCACATTCCGCAGCGGAGAATTTTCGTGTCATCTATTCCACAACCACTGACGGGCTGTCGGCATTTACCGATACGTTGGTGGATGTCTCAGTGAACAGCTCAGGGTGGCATAGTTGTGACCTGCTGTTGCCGGCAGCCGCAAAATATGTTGCTATCAACTATTATTCCAATTATAAGTACTATCTCTATATCGATGATATAAGGATTGCTGATACGCTGTCGACGGTTGTCGACACGATAGTGCACGACACCGTATATGTCTACATGCATGACACTGTGACGCGTGTGTTGCACGATACTCTTTATCGCGTGGCGACGGATACGCTCTACTATACCGTCGTCGACACGTTGCAGCGCACGGTGTGGGACACCCTGTATGTGTCGCCCGAGATGGGTGAGGTGACGGTCGTTACAAACGATATAACTGCGGGTACGCCCATGGGTGGCGGCCATTATCCTGTGGGCAGCACAGTGGAGATAGCCGGCATACCGAACGAGGGATACCGTTTTGACAGTTGGACCGACGGCAACACCAACAATCCTCGTACGGTGACGGTGGATTATGGTATGGTGTATTCTGTTACCTTTGCCCCGCTTGGTGTCGCCCAGAGCAAACAGGCGGAGAATACGCTGATAGTGGTACACGATACACTGTTTTTGCGCGACACCATTTGGAATGATGTGCATGATACTGTATGGGTAGACCAATGCGACACGCTATGGATGCCTCGACAGTGGCACGATACGGTGCTGCTCGAACTGCATGAGCAGGTGGATATAGACACAACGACCTATTTCGCATTGTCAACCTCTCCTTCCGATGGCGGAATGGGTGTCACGGTAGGCAATGGCAACTATCCATGGGGCACGGAAGTGCAGGTGGGTGCATTGGCAAACAACGGTTACCGATTCCTGTACTGGTCCGATGGCACCACCAACAACCCGAAACGACTGGTGATGGACGGCGACCTATGGCTGATAGCCACCTTCGGTACCTTGGAAGCAGTGGAACCGCCAGACAACCCCGAGGTAAAGATTTATATGATAGACGGTACGCTGGTGGTTGAAGCTCCTGCAGGAGAACCTGTTTCGGTGTTTAACACTTATGGTCAGATGGTGTTTCACCGCTATGGCGGTCAGGTGTCTTCAGCTGTAAGCACTATTCTTCGCATACCGTCATTGAGTGCTGGATTCTATGCCGTCAAGGTGGGAGAGGGTTGTATTAGGAAAGTGATAGTGTTGTAACAAAAAAACGTAGAAGTTTGATGAAGAATATATATATTGAGACTTATGGCTGTCAGATGAACTTTGCTGACAGCGAGATAGTGGCGTCCCTCTTGCAGAAGGAGGGTTACACGGTAGTTTCGGATATTGCCGAGGCTGACTATGTACTGATAAATACATGTGCCATACGTGACAATGCCGAACAACGCATCCGTAAGCGACTGCGCGAGTTGCGTGCTATGCAGCAACGCCATCCCCAGTTGCGTATCGGCATCTTGGGCTGTATGGCGGAGCGGCTGCAGAGCCAGCTGATGGTGGAGGAGGAGAATGTAAGTTTTGTTGTGGGTCCCGATGCTTACCGCCGGCTACCCGACATTCTGGCACGTGTACGCGAGCAGGGTGTCAAGGCTGCCGAAACCGAGTTGAGCATCACGGAAACATACTCTGACATTGAGCCTGTACGACTGGGTAGCAACGGCATATCGGCATATATCTCCATTATGCGGGGCTGCCAGAACTACTGTGCGTATTGCGTGGTGCCATACACCCGTGGACGTGAGCGTAGCCGCGACCCTGAGACCATTGTGTCGGAGGCGCAGAGCCTGTTCAATCAAGGCTATAAAGAGGTGACGTTGCTGGGTCAGAATGTCAATTCCTACCGATGGAAAACAGATAATTCCGAGGTGGGCTTTGCAGGCTTGATGGCACGTGTGGCTGAAATCAGCCCGTTGCTGCGTGTGCGTTTTGCTACATCGCATCCAAAAGACCTGAGCGACCGCCTTCTAGAGGTGATGGCGCATTACGACAACATCTGCAAGTGCATCCACTTGCCTGTGCAAAGTGGTAGTGACCGAATGCTGAAACTGATGAACCGTCACTATGACTCAGCGTGGTATCTCGACCGTATTGCCGCCATACGTCGCTATATGCCCGACTGCTCGATAACCACCGATGTTATTGCTGGGTTCTGCACCGAGACGGAGGAGGAACACCAGATGACGCTCGATATGTTCCGACGGGTGCGCTACGATTATGCCTATATGTTCAAGTTCTCTATGCGTCCCAATACCTACGCTGAGAAACATCTGCATGACGATGTGCCCGACGAGGTGAAGACCCGTCGTTTGGAAGAAATTATTGCGTTGCAAGGACAGATAGCCCTCGAAAACAATCGCAGGGAAGTTGGCAAGGTATACGAGGTGTTGGTCGAAGGTGAGTCGCACCGCAGCAAAGAGCGTCTTTTCGGGCGCAACAGTCAAAATAAGGTGATAGTATTTGACCGTCACGAAGTGCTCCCAGGACAATATGTGAAAGTGAAAGTGGTCGACTGCACGGCGGCAACCCTGTTGGGCGAACTCTGCACACAATAAAAGTGGCAATACTGCGTTATAAGTAAAAACTTCATTTTATCTAATAGCTAATCATTTTTCACGAATCAGATATATGAGCAACGCTTTTTTTGAAAAACACCCTTTGATGAAACACCTGCTGTATATGTTGGCAGTGTCGGTGTTGATAGTGTTTTTATGCTTCATGTTCATTAAGTTGGTTGCCCGTCAGGGCAAGGAATATGAGTTGCCCGACTTCCGTGGCGTGGCATTGACAGAATTGGAACGAGAGAATCCATTGAGTTTGAAATATGTGGTGATAGACTCCGTGTATGATGCAGAAAAAGAAGGTGGCATCGTCATTCAGCAGGATCCCAAACCGGGCACTATGGTGAAAACCCGTCGTAAGGTTTATGTCACTGTCACTACCTTTGCCCCTGCGGACGTGGTGTTGCCCGAGTTGTCGAATATGACGGTACGCAGTGCCGTGTCGGCTCTCGAGGCTGCGGGGTTGCGTTGCGGTCGCTTGCGCTTTGTCGACAGCCCCTATCGCAACGTCATCCTAGAATGCACTAGCAAAGGCAAGATGGTCTATGCGGGTGAGAAGATGAATCAGAACGATGTGGTTGACCTCACCGTCGGCATGGGTGAGACACCCACGGGCACGCGTGTTCCCTTCGTCATCGGACAGTTGCCTGCCAAGGCACGTCGTGGCATCCTCTCAGCCTCACTCAATGTGGGGCAGGAACATTTTGAAGGAGTGACCGACCGCAGCAGTGCCGTATGCTATAGGCTCAACCCTGACTATACAGGCGTTACGCGCTATCCATTAGGAACCTATGTGGATGTATGGTATTGCGATGCTTCGGAAGAAGATGTTGAGCGCATCATCTCCAATTTCAAGGTCGACTCATCCCAGATTTTCAACAACGAGTTGGAACTCTATGACGACTATTACACAATCGATGACGACCCCGATTTCGATGATGGCTGGGATTGGTAATAGAAAACTGGTGTTGGTGTCTGGCTGCTATCGTGCAGCTCGACCGATAGTGCTGTTTTTGGCAGTTGTATTGCTGTCGGCTATGCCAGTCTGTTCGCAAGAGGTTATGCTGCCAGTGCGTCATTGCCCTCCATCGGCTCCCAAAGATGCACCCACGGTGTTGTCACTTCCCTTTTTTGATGACTTTAGTAGCAAGACTATCTCTAATGCTCGTTGGCAGATAGGAGGCACTTTTATCAATGATGGCTATGCTCCGCTACCACCCACTCGAGGCATGGCTACGCTCGATGCTTTTGATGCCGATGGAAGGCTCTACCCCACAGCAACTGAGCAGCTATTCCCATGCGACACGCTGGCCTCATTGCCCATACGTTTGGATTCAATCTTTGAGCCTTACCCACGTGCGCTCTCGGGTGCCGACTCTGTCTACCTGAGTTTCTTTTACCTGCCGGGTGGCGGCTATGGCAATATGTGGGAGCGTGTGGGTGATACACCTGAAAGCAGTGACTCATTGGTGCTGGAGTTCTACGATGCCACCAATGACATCTGGAACAGGGTGTGGAGCACCAGTGGATGCGAGGCTGATACGCTCTATGCCCACACGGGGCGTTACTGGCAGTTCAAGGACATCTGTATCTCCGAACCCCAATACTTCAATGTCGGTTTCCGCTTCCGTTTCCGCAATTACTGTAGTTTGACCAATCTCAACAAGGCGGGCATGATCAGCAATGCCGACCAGTGGAATGTCGATTATGTGTTTCTAAATGCTGGTCGTAGGCAGGGCGACACCACCTCGCGCGATGTGGCGTTTGTGTTGCCAGCTCCTTCAATGTTGAAAAGTTATCAGGCAATGCCAGCCCGCCAATTCTCAGCTAGCGACATGAAAGACCGTGTCGGGCTGACTATCGCTAACCTCTTCTCCGAAGAATTAGCAACTGACTTCCACTACCATATCTTCAATGAGAATGGGGTAGAGGTATACAATTATGATGGAGGATATGAGAATATCCCCGTCTTTTGGCGTGGTTTGCAGTATCAGACCTCTGCTGCCCATGCTCAGCCACCTGTTGCTTACGTTTTCCCAGTTTCGGGCGACAATCCTACTACCTTCTCTATAGTGCATCATGTGCGCGAAGGTGTCAGTGGAGACATCCACACCCAGAACGATAGCACGACCTTCCTGCAAGTATTTGATAACTATTATTCTTACGACGACGGCACTCCTGAGAATGGCTATGGCATCACCTCTACTAGCTCACGTGTCAATATAGCTTACCGTTTCCGTCTCAATGTCGAAGATACTTTGACAGCGCTGTATCTCTATTTCAACCGTACCTTGAATGATGAGAGTTCTGATGTGCGTTTTGTCATCACCGTATGGGACGATGCCGACGGCGTACCTGGCAACATTATCTATCAGGATGCCAATCGTCGCCGTCCTCTGTTTGATGGTTTTAACCGCTATGTTAGGTACGTATTGGAAGAACCCGTCGTGTGCAACGGTATCATATATGTAGGCTTTGAACAGTTCTCTCCCGACTATATCAATCTGGGTTTCGACCGCAACAACGATGCCTCGAACGAAATACTCTACCTCACCAACACCAGTTGGCAGACCAGCATCCTGCGTGGTGCCCTGATGATGAGACCCTATTTTGGACATCGGGCGACATTGGATGTGAATAGAGTGACCGAGGCTTGCGACTTCAAAGCGTATGCTATAGGTAGCACTCTCTATGTCGAAACGGCTACACCCCAGTCCATTCAGGTATATAACACGCTGGGAAGGCTTATATATACTCAGTCTGCAACTACACGCCTGCGCCTACCCAATCTTCCCAGTGGGCTTTATATGGTTCGGGTGGGCAACCAGTTGGCTAAAAAAGTTCTTGTCCGTTAACATACCCTCTTATGACAGACGACAGCACCCTCGATACACCTCAGATTCAAGAGGAAGAAACCGAACTCTATGAGCACCACCGCATCGTTGTTGACAAGGGACAAGAGATGCTCCGCCTCGACAAATATTTGCAAATGCGTCTAGAAGGCATCTCCCGCAACAAGATTCAAGCGGCAGTTAAGGCTGGATGTGTCTTGGTGAATGGCGTTGTCACCAAGTCCAACTATAAGGTAAAGCCCTGCGACGAGCTGGTCGTGTTGTTGCCTGAGCCTCCCCACCAATTCGAGACTCTTCCTGAGCCGGTAGACTTCCCCATAGTCTATGAGGATGATGATGTGTTGGTCGTGAATAAGCCGGCGGGGCTGGTAGTGCATCCCGCCTATGGCAACTGGTCTGGTACGCTGCTCAACGGTCTACTTTACCATTTCCAAGGTTGTAAAGGCAAAGACGGCAGCCCTGTTGAACCATATCTGGTTCATCGCATCGACAAAGACACTTCTGGCCTTCTGTTGATTGCCAAGAATGAAAATGCCCAAGTAGTGCTTGCAAAGCAGTTTTTCGACCACACCATCGAGCGCAAGTACAACGCCTTGGTATGGGGAAGTTTCGACGAAGACCAAGGTACCATCGTAGGCAATTTAGAGCGTTCGCCACAGGACCGTCGTGTGATGCACGTCACTGATGACCCTGAACGAGGTAAAAATGCCGTGACACATTGGCGGGTGTTGGAACGGTTTGGCTACGTCACTTTTATCGAATGCGTGCTTGAAACAGGTCGCACACATCAAATTCGTGCCCACATGCAGCACATTGGGCATCCGCTGTTCAACGACGCAGCGTATGGTGGCGACCGTATCCTCAAAGGCACCACATTCTCTAAGTATAAGCAGTTTGTCGAAAACAATTTCGAACTTCTACCACGACAGGCATTGCATGCCCTCATATTGGGTTTCGAGCACCCCACTACAGGTGAGCATCTGCACTTCGAGTCTCCATTGCCACCCGACATGTCCGTTGTCTTAGACCGCTGGCGCAATTATACTCATTCCTCTCAATAGTGGAGGATATATATCAACCTTGATTATGTGAGTTCTATGGAGCACCGTTAGTACTCCCACATATCGAAGGATATATTCATGATTTCTTCTTCGATACGTTCAGATTCAATTAGAGCGTCCTCTCCAGTGAGATAGTCGTGAATGGATCGGTTGTACACGTTGTCAACACGAGTGATAAATGAGCTGTATAGAAATGAATTGAATGCGTATTCCCAGGTGGGCAACTGTACTAGGTTTTCGCGGTAGTATGTTTCTTTACGTGCAAGAAGACACCGCACCTGATAAGACTGCATAGGTATCCAAAATAGTGTGACGGTACCCATGTATTCTGTTTCACCGTCGATTACTTTATAGCGGTCTTCCATAGGGGCTAGACCCAATGCGCGCACCTGCATACCACTGCGCGAGCGGTCGAGGTAGGCAGCCTCTTTGATGGCGTATTGATAAATGTCGTCAGAGGTAAACTCGTGAGGAACGAAAACGGTAGTGTAGTCAGCTTCTCCATAGTCGTCGTAAACCTCCATTTGCACGGTGTCACTCCGTGTGGCACGGTCGATTACACGTTGGCAGTCGAGGGGTATCTTCATTTCGTCATCTTCAAAGAGCTCTATCTCGCCTGCCTTGATGGCATCCCATAGCACGTATGCTAGGTTTTTCCGTCCGCGTACACCTTCGGGGCCTTGGGGAAAATAGAAGTATTGGTTTTCCTTTTCCCGCACGTCGATGATACGCCAGATTAGCCTTCCCCAGTATACATCGCTTTCCCGCACAAAATCTAGGGGCTGGGGCTTCTTTTCCCACATAAAGCTGCGCTTGTAGTAGTCGGCAGGCTGTGGCTCGACGTATTGTGCGGCAGCTGTTATGGGAAGTAGCAGTAGGTAGAGTATGGCTCCGTGGTAACGCAATGACTTGGGATGATAATCTGTTGAAAATAAAAAGAGTTAAGAACAAGCGAGCTTATCCTTAACTCTTCTGTATCACTAAGTTTATGTGGAAAGAACTCGCGTGTTTAGTATTCCCACATGTCAGATTCAATGTTGAAGATGCGCTCTTCAATGGTTTCGGCTTCGAGCAGTGCGTCTTCGCCAGTCAGGTAGTCATGAATCTCACGGTTATAGACGTTGGTCTCGCGGGTGACGAAGCTGTCGAAATAACGAGTAATGAAGATTTCGTCGTAACTGCGCTCGGCATTGTTGCTGTACATGTCGTAAGCATTAGTGCGGGCAAAGAGGTTGCGAACACGCATGTCGTTCATGGGAATCCAGAAGCGTGTGGTAGGATTGCACTCCATATCACCATCAACTTCCTTGCAGTTCTCGTCAACGAGTGCAAGGGCAACAATGCGAACCTTCATACGGGTATCCTGCTTGTCAATGTACCAATACTCCTTGATGTGGATTTTGTAGTAGTCGTCGGAGGTGAAGTTCTTGTACTTGATTGTGTCGTGACCTTCGTCAATCAGTTCACCGTAGTCATCGTAAATGGGGTCGGTGGTGGTTGAGTCAGCCTTGTTCAACTTGCGGTACATGATATCCCAATCGACGGGAATCTTCAACTCGTCATCGTCGAATATTTCGAATTCTCCGTTGGCTGCATTGCGATAAACCAGATAGGCAAGGTTGATACGTCCTTGGTTGTTATTCAACGAGTCCTCACCCTTGGGGAAATAGAAGAACTGGTTGAACTTCTCACGGAAGTCAATGGTACGCCATACACAGGTTTCCCAAATTACATCGCTTTGACGTAGGTGTGGGTAAGGAATGGCCTTTCTAGAGGTACTCATGGTACGCGTGTAGAAACTGGACAAATTGTTTTCGTCATCTGCTTCGAGGATATTCTGTGCGCGGACAGTGGTGCCCCCAAAAGCGAGGATTATAAGGCTTAGGCCAAGCAATACTTTTTTCATGGTATGTAATTTTTGTCGTTTATCTTGTTATACGGAATGTGCTGCTGATGTTTCTCTTGGAGCCGTCAGGCATGGAGACGTCGATGCTGAGGGTGATTTTGCAGCCAGGTTTGGCTTTCTGGATGTAGCTCATCACGTCGGCACCCCACTGCGGACCTCTGTTTTCGAGGTCGGTAGCACCATTGACCTTGGTAATATCAATGGTCTGCTTGATAATTTTAGGTGTCTCCATGTGGAAGGCAAACTCCGGTCCGTAGCGGACAGAGGGTCCCTTCATGTTTTTCAGGTCGTTGATGGGAATACCCTTGCCGGCTTCAGCCTTACCCAAGAAGATTTTGGGGTCGGGCAGTGGGCGGGCACGGAACTCGTTGGAACCCATGAAACGTGTCGTGTTGCCATCCTTGATAGCGGCATTTATCTTGATGGTTCCCTTGTTCACTTTAGGTTTGATAATATAGTGTCCTGCGCCGGACTTGGGGTCGGGGGTCAATGTGGCCTGATTGGGGTCGGCAAGTGTGGCTACGACATTGTGAGCAGCAGCACCCGGTACGGATATCTTGATGGGGTTGTCAATACCGGAATAGACCACATTCATCTCAGTGAGCTCGAAAACTGCCATCGGCTCAGCCACATAGTAGTTCTGCTTGAAGTCATAGCTCTCGGTTCCATTGTCGTTCTTCACATATACGGTACCCGTGATGGTCTTAGGACCTGTAGTGTTGCATATTGTGGAATAGACAACAGCACCTGAGTCGTTAGCAACAAATCTTTGACCACCCACAGAGGCTTCGAATTTAGCCTTTGAGTCGTATGCACCCACGTTTACGGTCAGTTCATATCTGCCCCCCTGCATGATGTAGGGCGAGTTGGCACGGGTGATGACGGCAACCTTGTCGAACGAGAAGTCGTTGGACTTGACCTGTTTGAAAAGCATATTCACGGCATCGAACTCGGCGTTCATCACCTCTGCCTTCATACGGGTCAAAGTTACAAGAGCGGCACCAGCAACAGTGTTGTTGAAATTCAACTGCTCCCATGAGGTAGGTTTGCCTTCGCTGTTAAGACGGTATTCTTCAACGTCTAGGCCAAGGTTGACATGGGATGAGTCAGCACCAAGGCTCTCTTTCACCTTCCGTTTATATTCAATAATCTTCTGTTTGACCTCTACGGCTGCACCTTCTTTTACCTCAGCACCTTCCGCGTCGCCAATAAAGTATCGGGTACCGGCGTGGTTGTCATCCAGTTTGTCAATCCAGCTGAATCCTCCAATTCGCATAGCCTCGGCAATACTGTCGTAGTTCTTTGAGCCATCTTCGTTTTTTAGGTAAATCACGCGCTTGATGGTCTTTTCGGAGTCGTTAGGGTCAATAAGGGTGATTTCGGCCTTTTTGGCGATTTCGCCAACAAAGCTGTATGTGATGGTGTCGAGCGAATAGACTAACTCTTCGGAGAGTTTCTTAATCTCTTGTGCCTTGTCATATTTCTCCTTAACTTTGGCAGGATTGTTCTTGAGGGCGGACTCAAAGTTCTCGTAGGTGTCTTCCAACTTCAGAACCATGTTTTGGTTGGACTTGGTCATAGCGTTACCCACGGTCTTGAATCCCTCGACAACCTCTGCCGACACGTTAAGTGCCAACATGGCGG
>CAMZFW010000031.1 GCA_947306225.1 uncultured Bacteroidales bacterium
GTCTCGTGTCTCAGCCTCCGACCTATGCCGGAAGCCTCTCGACACACGCTATCTCATGTTTCAAAATAATTCAAAGTTCTCTTGCTTTTTATCAACACTCGTTGTTTCCTGAAAAGCGAATGCAAAGATACGACCATTTTTCAAACTACAAAAATTTTTTTTTGTTTTTTTCTCCCCAAACATGTTAATCAATTATGAATCAAGAACAATTTTTTTTACTTTTTTTCATGTCTAAATCCAAATTGTCATGCAAAATTGACTTTTCATCTCTAAATATTTCCATTTTTGGTCAATCCGACACTTATTGATTGTTGATAACGTTGTATAATCATGTAAAACAATCAGTTAAATACAAATACCATACATCCCACATAATAAATCAACTACTTTATTTACAACATATTAATACTTGCAATCATTAATCTATTCTATTTTCAAAAGGAGTAATCTTTCAGCACGCCTGGGATTCATTGTTACCATAAAGACGTATCGTCTTATTCATGGTTCATCCGACAAACGGATAGGTGGCATTGGAGTCTGTTTCATCCCGCTTAGGATTCTCCTTTCCTCCACCTCAGGAGCGAAGGCAGAGTGGAGGCAGAGCGAAGGCAGAGTGGAGGCACCGTGCGTGCCGACCGACTATTATTATACCCAAAAGGTCCCAAATTAGGGTGCCACTTTTGAGAAAAAAAAGTGGCACATGATGACAATTACAATAACAATAGGTATGAGACCCTGTTCACATCCTTGTCCGTATCTTTACAACAGGGAAACACCATGCTGTTGTCAACCTTTTCAGGAATACTGTCAACAAGCAACCTCTAAAAATAGTTCGTCAGGGCTTTTTAGAGGTTGTCTTATCTAATTACTTCGTACATTTGATTTTCATGAACCTCCGACATGATAGCATAAACCGTCCCATGATAACCTATCGCATCTATCAAAATATGAGGGGCACATTCCTTTGGATAATCCGAATTAATAATGCATTCAAAATTCCCAGACTCATCTCCTATACACAATTCACTGACAATTATGTATCTTGAACTATCCGTCTCAACTAAATACAACGTGGGATATGGCACACCCTCATGACACACTTTATCCATAACAGTTCCTTTAAAAGAAAACCTACCATTCTTTCTTTTCAATTCATTTACACGAACTTCTATCGGCCTATCCCCTATAATTAAATGTTTTACAAAACAACCATTCTCTTTGCCCAAATACGAATCAACATACACAATATTATAATTTTTCGACATCATTTTAGATTGTGCACATGCGCCAAGAACAATTGCTAGTAACAAAATGAGAATAATTCTTTTCATAAAGGGTCGAAAAGTCACGATTTACGTAGGCAATTAAAATGAGAAGTTAACGTATTCCGTTG
Organism: uncultured Bacteroidales bacterium; assembly: GCA_947306225.1. GTDB lineage: Bacteria > Bacteroidota > Bacteroidia > Bacteroidales > P3 > Colimorpha. The sequence goes on from CAMZFW010000031.1 coordinate 1,394, forward strand.
AGGTAGGCGTGACGGATGTCGGGCGGGAACTTCTCGATGGCGTAGCGGAGGGTGGTACGCGGCATCGTTTTGTAGCGTGGAGCCAGATAGGCAACAAGGGTGGGCTCGTCGTGCTTGCCTACCTCGCGCAGGAGCCAGCCCACAGCCTTGTGGATAAGGTCGTGGGGGTGATGCAGGAGGATGTCGGCGATGGCGAGGCAGTCGTCGTACTGGTCACGGCGGACAAACGCCATGCAGCTGACGATGGCGATTCGCTGTTCCCACATAGTCTTGCCGTTGCGGGCTAGGTCGTAGAGGAGCCGACGGTCTTTGTCGAGAAGCCATGTACCGAGAATCTCGTAGCACGATAGGTCGACAAGGTCCCAATTATTAATACATGGTGTATGGAAGAGGTAGAAATCGACGCAGCGCCGCTGCAAGGAGGTGTCGCGCTTGGCATGTTTGAATATCTGCACTAGCGTGAGCAGGGCAGCAAGCCTTATTTCATGGTATGGGGAAGTGATGCATTCTTCGAGGTCGTCGAAGGTGCATTCTTTCCAAATACGATTGACTACATCGCGGTTGCGCGGCACCTTGATGCCAAGGAATTGGTCGCCCTCGCCATACTGTCCGGGTGCTGTCTTAAAGAAACGGGACAGGCCTTCGACCTGGCTGTCGTCGCGTAGAGCTAGAATAGAATCGTATAATAATGACATGGTGGAAAATTGAAAGTATTACATTTGCGACAGTTTTCAATTTATCATTCTACTATCAACTGAGTGGCTCGTACCGAACCTTGTTGGTCGACAAGAATGGTATAGCAGCCCGAAGGTAGTGATGCCACATTAAGCTGGTTTGATGCGCTGTTGAGAGTAGATTTCATTACTTCCCGACCGAGCCCATTGATAATCCGCACTTTCGCTGGAATGTCAGAAAGTCCGTGAATTGTCACCACACCTTTAGCCGGATTGGGGGCTACACCCAGTGGTGCACTGGCCATATTGTATATGCGATTGGTGTTTTCGGTGTAGTTGTATATAAAGTCGCACACATGTCGAAGTACGTGGTCAACATCCACACTGTACCACTGTTCGGTATGGTATACACCGGAGTTGGTGTAGGTTTTTGGGCGGGTCATCTCTGGTGTCCAAGGCATAAGCGTCTCGTTTAACGACCTGTCCTCTATAAATTGGTAGATGCTACGTTCCGCCTCCATTCCTGTTTGGTCATAATAGTGATGCTCTGTACAGTTTCCATTGTTGTCGTAGAAATAGTCGTGACGGCCGAAATAGAACCATCCGCCATTGCCGTCGCTGACGCTGTCGCTGATTTGCGACAATTGGTTATCAGCGTTGTAGGTGTACGACAATTTCTCATCGGGGCTGAGACCACTACCGTTGTAGCTATACCACAATTCGAGGCTCAGCAGACCGTCAGAATAAGTATACTCGACCTTCTGGAACTGTATACCACTCATTGTCAATACCGAAAGGATTATCTGGTTGTCGGCGTTGTAGGTGTATTGATACACGCCGCCAAGCTCCCATTCTCCGTCAAAGTTGTTGTAATTGGTGCGTGAGGCGATATTTCCGGCCTGGTCGTAGGTGTAGTCGATGCGATAGACATTCTCCCAAGTGCCATTCAGCAACTGCCAACCCGACATGCGGGTCATCTGCCCTTGCTCATTATAGAAAAGTGAGTCGATAACACTATAGTCGTCGCGCACCGAGTCTTTGACAGCCACAAGCTGATTCAGACTGTTGTAATAGAAATCGTTGAACTGGTACATGTCGTTGGTGTGGAAACTGGCCAACTTGTACTGGTAAGCATTCTTGGCGGTGATATGCTCTATATTACTAATATGGTGGACATTCTTACGAAAATGTCCCGAGGGCTGCGACCAAACGGTAAAAACACAGCTGCAAAGCATGATGATTAATACAGTTCTCTTCATTTTATCTGTATAAATTAGTTGTTATTTCGCACAATTATTCATCTGTAGCCTCTATCAAGAAACTCACAGGTCGGAAGCCGTCGTTACAGCTGATCATGGCACTGTGTGGATTCTTCATCCATCCATCGAAGAAATTGCCACCACCACGAGCCAGTTCTTCCACAAACTCGCGCATCGTTTTCCATGCTTCGTCGCACATACCTTCGGGCTTCTGTCCATCAACACTCACCCATACCATGCCCTCTTGCACATCGCATGTATGCTCGATAGCATTCTCGTATATTGCCTGCAAATCTGTATAGTTTGCCTTGCGTATAGCTGTAATCTTGACTTTTTTCATAGTGCAAAGATACAACTTTTAAATTGATAATTGAAAAATGAAAATTGAAATCTCTCAGAGACGACCAATTTCCCGTTGTAGCAAAGTGATTATTTCAATTTCCACTTTTCAATTTTATTATGTATCTTTGCAAACTCAATTATAACGACATCAAACATGAAACATACACTAAAAGAATGGATTGCCACCACACGATACTGGTCGTTCTCCGTGTCCGCGCTGCCTGTGGTTGCCACCACTGCCTATCTCTGTGCCACCCGCGAAGTGTCGGGCGGTGATTTACTTTGCGCCCTGCTTGCCGTAGTGGGCGTAGTGCTTTTCCACGCCGCTGGAAACCTGCTGAGCGACGTGGGCGACTTCCGCTCGGGTGCCGACAGCCGCGAGGCTTTTGCCATCCCCAACCTGGTGGAACATATCTTTGAGCCAAAGGAATACCTGCGCCTCAGTGCAGTGCTTTTTGTATTGGGCATAGCCGTGGGACTGGTACTCACATGGCTGTGCGGCTGGCAGTTGCTGATTATCGGTGGTTTAGGGTTTGTGCTGACACTGCTCTATACCAAGAGTAAGAACTGCTGGTTGAGCGACCTCAACGTGTTTGTCATCTTTGGAGTGCTGATTGTATTGGGCACTGCATTTGTGGTTACGCGACAGATATGTCTCGACAGCCTGCTGCTCTCTGTGCCTTTGGGATTCATCACCCTGTCGGTACTACATGCCAACAACACGGTAGACATCGAAACCGACGGTGCCGCCGGCCTTCACACCTTGGCAATGGCAATGGGTTTGGAGCGTGCCGCAAAGGTTTATATTGTCTACCAGATTATTCCATTCGTGTGGGTGCTGGCATGCGTGCTGTTTGGCTACATGCCGTGGCCTGCATTGCTGTGCCTCGTTTCCGCAGTGGTGGCATGGGGCAATATACGCCAAGCGGCAAAGGCTTTTAAGAGGGATGAAAGAAGCGGTAGTGACATACCCCAGCCTGACGGCCACCCCTCTAAAGAGGGGATACACGGACGCGAGGCAATGATGGGGCTCGACCTGCGCTCTGCCAAGTTGCAGTTGCTATTCTCCCTCACCCTTGCCGTCGGTCTCATCATAGCAGCACTGCTCAAATAGCTCTTCCATGACTCATTCCCACCCTATTGCACGCCTGCTAACACCCATCATGGTGGCGGCAGGACTATGGTTCTTTATGTTCTCGCCATGGACCGCAGGGCTGACGAACTTCTGGTATACCATGACAGCGTCGGCACTGATACTCATCCTTATGGCCTGGTCACTCGGTCGCGACAGCCAATTTTCAATTTTCAATTTTCAATTTTCAATTCGCCAACTCCTGCTCGGAATAGCATTGGCTGCCGCGTTGTGGGGTCTGTTTTGGGTGGGCGACAAACTGAGCAGCCTCATGTTTGGCTTTGCCCGCGAACAGGTCGACAGCATTTACGGTATGAAGACAGGCACCTACCCGTGGCTTATCGCCTTGCTGCTACTCTTCATCATCGGCCCTGCCGAGGAGCTGTTTTGGCGGGGATTCATACAACACAAACTATCCCTGCAATTGGGTGAAAACTGGGGTTTTGTAGTCACCACCGCCATCTACACGCTGATACACCTGTGGTCGTTCAATTTCATGCTGATTATGGCGGCATTGGTATGTGGCATCGTATGGGGCGGGCTTTATCGCCTGCAACCCAAATGGCTGCCCGCGCTAGTGGTGTCGCACGCCGTGTGGGATGCCTGCGTGTTTGTGGTGTTTCCTATTTAAGTGGGAGTTAAAGAGGGAGTAAAAAGAGGAAGTTAAAGGGGGGAGTTAAAATGGACAAGTGTTTTGGCGAAAAGTGTATTGTCCACTTTAACTTCCATTTTAACTCCCTTTATTACTTCCATTTTAACTTCCCTACTAACTTCCGATTATTCAATTAAAATCATTTCCACTTCTTCAACCCATAGAAGCAGACCACTATCCAGAAGGCAAATTGGGCAGCCATGCACCAGTCGCCCTGTATTATCCACATCACCACCTTGATGGCATCCACCACTATCCAAAACAGCCATTGCTCGCGATAGCGCAACATCATCAACACCTGAGCCACAAAGGCGGGCACCGAACTGACTGTGTCGAGCATGGGATGTGGGTCATTGGTGTGGCGCAGCAGCCAATAGCCGCCCACGACCCCCACTACAAATAGTAGCAATGTCGTCGTCCACCCTTTGGCCGTGAGGCGACGCGCCTGCACGCTGTTGCCTTCGTCGCCCGCATCATAGTTGCGCGACCATGTGTAGATGCCCACCAACGTGGTAAGCATATAGAAAGCATTCTCCACCAACTCTCCATAGAAATGTTGGCGTGCAGATAGCACCATATAGCACCCAATCTGAAACACCCCAAACAGGAACGACGACACCTTGCGTTGGCTGCAGAGCGTAACCGAAAACACACCCAACATACCCGTGGTGAGCGACAGGAGGCTGTCGCCGGTAATCATAAATGTGACCACCTGTAGCAACAGTCCGCATCCAATCAGCACCCAGTCGGCAACAGATTGTCCTGCAATAAATTCATTATACAATACGCGCTTAAAATCTTTCATCATGAGTAATTGTCAATCACGGCGATAATAACGCACAAGCATGTTAATTATTGCAACAAAAACATACAATTCAATTTTTTTGTGTACTTTTGCAGTTTCAAATCAAACACTCATCGTTATGAAACGTGTATTATTGATTATACTTCTTGTCTTGCCTCTTACCCTTGTTGCACAAACACTTACCGCCTATCGAAACCAGGTATCCAACGGCTACAACTTCTGGGTATGCACACCAAAGAACTACGACTCACTGCAATCCGACGTGCCCGTCATCCTCTTCCTTCACGGTGCCAGCCTTTGCGGAAACAATCTCGACCGTGTGCGTCGCTACGGACCTCTCGACGCACTGAAGATGGGACGGCAAATTGAGGCTCTCATCATTGCTCCACAAAACCCAGGCGGAGCATGGAACCCCCAGCGGGTGAACAATGTAGTCAACTGGGTGTTCGACCACTACGCAGGCGACACCAACCGCTTCTACGTCTACGGCATGAGCCTTGGCGGCTACGGCACCATCGACTACTCCGCTGCCTACCCCAACCGCATCGCTGCCGCCATGGCGTTGTGCGGCGGAGGTAATCCCAAGTCGTATTGTGGACTTAACGAACTGCCACTGTGGATAGTGCACGGCACCGCCGACCGTGCCGTCCCCCTGTCGCAGTCGGAGAAGGTCATCAACGCCATGTCGCGCTGTGGCGACAGCCCTCGCCTGCGTTTCACCAAGTTGCCCGGTGTCGACCACGGTGGTTTGGCTCGCGCCTTCTACATCACCGAGACCTACGACTGGCTCTTCTCCCACCGCCTCGACGACCCCGACCGTCCTGTGAACAAGGATTATGACATCACCACCGACCGTCTGCACAAGGCCTACAAAGACATTGACCGCCACGCCAATACCCTTATCGTTCGCAATAGCAGGAAAGAGTCGTCACGTAGCGAAAGCCTTGCTGCTAATGACGACAATACCACCTCAGGCGACACACAATACCACACCATTCGCAAGGGCGACACACTAGGCAAGATTGCCAAGAATTATCATACGTCCGTTAGTTCCCTCTGCCACCTCAACAACATCTCCTCCACCAGCATCCTGCGCGTTGGCAAAAGGCTGAGGGTGAAATAGAAAACTTAGAAGTAAGAAGTTGGGCAGGTGCCCTTCTCTTCTTACTTCTAAATTTATTTTTCTTTCTGATTAATTCACTTGGCGGCAGGCACCTGCGAGGGCGAGGTGATGTCCTTCACCAGACGCACCGCGCGACCATTGCTGCGGAGGGTGCCGTCGTCCTGATTGCCCCTGACAAAGCCGAAGAAGAATGCACAACCCATCGGAGCAGGCGAACTAGTCCAGTAGCGGCCATATTCGTTAGCACCATTCACCGACGTACCCATACGGTTGCCACAAGCTGGCAGGAACACCGCACCGGCGCGCTCCATACGCACCCACTTTTCCGTAGAATATACGTGTCGGTTGTACTCGTTTGTCATTTCGACCTTAATAGAATCCAACGAGAAATCCCACCTGTCTGGCAAGATAACCATACCGGGCTGAGACCATCCGTTGGCCGTAGTGACCGAGCAGGTGCCATATAGTTTGTTGGCATTGGGGCGTTTCTGTAACAGGTAGTTCCACTCTTCATAAGTGATAGTACGCCATCCCGACTCGGTAAGATGGCTGCCCCAGTCGTCGAACGAGGCATAATCAGTTCCCACCTGCGAGGTCAGTGTGGGATTGCTGCCCGTCCCCCAGCCAAAAAGGTCAATCCAACCGGCATATGTGGGCGATATCTGGTTATTGTTGTTACCCCACATTTCGGTCTGCTCGGAAGCAAACCTGTAGGTTTTAGAGAAGGGTTGGTACATCAAGTTACCCGGGGCAAAAATCACCTGTTTCGTTTCGCTGACAGAAAAGCAGCGAGGATACACTTCCATCTGCTTCTCGCAGGCGGTCATCACCAGCATTGCCACAGCTGAGAGTAATAACAATCTATGCTTCATAATATCTAAATATCAATATATTATATTTTCAATATTGTTTTGGTATACATTAATAAGACGTTGCAAATATACACATTTTTTTTCAAATCTCAGTTTTTTATTCCGATTTCTGGTTTCCGCACATATTCGGCGTAGGCATACCACAGGCCTGTCTCCTCGTCCTGCTGACGTTCAGATAGCGACACCTCTAGCCACACCGACCTGTCGATAATGGGAAAATACACTTCTGCCTCAAAGTCCTCATACACCCATGTGACATACATCCGATTGACCAATGGGAGGAAGTTGCGATAAAGGGTGCCTCCACCCATGATAAAAGTTTCTTCTTCCCCTTGCACCATCTTCAACACCTGCGGAATGCTGTGCGCCACTTCCAGCGTTCCAGTCGCCGTCTCGGGAACATCGTAATGGAACTTCTCATCGTGCGTCAGCACAATGTTGCGCCGTTTAGGCAGTGGCTTCTTGGGCAGCGAGTCGAACGTCCGCCTGCCCATCACAACCGTATGCCCGCTAGTGAGAGCCTTAAAGCGTTTCAAGTCGTCGCTCAGATGCCACAGCAGGTCGTTGTCCTTGCCGATGGCCCTGTTCTGCGCACACGCCACGATAATAGATAGATTGGGAAAAGGATTGATGTCGTACATGGATTGAAAATTGAAAATTGAAAAGTGAAAATTGAAAACTTATTAAATTGAAAGTTGAGAGTTGAAAGTTGAAAGTTATCCGGGTGCGGCAGCTAATTTTCAATTTTCAATTTTCAACTTTCAATTCTTTAAATATTCTCATACTTCGCTCGAAGATGCCGTTCATGTAGGCTATTGCCAGGCCGTAGTTGCTCACCGGCACGCCGGCCTCGATGGCGGGTGCCAGTCTGGCAGCCAACTGCTTTGCGGTCAGCACACAGCCGCCGCACTGTATCACCAAGGCATAGTCCGTCACCGGTCTTGCCAGTGCCGACAGGCCTGCCACCGCCTCACACTCCAACTTCTTGCCCGTGTATTTTGCCAACAATTTAGGCAACTTCACCCGCCCGATGTCCTCGCAAGTGACGTTGTGCGTGCAACTTTCGAGCATCAGCACACGGTTGCCGTCGCGCAGATTGTCAATAGTGGGCGTGCCCTTCACATAGTCGGCAAACAAGCCTTTAGCCCTTGCCAACACCACGCTGAAACTAGTCAGATACACATCCTCTGGCACTATCCGCGACACCATGTCGTACACCTGGCTGTCCGTAACCACCAGTCGTACCTCCCCTACCCGTTCGAGCGTCTGTTCCAACTCCGTCTCGCGGCACACCACGGCACGGGCATGGTTGTCCAGCAAGTCGCGCAGCACCTGCACCTGCGGCAGTATCATACGTCCCTCAGGGGCTGAACTATCAATAGGTGTCACCATCACTACCGTGTCGCCCTCGCCCACCACATCGCCCAACAGGCTGCGATGCACGTAGGCCGTTTCGGGCAGTGCCTCGCGGATGCGGGCCGTCAGCGGCTCACGCAGTGCGGGGTCTTTCACCGTCAGCACAAACACCTCCGTACCATAATCCTCATTCAGCCTTTGCAGCAGGGCGTTGTCGGGTTTCAGCCTATCCGCTTGCGAATAAATGAGTATGTATGGAATATCACGCTTGCGGCAGCCCTCCACCAGCATCACCTCCTCAGCCTCAAAACGGTTATCGGTAAAGAGGATAAGCGCCAAATCGGCCTGCGCCAGCATCTCAAGGCTGCGGTCGATGCGCATACGGCCCACCGCGCCCTCGTCGTCGATGCCCGCAGTGTCAATCCACACCACCGGCCCCACCCCGCCAATCTCCATCGTCTTCTTCACCGGGTCGGTGGTCGTGCCCGCCAAGTCCGACACGATGGCCACCTGCTGCCCGACTAGATAGTTCACCAGCGAGCTCTTGCCGTAGTTCCTGCGGCCAAAGATACCTATATGCGGTTTCAAATCATTTCCTTTCATACCCTCATAACGACAAAACGCCACAAATATTATATCACCCCCGCACAACACCCGCATTTTTACCATAACTCGCTATACCTCCCACACATATACCTTAGTTATACTATCTCCTGCCCATCGTTATCCGCTCCCTAATAGAATAAATAAGGGATAAGGAGCGGATAACAATCGGATAACGGTCAGATAACGGCAAAAGCAAACAATAAAGTGCGCCATTTTGCGTTAATGAGACTATAATAATACAAACATAATATATAACAAATATGACAAACAATGGAAAGCCAACGTCTTAAAGTAATCAGAACGGACCAACAGAGCCGTAAATACATAGTTGAATACAATGGGACGCCCTGGCCAGTAAAACAGGTTCCCGAACAATACGACACCGAACCACCGACAGAGATAGACTGCGTGGTGCGCATCAGCGAGCGCGGCACATTTATAGAACAGGACTACGCCACCCTCATCCGCCGACACTACGACGTGGGGCAGGAACAGATATTCGACATTGTGCGCGTCAACCGCGACAACTACGAGCTGCGCGACGCGTGGGGCTACACCGCCTACGCCGAAAAAGAGCTATTCGTAGATACCACCATCACGTCGAAGGTGCGCTGCCTGGTGGAATCCATCACGGGCAAGAACCCGAAGGTGGAAATCATCGAGGCACTGCCCGTCGAATCGGGCGGGCTGACCATGCACAAACTGACCATCAAAAACCTCCTCAACCACGACGACGAGCGCGTCGAGCTTGTCATAGACCTATTGCTGCAAGAGGTGGGCAGCGAGCTCTTCGACCTGCGCTGCATGGCGTGGCTCGCCGACAAAAAGGAGACACTGTTAGCCCAACCCGAACTGCTGGACCAGATAACGGCGGGCTGTCTGCTGCTGCTGGAGGAGAGCGACTTTCTGCAGACCTTGGACAAGAAGGAAAGCGCCATACTGTCGGCACGCATCGTCAAGCTGATAGAGAATGTGGAGTACTTCAAGCAAGCGGAAGACATCATCAAACGCTCTGGTGGGCAGGACGAGGTGGAGCGTTTCTGCGAAAGGCTGAAAGCGTCGGGCAAGCTGTACCACCCTCGCGAACAGTTCCATACCGTGATGTACATGTTCCTACTCTCGCCCGAGCTCATCGAACGCAACATACAGCTTGTCTTCGAGGCCGTCCGCAGCCAGGAGGCGGAATACTGGAAGGCCGAAGGCATCGCCTCGGAATGGATTGTGCTGCTAGAATACTGCTGCCGTTACTACAACGGCATGACCAATCCAGCCAACCCCAAGGAGCGGGCTGCAGTGATGGTTCAGGCCCTGGCACTGCAACAGATACTCACTAACGAGGAGTCGGAAAACCTGTACGACAGAGTACTGAACTGCTCGATGATGTACCGCTACGCCTCGGAAATCAACGCCAGCAATCCCAAACAGATGATTGAGTGGGCCTACGAGACCCTATGCCGTACCCTTGACAGTGTCGACACTTTCGACCCGCAGGAGACCCGCAATGCCGGGCTCTTTGCCAACCTGCTCTACAACGACACCGTCAGTTCCAGTTCGAGGGTGCTGCAACCCCTCTGCTACGAAGGCGACAAGACTATCATCCGCATCGACAAATTCGGCATAGTGGTGCTACCCCAGCAGATGGCAGTCAGCGACACCAACCCCGCGCTGCCCGCCAACCTGCACCTGTGGCACGGCCTACAGATAAGGGTGCCCAACCGCATCAAAGAGAAAGAGACCGACAGCATACAGCGTTTCCACGAGATATGGCAAGAAATCGAGCAGCAGCTATTCAACCGCCAGATTACCAACACCCGACCCATCCGTCACCACGTTCTCTACTCCATTGGTGACGAGGTGACGTTTATCGTACGCCGACAGGCGGGCAACGCCACCTTCGACTGCGACATCGTGGACCACAACATCATCGTGGCACGCGGACGGCTCAATCTGGCCAACACTGTGCGCTACTTCGTTGAAGGTGTGACCGTCAACACCTTCAAGGGCGAAAAAGGGCACTTGATGCTGCCCGGCGAGATACTATCCATCAACGCCGACGGTGTATACGAACTAGGCATGGAAAACACCATCAAACGGCTGGTCGAGGAGGTGCATCTGCAAGACTGGGACGACTATAGCGACTATACACTGCGCTGCAAAGTTTACCACTTCAACGCTGGCAACGTGCGACGCTACATCGCCTACAGCGACGAGGGATTCCCCGTTTCCATCAAGGTGGCAAACGAGAAGGAGCCTTGGACCACATTCAGCAAAAACAGCATTGTCGAGGTAGGCGACACCGACAGGCTGATGCATGGCAACTTCATACAGGCCAACTACCTCGGCGTGGCAGAGCCCCATTTCCCCAGCACACTAGTCTGCTTCGAGACCCTGATGAACCTATGCTGCAGAGAACAGTACTACTCCGACAGCTATGCCTTGGAGGCAACGTACGAGAAAGATAAGGAGCAGCATATTCCCGCCGAACACATCGAAGAGCTGACCAATCTGATTGAGAAGGCGGCGGTAATCGAGAACGACTATCTGAAGGCATATAACTACTTCGGATTCTGCCGCCTGCTGTCGAAGATAATCCATCGACGCGACCGTGAGGAATACTACGACGGGAGGCTGCGCCTCATTCAGCTACTCTACAAGTTCAGCGGCACTGGCACCGTGAGTCCCGACGAGATACGCGAGGTGGAGACCTACAACGCAGAAATATTTGCCAAGCACACACAACTGCAGCACGGGCTGTACCAGCTGAAACTTATCAGCTGTCTAGGACAGCCCCAGCAATTCGCATTTCTCACCCATTTAAAGAACGAAGTGAGGGACGAAGACCTGCTGCGCCTCTCCAACCTTATCATTGCCCACAACCTGTTGTTGGAAGAAGACCTTACCACAGAGGCATCAGGGATATACGACCAAATACTCGACCTGCTAAAACTACAGAAGGCCGAGACCGACAAGAAATACTACGGCGAAGAAACGCAGCGGGTAGAGTTCAAGACCAGCATGGTGTATCCACCCGAAGAGAAGCTGCCCAACCTCACCAAGCAGACTCACGAGATACTGGAGCAGATATGCGCCTTCCTCAACTGCGGGGGTGGCACACTGTATTTGGGTGTGAACAACAGCGGCTACGAGTGCGGGCTGAAATATGACCTCTCGTATCTTGAATTTGGCGGCAGCCGCGACAAGTATACCCTCTATCTCGACAACCAGATACACAGCCGACTGGGAGTGAACGCCTCGCGTTTCGTCAGCCGCGAGTGGGATGAGAATGTCAAAAGCGATGTGCTCGTCATCACCGTGCGCGACTGCAACCAAGTCGTAGCCCTCGATGGCAAGTATTACGAGCGTCGCGGCACCTCGGTGCGCTACGCACCAGACCCCGAGGCGTTCAAACGCTTCCGCCTGCAACAAATAGGCATCACCCCCAAGACTTCCACGCCGACCACCATCGCGCGTCCTACTGTGCGCGAGACGAGAAAAATCACGCCCACAGTTCCTGTGACGCCTGTTGCCCCTGTCGCTCCACCTGACGAGAAGGTTCTGACTAGCATTCTGCGCAACAATGTGCTGCATAACTATCAAGGAGGTTTCGCCAACGATATAGCAGGCTACGTGGCGATATTGCCTGATGGCAAATACAAATTCAGCACTGACGAAATGTGGGAGAACGATGCCCTTACCCTTGCCATCCACGACCATGAGAAGGAGGGCTACTTGGTCTGCGTATACGACGACGGCAGTGCCTGCCGTGTGCCCCTTGACGAGATTTTCGACAAAAACGAGAACTACGAATACTCCCGCACCACCGCTAAGCGGCTTGTCTTTGCCAGCCCTGCCACCGAGACGGACAGTCTCATGTCGGTGCTGACCAACAGCAAGGGCGAGCAATATATACGCTTCGATGCCGTTCCCAGCCTCGTCGAGGGCAGGATGACCGACTGCGGCGCGCCCGTGACTAACACCGCATACGAGGAGGCTGTGCAGTTCGAGATAGTCCCCACCGCCGACATACAGCACCTACAGCTGACCACCAGCAACCGAAGCATCGGCAACATCATGAAGCTGGGCGAAGGCAAGCAGGCCAAAGAACTGATGGAAGCGAAAGGGGTGGTTTTCAAACAATAATCGGCGCAATCGGACTATTAGTCTTTAGACCGCTGAGCTCTCTAGCGAGGGTTGCTCCCTTTCGGTTGCGACCACTGCGCCTTGGTGTCGCAGTGGTTTTCTATCCAGCGGGCGGTGGGGGTGTTGGGGTAGTCTCGGCGGATGCGGTCGAAGAAGCATAATTGGTGATAGGCATAGGCGCGGGCTTCGTCGGAGCAGAGGGTTTGGAAGGCCTGTCGCTGCCATTGGTCAGCCAAGGTTAATGCCTGATGGCGGCATTCGCGGGTGTTGAACCAAGCATGGCCATTGGGAAGCATATCGTAGGGGGAGAACCACGACTGCCAGTCGGGTTCGTAGTATTCGCTGTATTCGTCCCAGAAGGCATAGTCGTCGCAGGTCCTACCGTATGATAGATACGACCAGCAGAGGTCGGCAGCATTGCGCAAGCCAATGGAGTATGTGAGCATCAGCAGTCCCTGTCGGTCGGGGTCTTGAGGCTGACGCATCTGGCGTTCGAGCCAGAGCATCCGCTCGGCATAGACCAGCTTGGGGTGCCATTGATAGCGCAAAGGTTGGCGGTCGTAGCTGAAGGGGTCATACTCGAAATCGATGTTCTGATTGTTGACAAAGTCGGGTGACACCTCACGGAGGTATCGCACAGCGTTGTAATAGTCGCCCTCGCGCAGGTAGTGGGTGCCTATTATCTCATACCAATAGTTGGTGTCGCGGTAGCCCTTGTCGGCGATGAAGCGGTCGAACTCGTCGCGCGGAGTGCCTGTAGTGCGCTCAAAGTATTCCACCAGCCTGCTGGCCGACATGGTGTCGGCAATCCAGAAAGCAAAATTGCTATAGTCGTGGTTGTTGTGATGGAGGGTGTCGACATAGGTGGCTTTGCGCAGACTATCGGGGTTCACTTCGCAATAATAAAAGAAATCGCGACCGCCCCAAACATAGGTATATTCAAACTGCCCCAAGCGAGTGCGAACTAGGGGCATCACCTCGTTGTGGGTAATGGCGAAAAGGCGGTTTTCGGCCATATTGGCGAGTTGCAACGCCCGCACCGAACGGCCATGCTGCGCCAGACGTGCACAAGCACCATTCTTATCTAGAAGAATCTTGCGCATGGCATCGTGGGTGTAGAACTTATTCAAAGAGCTGTATTCCAACTCATCGAAATGTTGCAAACCATAGCGAATGTTGGGGTCGAGGGCAACAAATTCCTTTTGCAGCTCAGTATCAATCCAGCGTAGTTCGCCCAACAAGAATTGCTCATAGCGGTCGTCGACGGGGTCGAGACGGGCATGCAGATAGCAGCGGAAGAGGCGGATGCTGCGACAGAGGAAGGTGTCTTGGCACCCCTTCTCGGCACCCTCGAGACAGCGCAACGCCTGTTGGGGACGGTTGTAGCGGTCGTGGATGGCGGCGGCAGTGTAGTGCCACATTGCCTTGTTCTTCACACGGCTGTCGGCCATGGCACGAGAGCAGAGGGAGAGCAGACGGTGGCGACCAGCACTGTCGAGATAGAGCTCGTATTGGCCGTAGGCAGCGGAGAGGTCGTTGTTCTCCAGGTCGTAGAGAAACTTCTGCAATGTGGAGGGGAAATAGGCGTTGTTGGGGTTGTGGTCGTAGATTTGTTCGCACACGCGCTCGGCATTGCGCAGCACATACACCAGCGAGGGGATGTCGCCTTGACGGGTGTAGATCTCCATTGCCTTGTCGCGCTGCCCAAGGCGAAGATAGCTGCCTGCTACGTAGTTTTCCATTTCGTCGCGAAGCGGACTTTGAGGCAGCAGGCTTCCCAGCCTCTCCCAAAGGCGTACACACTCGGCATCGCTACGCAGAGCATTCATAGCCCTGACGGCCAGCAACAGATAGCGGTCAGAAAAATTGAGAATTGAAAATTGAGCATTGAGAGTTGACCGCCGCACACTTGAATCACGAAACGTTTCAACCCTTTCTAATGCCAAATGAGCAATAGAATCTAATGTGGCGGTATTGTCATCCCAACCACAGCTGTAGTACCAAGGGTCGAGTTGCTGCTTACGGATGTCTTCGTAGAGCTTGCAAAGGTGAATATAGTCCAATGCAGCAGAGTCGTTAGTAGCCAATAGTTGTTTCACGAAAGCATTGTCGGGCAATGATATGGAAATGCCGAAATAGGTACGGACGGAATGTAATAGCCTTGTCTGACGGTCGGGCTGACAGGAAGTGGTATGGTAAGCAAAGAACTCCTTCCAGTCGCGGTAATCGGTCTGATATAAGGCAGCACAGACATCCCGTTCGGTGACATCGCCACCCACCTGCTCTGCCCATAGGCGGCAGTTGGCGGAGACGAAGTCGCTCCGCTGGGCGGTGTATTCCATCTCCTGCCAATAGGGCATGATGCGATAAATACTGATGTCACTCGGACCAAAAATCCACGGCCCACAAGCACGAAGGGGAGTGGAAAAGGCTAATAGGAAGAGGGCTATCGCCCCTATTTGAATAGAACTGAATCTCTTTTTCATGACATTATCGGGAAAGAATGGATTCTACTTCTTCAAAGGTATAGTGTGCCAAACTGGCTGAGTCGAGGTGATAGAGTACGGTAGAATGATGGTGACGATGGCGCATCTTGGCATTCACTGCCTTCTGCACCTGACGAATGTCGGACATCTCGCCCCATTCGATGCGTAGGGTGTCGTTGCCTTGTGCGGGCAATTGAGACGGGGGCACCAGATGGGCAAACTGACCACCAGGATGGAATGCCACACCCCAACCGTAGAGGGGATAGGCATAGTCGAGCCGCATGCCGTGGGCCTCCAGCGTGTCGAGCCACGAAGTGGTGAGGAGCTGTAGATAGGGCGTTACGTCCTTGTAGTCGAGGATTGAATTGCGGGTGGATTTGCGCTGCAGTGCCCCTGTGTTGTAGAGCATCAGCATGTAGCGGTCACACTTGGGCAGCTGACTGATGTCGCGTAACTGGCTGAGACGGACGGTGACGCTGAGGGCAATGCTGTCTTGGTGGGCACGCTCGTAGAGATATCGGGTAATTGAGTTGGCAGTGTAGTAAGCGTCGGCACTGCCATCGCAGTCGAGCTGCAGTTCGCGAAAGCCTATGCCCTGACAACGCATCATGGCAGACACACGGTCGTAGATGCGTTCAGCCAGATAAGACGTATATTCCACATGTTCTATCGCCTCGCGGGAGACATAGATGGTGGGTACTATTTCGATGCCCTCGGGCGGCTGTTGCAGGAAGCGCAGGGTGGCAGCGGGGACGACATCAGTTTTCGTCTCGTTGGGCACCACGTCGAAGAGATGGAGGTAGAGGAGGGTGATGTGGTGGTCGTTGAGGAATTGGAGTTCCCACGGCGTGGGATTGAAGGTGGTCTTCCAATGATAGATGGCTCTTTCGGGATGGGAAGGGGTGTCGCTGCCGGGGGTGCTGCAACCTATAATGGATAGTAAAAGGGGAAAACTAAAAACTAAAAATGAGATTTTTTGAATGTGTGAATGTGTCATTTAAACTAAAAAGTAAAAAGTAAAAACTAAAAACTATGATTGTCTGATTGACTGATTGCATGATTGTTTGAGCCTATTGGTTGCCTGATTGATTAATTGCATGATTGTTTGAGCCTATTGATTGCCTGATTGTCTGATTGCTTGATTGTTTGAGTATTCTCACTCAGGCATTTACACATTCACACATTCAAGCATTCATTAATTGATTCTCACCCTTGGGTCGAGGAGGCCGTAAAGGATGTCGGTTAGTATATTAATTACTATCAATAATACACAAATAAAGAGGATAGCTCCCATGACGACAGGGAAGTCGTACTTGTCCAAGCCGTCGACGATGACGATGCCCATGCCTTTCCAGTCGAAGACATATTCGACAAAGACGGCACCTGCCAGCAGACCCGCCAACCAACCCGAAGCAGAAGTGACGACGGGATTGAGTGCGTTGCGGAGGGCATGATGGAAGATGACGCGTCGCTCGGGGATGCCTTTGGCACGGGCAGTGCGGATATAGTCTTGCGAGAGGGCTTCGAGCATGCTGTTTTTGGTGAGCTGGGTAAGTGTCGCCAGCGGACGGATGCCTAGCGTGAGGGCTGGAAGGATGAGGTTCTTGAGGTCGAGGTATTCGCCTGTGCCGTAGTCGTCGACGGTGTAGAGGTTGCCAAACATGTTGAGGTGCGTCCAGTCGGCCAGCACGTAGGCAAAGAACCAAGCGATGAGTATGGCGGCAAAGAAGGAGGGCAACGACATGCCGAGGGTGGATAGCACCAGGGTGAGGCGGTCGACCCAACTGTCCTTGTAGATGGCGGAAAGGACTCCTAACAGGATGCCCAGAACGAGGGCGAAGGTGAGGGCCACGACGGCCAGCAGAGCCGTCTGGGGAAAGGCAGTGGCAATGATGTCGGACACCTTGCGTTGCGACTGATAGCTGCGGCGCAGGTAGGGAGCCTTGAGCACAACCGAGGTTTTGCCTATCTTTAGCAAGGTGGTGAAGGGGGCGTACTTGTCGGGATTGAGGTAGAAGAAGTTGTCGGGGTCGGCATTGTTGTGCAGCGAGATGGGTAGCAGGTCGTTGAGATAGTTGAGGTATTGTGTCCCTACGGGCTTGTCGCGGCCAAGGTCGCGATTGATAATCTCAATGCTTTCGGCATCGGCACGCTGACCGAGCATCATGCGGGCTGGGTCGCCCGGGAGTATGTTGAAAAGGAAGAACACAAGCGTCACCACTCCCAGCAGAACTAGGAGGCCATAGAGGAGCCGACGGATGGTGTACTTGAGCATTTTTGAAAGTTGAAAGTTGAAAGTTGAAAACTTATTAAGTTGAAAGTTGAAAGTTGAAAGTTGAAAATTATCGGGGTGCGGCAGCCAATTTTCAATTTTCAATTTTCAACTTTCAACTTTTCAGTCCTCTGACGACGCTTTTCTTTGCCACAAAGTCTTTGAGGTAGAACGGCTCGAAGTAGGCAACATCCTCCACCTGTCCTGCTTGCAATCGCTGTATAGCAATGGGGAGCATGCCTGCTGAGGAGATGCGGAAGCCGGTATCATAGCGGGCATTGGGATGGATGCCAAGTATTTCGCGAGTCTTCTCGGCACCGTCGCCAAGAAATACCACCTCTCCCCTATTCAGATAGTCGTCGTAGATGCCCGATTCGATGATGTCGGCACTGGTAGGCTTGAGAGTTGAGAGTTGAAAGTTGAAAGTTGAGAGTTGAGAGTTGGCTGCCGCATTCGGGTGATTCTCCATTTCAAAAATGGTGGTGTAGCACTCCATCCGCCTAGCGTCAATCATGGGGCATACCATACCGTGGTAGTCGGGGTGCTGCGTGTAATATTGTGCCGCCATGCCTTGCAACGTTGGCACCGACAGCAATGGTATGGAAAGAGCATAGCAGAAGCCTTTGGCAGAACTGACACCGATGCGAAGGCCTGTGTAGCTGCCTGGACCAGATGAAACACACACCGCGTCGAGCTGTTTGGGCGTGATATGGCATTGCTCGAAAAGCTGTTCTACAAACAGAGGAAGACGAGACGAATGGGCATTGGGTTGGTCGGAATGCAACTCAGCCAGCACCTCACCGTCGCGGGCAAGGGCAACAGAGCAGACAGCCGTGGCAGTTTCAAGTAGAAGAATAGTCATATTATCTCATATCCACTACCTCATAGCCTTCAGGAGCAGTGTAGGCAAAGGCTGTGGGGTGAATCTTCACAAGGGTGTAGTTAGAAAAGGTGTATTCTCCACGCGAGGAGTCGTAGTTGTGCTGCTCCAACTTCTTTAGACGGTTGTTGGAGGTGTCGATGAAGAGACGAATCTTATGATAGGGACGGCTCTTTTTAGGCTGGAGGTCGATGATGGCAGTGCCGTTCTCCTCACGGATGAACTTGGCACGATAGTTCTTTTGATAGTTGGCGAGCATAGCGGCAGGGTTTGTCAAGTCGTCGTCGGATTCAGTCATATTGTTCACGACCACCTCCTTGGCGTTCTTATTCACCTGCCAAACGGTCTTGCCGTCGCAGTACACCTCTATGTCACTTGCCTTGACGATATAGCAGGGTGCTTTGTAGGTGATGGTGGCCTTCTGACGGAAGGTCTCTTTCTTGTTGGCATCGAGGTTCACCACCGTTACATCAAATTTGAACGAGCCTGTCGTCCATTTCACTGCTACGCTATTCAGTATCTTGTTGGCGTTCTCGTCGACGGTGTTGCCGTTGGCAGTATGTGTCAGTTGAGCAAAGGAACACTGCATAACCAACAATGCCATACAAAGGAAAAATATCTTCTTCATTATTTCTTGATTCTTAATTTTTAATTCTTAATTCTTAATTCTAATGGAGGTCCACCCCAATGATGTGCATAAACTCCTCGCGGGTCTTGGGGTCGTTCATAAAGGCACCAGTGAAGTCGCTGGTGGTGGTGACGCTGTTCTGCTTCTGCACACCACGCATGGACATGCACATGTGCTGCGCCTCGATGACCACCGCCACACCCAGCGGGTTGAGGGTTTTCTGTATGCAGTCTTTAATCTGCTTGGTGAGGCGTTCTTGTACTTGCAAACGGCGGGCAAAGGCATCCACCACGCGGGGTATCTTGCTCAAGCCCACAATAGTCCCATTCGGGATATACGCCACGTGCGCCTTGCCCACGAAGGGTACCATGTGATGCTCGCAGAGAGAATAGAGCTCTATGTCCTTCACGACAACCATCTGCTTGTAGTCCTCGTGGAACATGGCAGAGCGGAGTATCTCCTCCGGGTCGAGGTCGTAGCCGTTAGTGAAGAAGAGCATGGCTTTGGCAATGCGCTCAGGGGATTTCAACAAACCCTCGCGGTCGGGGTCTTCGCCCAAGAGACGTAGAATCTCCTTGTAGTGAGCGGCCATCTGTGCCACGCACTCCTGGTCGTATTGGTCTATTTTCTGGTATCCTAATTCCATAATCAAGTATTTGTACTAATTAACGCTAAAATATTGCTTAAAGTATATATGTTTATTGTTTTTTCACTAATCGCAGTATTCTGAGGCATAGTCGGCGTCAATACCGGCCAGGGAGATGAGGTAGGAATAAAGGGCATCAATTTTCATGCCGCCCAAGTTGGTGAAGTATGCCTTGAAGGTGTCGGCTGTGCGACGTTCGATGACCCACTGGGCACCGTCAGTCATTAGCATGTAGTTGATATGGCCCTTGTTGTTGAAATCTAAGTCAGAGAAAATTTGCATCAGTTTGCGGTACTCTTGCTCGCTCAGTTCGCGATTGCCTTGGATAGGATTATATGTGGCGGACAGAGTATGTTCATCAATGGTATAGTCGAGCTTAGTCCAGTAAAGCATCACCTTGTTCCCGCTACGCTCCACACGGAAGCAAAGTGGCGGATGAAAAGAAGGGTAAAAGGCAAAGCGGAAGACGGTGTCGC
>CAMZFW010000032.1 GCA_947306225.1 uncultured Bacteroidales bacterium
CCGGTGTCACCTTCTACATCGTCCGCAAGGACATCCTCGGCAAGATTACCGACCGCAAGTACATGAACCCCCTGCCCACCATGGTGGACTTCCGCACCCACGCTGCCGAAGAGGCCAAGAACATCTCCATGTTCAACACTCCTCCGGTGAGCGCCATCTTCGTCATGCACGAGACCCTGAAGTGGGTTAAGAACACCATCGGCGGTGTCGAGAACATGAACAAGATTAATGTTAAGAAGAGTGCCCTCCTTTATGAGGAAATCGATCGTAACACCATGTTCCGTGGCACTGTCGAGAAGGAGGATCGCTCCATCATGAACCACTGCTGGATTATGGCTGAGGGTCGTGAGAACCTCGAGGCCGACTTCATGGCCTTCGCCAAGGAACGCGGCATGGTCGGCATCAAGGGTCACCGCAGCGTCGGCGGCTTCCGTGCCAGCCTCTACAACGCTTGCCCCATCGAGGCCGTCGAGGCTCTCGTCCAGTGCATGCAGGACTTTGAAAAAGCTCATAAGTAATATTAGATTTTAATGACTAGTCGGACTAGCTTAACTAGTTCGGCTAGTCTAACCATAAATTCACTAAATAACAGATGAAAGTTTTAGTTGCTACCGAAAAACCCTTCGCCAAGGTTGCCGTTGACGGCATTCGCGAAGTGGTTGAGAAGAATGGCCACGAGCTGGCTCTTCTTGAGAAATACACCGATGTGAACGACTTCTACAAAGCCGTTGAGGATGCCGACGCTCTGATCGTCCGCTCCGACAAGGTCACCAAAGAGGTCATCGACCACGCCAAACAGTTGAAGATTGTCGTCCGCGCTGGTGCCGGTTTCGACAACCTCGACCTTGAGGCTTGCACCGCCCGTGGCATCGTCGCCATGAACACCCCTGGTCAGAACAGCAATGCCGTCGCTGAACTGGTGATGGGCATGTTGGTCTACTGTGTGCGTAACTTCTACAACGGTAAGAGCGGCTCCGAGCTCATGGGCAAGAAGCTGGGTATCCTCGCCTTCGGTAACGTGGGACGTAATGTCGCCCGTATCGCCAAGGGCTTCGGCATGGATGTCTATGCCTTTGATGCCTTCCTCACCGCCGACCAGATTAATGCTTCTGGCCTTGCTACCGCTGTCGCCAATCAGGAAGCCCTGTTTGAGACCTGCGACGTGGTGTCTCTCCACATCCCTGCTACTGCCGAGACCAAGCAGAGCATCAACTACGCCCTCGTCAACAAGATGCACAAGGGTGGTATCCTCGTCAACAGCGCCCGTAAGGAAGTCATCAACGAGCCCGAACTGCTCAAACTGATGGCCGAACGCACCGACCTCAAATACATCACCGACATCATGCCCGACGCCGATGCCGAGTTCAAGGCTTTCGAAGGCCGCTACTTCGCCACACCCAAGAAAATGGGTGCCCAGACCGAAGAGGCCAACATCAACGCCGGTATTGCTGCCGCCAACCAGATTAGCGACTTCTTCGCCACTGGCTGCACCAAATTCCAGGTCAACAAGTAAAAATTGCAATGCTTTTATAGGAGAGGGGGAGGCTCTGTACTCCCCCTTTTCGTTTGCTTGTAGCATGATTTGTATCTTTAACCCCGAGCACGACCTTTGCCTCGCCAACGGTAACAAGCATTATATGCCTCCGGCTTCGGCGTTGGCATTTGCCGCTTCGTCGTATGGCTTGATGCATTGCCTGTATCCTTTGGCGGATTGTGTTCCTACTGCCAATGCGGGCGATGTCTATCGAAGTACCGGCGACGGACAGCTAGTCCCTTGGGGCTGGAATGCCGTGCTCAAGCAGAGTCTGCTCAGACAAGGCCTTCCCGAGCATCTGATGCCTTCGGATGGCATCCTTGACCGCTGGCGCCAGATGCAGCACCGTACCACCCTTTTGCCCCTCCAGCCCGACAGCCGTGCCGTGACATCGGTCGCCGAGGTGGAGTCATTCCTGTCTCAGCATCCCGATATGGTATTGAAAGCGCCTTGGTCGGGGTCGGGTAGGGGACTTCGATGGGTATCGCACGCTCTTAGCGACCACGACAGGGGCTGGCTAGTCAAAGTAGTGAAGGAGCAGCGCTGTGCCATCGCCGAGCCGCGCTGGTCGGTGCAGTACGATTATGCCCTAGAGTACATGGTGGACGGCAATGGGCTCTCGTTTGTCGGCTTGTCGCTCTTCGAGTCTGCCAATGGCGTCTATCGTTGCAACCGTCTGCTATCAGATGAGGCTATTCGGCAGTTGGTCGGTTTTCCCTCTACGTTACGCCTTACGCTGGAATCATGGCTCATAAACACTATAGTGCCTCACTATCATGGGCCACTGGGGGTGGACTGCATCTGTGATGTCGACGGCCACCACCACATCTCCGAGATTAATCTCCGCCACACCATGGGTCTCGTTGCGCATGAATATCTGCGTTGGCATCCCGATGCGGAAGACTCTCGTTTCTTTCCAATGGATTTTATGAATCAAGAAACGACTAAAAAATCTGTTATCTCAAAAAAAAAGCGTATCTTTGCATCCGATTTTATGAGGGAGTAATTGGCGACACAGGTCGTGAACGGTGTCAACAAATCACTGGCTAGTAATAGCTTGGTATCGTTCATAAGCAATGAGACTCATAGTTACGCAAAGTCGTAGCTATGGGTGTTTTTGTTTTCAATACCCCTTCATCAGGTCAAAAAGTGAATAATTAATTAAGTATAGATACATAAAAATGTCACGTTTCTTTTTCTTTGCAGCATTTGTGATATTCATTATCTTCATGCTTGCGCTCGATTTGGGTGTCTTTCACAAGAAAGACCATGAAATTAAAATCAGGGAGGCGGCTATTTGGACTGCTGTCTGGGTCACGTTGGCTATGCTCTTTGGTGTGCTGCTTCTCTTTCGGGCGGAATGGGTACACGACATCCGTTGCATCGAGGATTTGCTTGCATACGTCAAAGGCACCGACCTCGCGCCGCTTATCCAGCCCGACATGAGCTATTCTGCAGCTCTGAAGGTCTATCGCAAAGAGATTTTCTCGCAATATCTAGCAGGCTATTTCCTCGAAGAGTCGCTCTCCATCGACAATATCTTTGTGATGATAATGATTTTTGCCAGTTTTGGCATCAAGAAAAAGTATTTCCACCGTGTCCTTTTCTGGGGTATCTTAGGTGCCATCGTTATGCGCTTCCTCTTCATTTTCCTGTTGGGTGCGCTGGTAGGTCGTTTCTCCTGGGTGCTTGCCATCTTCGGTGTGATACTCATCTACAGCGGTATTAAGATGTTCGTCAAGAAGGAAGAAGAGCGTATCGACACAGCCAACCATCCCGTTGTGCGTTTTGCCAGCCGTTTCTTCCCTGTCACACGTGAGCTTCACGACCATAAATTCTTTGTTCAACTCGACGGTCGTAACTATATGACCCCCCTCTTCCTCGTATTGTTAGTCATCGAGTTCTCCGACATTATCTTTGCCGTCGATAGCATTCCTGCCGTATTCTCCGTTACCACCGACACCTACATCGTCTTCTTCTCCAACATCTTCGCCATCATGGGCCTGCGTTCCCTCTTCTTCTTGCTCAGCAATGTCACCGACCTCTTCTGGCTGCTGCGCTACGGTTTGGGTCTGCTGCTCTGCTTCATAGGCGTGAAAATGATTGGACATGAGTTCTTCGACCTCGAAATCAGTACCATCACCTCGCTCATGGTCATTCTTGGTATATTGGTAGGCTCCATCCTGCTCTCGCTGCTTATCCCCCATCACAAACGTGTGCAGGCTCAATAACAGGCTGCAATGACCCTTTTTGAATCGTTCCTTTTGGCGTTAGCACTCTGTGTCGACAGTTTTGTCGTTTCCACCACCAGTGCCTTCAAGAGCAAGATGCCATATCGGCAAGGTCTGTCGTTGGCGTTGGTGCTGGCTTTGTTCCAAGGACTGTTCCCGTTGCTGGGAGCCCTGTTAGGTGAGGCGTTTAAAGAGATAGCCTCGGCAGTGGACCATTGGATTGCATTTGGTCTGCTGCTCTTTGTGGGGGGCAAGATGATATGGGATGCCTTCCATGGTAGTGAGGATGTCGAGACGCTCGATGTCACTCGTTTCGGCACCATGTGCCTATTGGGTGTCGCCACCAGCATCGATGCCTTTGTTGTGGGCATTGGGTTCGGACTCAGTAGTACCCTTGCCGAGATACTTGTCACTGTGCTGGTTATCTTCGTAGTCACATTCGTCGTGTCTGTCGTAGGCGTGTTCCTAGGCAAACGCAACATCCCTATCCCCGAGAAGACTGCCACATTGGTTGCAGGCTTGGTTCTCATCGGCTTGGGCACCTACACCCTTTTCCAACACCTTAATTTGTTTTAGTCCCCAAAATAGTAGGTCAAAATGGCCTAGTATTTTTTTAATAACTCAGTTGAGGAGCCTCAGTATTGCTGCTAGGTTCGGTCCATGAGGCGTAATGTAGAGTGCTGGCAGTGTTGTTCAGCAAGGTGCCAATGTGTTCGCTGTGGACTGTGTACTGGGCATTCCCACCCATGAGGTCGTATGGATATACATTCGTTATGAACTCCTCAGAGGGAATACCGATAACATGGATTTTTTTGCTGTAATAGCAATAGGTGATGTGTGTTGTCTTGCTGATTTCGGCGCAGAGGTCCCCGAAATGTGAATCTGTACCGACAATGCTGTGATTCAGTCCGTAGTAGCAGTTCACGATGTTCGACGCTCCGTCGCTGCGTCCCACTATTCCGCCAGCGTATGCACTGCCTATAGTAAAGGTGGTGCTTGATGTGTTCACTTGGGTGTAGCAGTTGCAGACTGAGCTGTTGAGCAGATGCCCGGCAATGCCCCCCAGTCGGTGGGCATCGTTGCCCGTTTGTAGGGTTATTGTGGCAGCGCAGTGGCAGTTTGTTATCGTGCTGTTGCTCGTCGTCAGTGCTGCCGCTTCGCCTACGATGCCGCCCATGTATGTGGCGGACGTGGGGATGTTGACAAACGATGCTGTGCCTGATATGCGGCAATGGTCTATTACCGATTTGTCGGCATGGGCGCAGATAATGCCGCCTACAGGCGTATCGGTCATATCGATGGTGGCATTGCTCACTGCGAGATTTGTTATACTGGCTCCTTGGCTGATATATCCGAATATCCCCACTGCCGCATAGATGCCCGAGAGGGTATGGTTGTCGCCGTCAAAGTGTCCGATGAAGTTGTTCTCAGGGGTGCCGATTGGTTGTAGGCTGTTGCTGGCAGTGGCTCCTATGGCAATGTCGTTCATCAATAGGTAGTGTGCGCTTGCAAATGGTACACCATTCCCGATAGGAATGTGTCCTGCGTTGACAAGATGTTGCATGCTGCGCAAGTCCTCAACGGAATAAATTCTGTATGGATTGTTTTCGCTACCTGTACCTCTCAGCACCAGTGTGTGGGGTTCGTCAAGTTGGATGTTTATAGGTGCCATCAGGTTGCGAGTTATAGCTCCATTGCCTTGGGTGCTCTGGGTATGGGTGAATTCATATACGGTCACAGCATCTCCATTGGTGATGTCTTCTTCGTCGAAGGCTGTCACTTCGATGGTGAATTTGTTGTTGGCATAGCCTGCAGTGGGGGGCAGTGCGATGTAGACAGTAGTCATGGCGTTGGAGGCCAACGTAATGCCGTTCTGCGACAGTTGCAGGGTCACGCTTCGGTTGAGGTCGCTAACGGTGCTGCCTGTGTAGCTCAGACTGGGCTCCCCATTAGCCATACTCGTTATTTCAAATGAGCCGCACAAGGGTGCCAAGTCGTCGCTTACCGTCACAGAACCAAGTCGCAGTGTGCGGGCGTAATTGTTGACAAGCGTAATTTTTAAGGCAATGCATGCATTATAGAAATTGATGGTGCCGGTAGGTGTGTCAAGGTGTGCCGCCATGACGGTGGGCACCATCTGCCTCCCTTGGTTATCGGTACTGTACTGCTGTATTGATGGCAGTTCAAGGCCGCTTATCGCGTCGCCGCTCATGCTGCTGTTCGTGGCTATCGAGGCTGGATATATTGCCGTATATCCGGTCTCGCTATAGGTGACATCGTATATTCTGCATTGGTTATTGGCAATTACTATGTTCTTGTTTGCTCCGTTAATGCGTACAGCGTCGCCGTTCGACCAGCATGAGTAGCCTTCGCTGTCGATATAGCTTTTGTTGGCATTTCTGAAGCTTTCAAGGTCCACTCTGAGCGATATTTGTCTTTCGCTATCCTTGGTGCAGCCTGCGACAAGGGTCGCTATCATCACTGTCACCAGACCTATTGTGTGTCTTGTCGTTCTTTTCATGGCCTAGTCTCCAAAGAAGTTATAGTCACTATTGCCGTTTCCGCCGAGGTCTCCAAACTGGTCGTTGCGGAAACCGTGCTCAAACACGTTGTCTGAATGGAAGTCGAAAAGCACCATCTGGTCTGTCATGCGGGTTACCGACGCTGAATATCCCGCTTCTGTCACAAACGCTACGCTGATGATGCGTGGTTGTATGTATTGCTGGCGTTTCATGGTCGTTATCGTATTATGATTTTTTCATTATAGTTGCCCACGCGGATAATGTACACGCCCGCCAATGGCAGTGTGAATGTTATTGTGGTGCTGGATGTCGGGTCGCAGGCATATAGTTGGCGTCCCAACATGTCGTATACCCTTACTGGTTCGATGTCTGTTGTGTTGACCGACAGCTGCAGGCCTTGGCTCGTGTACGACACACCTCCCTTTGCATCAGCCTCAAAATAGGCGGTTTGCGTCGGGTTGTTCTCCATCACGGTGCAGTATCGTGGATTGGTCGTGTTGCCGTCGCTCCAATGCGAGAACCTCGCGTTTCCATTGGGTATGGCCGTCAGTGTAATGGTCGACAGGAACGGATAGTAATTCGTGCCTTCGATGGTGTAGCTTGCCTCGCCCTCTACCTCCACGGTGCCAAGCGTCTCATTGTTGCTGTTGGCAGTGAAGGTATAGCCTTGACGTTCAAAGGTGGCGAAGTACTCGCCATCTGCATTAGCAGTCAACGTGCGGGTCGGGTTGGTACCGTAGCCGTCGTCCCACTCCACAAAGACACAGCCCACCATTGGGGTGGCCTGCAGTGTGACGCTGCTACCCGCCTCGTAGATGCCGCAGCCTGCCACAAAGCCTAGTGCCGGGTCGTTGGCGTAGCCCGTGATGGTGACGGGATTGCTGACATTGGTGGTGGTGAATGTGGCTCGTGCCCAGTCGCTATAGCGGAGGTTGCTGCCATAGCAGGCCTTCACAAACACTCGATATTCGGTGTTGGCCTCTAGTCCCGTCAGACTGTATGTGTTGGCAGTGGTAGTGACGCTGTGCATCTGTTCGGGTTGGTAGCCCGTGCCGTATGCCAGTACATAGTCGCTAGGGGTCATGTCAGTCGGAGCCGACCAGCTTATCGTCGCACCCGTGCCGTTGACGGAGGTGACGGTCAGCCCTTCCACCATGCTGTATTCCGTTCCAGAGAAATAGCATGAAATAAGGTATGGGCGTGGGCTGCTCACGCTGTTGTTGTGCCATACTCCACCCTCATCCTTCTCCCAGCGTCCGTCGCTGTTCGTAATGTTTCCTTGGGTGATGCATCGTTTGCCGCTGCCACTTAGCGTAACCCAAACATCCTCGTTGGCTGTCACTGCGATGTTTGTAGTATGATTAACAATTCGTGGTGACGCGTTGACAGAATAGCTGCCGCTGGTATACACCAATTGCCCGTCCGACGGGGTGCTGCCTCCACTGTACACTTTGATGGTATAGGACCCCGCATACCCGAGGAACGAAACTTTATCCAACACCAGATTCTCGCCTAGCATAGAGTATGGAATACGTATGCCCCATTCGGGCACGTCAGAGTCGTTGTAGTAGGAAAAATAGTTCGGAAATGAGCCACAGTAGGACACGTTGCCCGAGTTCCATGGCTTGAAGATAGCCGTGAATGTCTGGCATCCGCCTGAAGCAATGAGCCTTCGGGGATTGTAGCGGTTTCCGTCGCTCCACTCCACAAACGAATGACCCTCGGCGGGGGTGGCAGTCATGGTCACCGTTTCTGTCCAGTTGTTATAGGTGCCGCTGCCACTCACGGTGCCGTATGCTGTGTTGTTGGCAGTGGCTATGATGGTGGTCGTGCCTGTCTCTGGCTGCATCGTGGCGGCTGGCTCGATGCCTATCACGGCACCTCCGCTCAGGTTGTAATTGCTCTCTGTAGCCGCACCTGTGCCACCGGGTGCGGGGTTCAGACCTCCAATAGGGTAGTATCCGTCACAATAGCCACCCCAGCCCCAGTTGAAATGGAACATGTCATTGTCGTCGTAGCCGTCGCACACAAAGCTGTGCCCGCTGCCCGACGTGCTACGTCCCTTGTACACAATGGGTCGTGCTGCATCCAGCTCATGACGTAGCATTGCCTTCCATTCCTCTTCTGTGAAGTCTTGCTGTTGCACCGATGCTACCGTGTGCGAATAGTAGAAGTAGTCACGCAATACCTCTTCCACCGTATGGTGTCCTAACGTATTTCCGTTGATGGTGGTGGCACCGCTGCTGGGGCCGTACCCCATGTTCAAGGCTATACCCACGTTGTACATCAGCGTCGCCACAGCGTTCACCTCACTGCTGCTGCTCGACGAGATGAGGCTCTCGGGCATATCGTCCCATGCAAAGGTCGTGTCGGCAAACGTGGCAGATAGCGTCTTTCTATAACTTCTAGACGTATTATCCTTTGATATGGCTTGGGCTATGCCGTCTATCACCGTGTCATATATCAGTATCTCATCATAGCTATAGCTGTATTGGTTGCTGCCGCGGCCGTGAGGTGGCCAGTTCCAATATTTCATCACTTGTGCCGTGGCGGTTGCCACGCAGCCAGTCACTGTCTGTATGCTCCCCGTCAGCGTGTCCGTGTCGTTCTCGGTGATGGGGCAGTAGCGACGGGCATTATGCCGTGGGCAGTGCGCATTGTATAAGGGGACTTGGTCCCATTGTGTTTGCAGCAAGGGCTGTACGACCGTGTTGTCTCCGGTCTTAGCAGTTCCCATTCCCGGCTGGGGAGGCATATCCAGCAGCTCTTGCCACAGTCCCGACGTGGTGCTGCCGGCACGGGGGGTGTGGCTGCGATAATAGGCTATTTCATCCTCATATCCCTGCAACCACTCCCGTATATGGTCGGGCATGCTGTCGAACACAAACGGCGCATCCTCGGAGTATCCCAGTATCGGTGTCGTGCAGTCGTCGGCACTCACAATGACAAATCCCCTGCCATTCGAACCTGTGAAGACATAGAAGTTGCTGAACTGTCCCGACATCGGGTCTTCGGCTCCCTTTGTGGGGTTGATGTTGATATTCAGATTGGCGGCGCGAGCAAAATTTGTCGCCACCGTGCGGGCTTGCTCCCTGTCCACAGGATCCGCCTGAGCCACATTGCCAATCAGTAGCAGCCCGACGAGACATAAAGCTATCTGTTTTCGTTTCATGGTGTTATTGTCCACCTTTAGGGGTCTTCTAAAAATTCGTTTTATTCGTTATCATGCTTGCATGAAGATTCAGAATATAAATTCGTTAGATTCGTGCAATTCGTGTTCAAAAGTAATAATTAGAAGTCCCTTTTAATTGTTATATTTTATTTTTATCACAATGGGATAGTGGTCGGAGATGTAGGGTACGCCGTAGTCGCCGTTCAGCGTTCGGAAGCTTGCCACCTGCATATCGCGCACGAAGAAGTGGTCGATGCGCGAGGGATTGTGTTTGCCGAAGCCGGTGAAGGTGTAGGCGGTGTCGCTCACGGGGGCTATGTCGCGTGCCGACAGCAGTCCCTCTTTTGCCAAAGGGAGGAAGATGCTGTCTTCGATGCCCGAATTCATGTCGCCGCCCAGGATGAGGGCTCCCTCATGTTGGCTGGCTATCGAACATAGCTGAAGCACCGAATTCTGCCGTGCCTCACGTCCCACGTGGTCCAGATGCGTGTTCAGATAGGTGAAGTCACGCCCGGTATACACGTCCTCGAAAGTGGCCACGGTGACGGTGCGCCGGCAGGCCGCGTCCCAGCCGTAGCTCACGCTGTCGGGAGTCTCGCTCAGCCAGTAGGTGTGCCAGTCTATCAGCTTCAGTCTGTTGTAGTTGTAGTAGATGCACATGCTCTCGCCCAGCGTGTCGCCGTCGTCGCGGCCAACGCCGATGCTCCGGTAGTGTTTGCCCAGTGTGCTGTCGAGCCATGCCTTCTGGTCGGGCAGCACCTCCTGCATGCCCACAGCGTCAGGCATCTCTTCCTGTATCATCGCCGCCATCGCATCGCGTCGGTATTGCCATGCGTTCTCTCCGTCGTTCTCCCACGCGCCGTTGTAGCGCACATTGAGCGACATGACGGTGAGGTACTTGTCTTGGCAGCTGCTCAGCGTCAGGGCCGCCACTAGTAGTATCAATATTCGTTTCATCTCTTTTTGAATGAGTCCAATTTAAGTTGAAAGTTGAGAGTTGAAAGTTGAGAGTTATCCGGGTGCGGCAGCAAACTTTCAATTTTCAATTTTCAACTTTCACTTTTATTTAATCTCCTTGATTGCCTCGATGGTCCAGTTCTTGAAGAAGTCCATCACCTTCTGGGCGTCGTAGCTCTTCTCCTTTTCCAGATATGAGGAGTTCTGGATGTGCAGCACCTCGCCATTCTGGTCCAGCACCACCAGCACTGGGTATCCGAAGCGTCCGGGATTGCGCAGCCGCTCCAGCATCTCGATGTTCTTATGGTTCTTAGAGGTGTTGAGGTGAATGTAT
Organism: uncultured Bacteroidales bacterium; assembly: GCA_947306225.1. Lineage (GTDB taxonomy): Bacteria > Bacteroidota > Bacteroidia > Bacteroidales > P3 > Colimorpha. Next base: position 10,751 of record CAMZFW010000032.1, read on the forward strand.
ACGAAATGGTCCTTCACAAACTGGTTGATTTCCTTGTTGGTGGTGATAAAGTCGGCAAATCTAAGGCACCAAGGGCACCAGTTGCCGCCCACTTGGCATATCACCAGCCGGTTTGTGTTGCGAGCCTCCTCCAGTGCCTCGTCAATCTGCGACATCGGGTCGCGCTCTTCGTCGTACACCTTTTCCAGGCTTTTCTCTTGCTTCTGGGCATCCTTGATGGCTGTCTTTTCAGCCTTTTTGTTTGTCGTCTGTTTTTGCTGGGCAAACAAAGGCATTGCCAGCATCGCTGCAATCGTCAGAATTATTACTTTCTTCATGGTTTCTCAATTGTTAATTATTAATATGTTGATATTATGCTGATATGTTTATATGTTGTGCGACAGCCAACTTTCAACTTTCAACTTTCAATTTTCAATTTTCAACTTTTAATTTTCAACTTTCAACTTTCAATTTTCAATTTTCAACTTTCAATTTTCAACTTTCAATAAGACTTGTTCCACACCTCTTCCACATATTTGCCGTTGAAGTCGATATACACGCGCATCTCCACACCGTGGTCCAGCTGTGGGTCGGTGGTGCCCTTCAGCTTACTGTCCGCCATGCTTGCCAGCTTCAATGTCAGCGACCGCACATCGTCGGTGGTTGTGTTGCGGGCTATCACCGTGTTGTCGTTCACCCGCTCGTAGAAGCCGTAGAACGTCTCGCGATAGGCCTGCTCAATCTCCGACTCCTCCAAATATTTGGGGGTGTAGTACAGTTGCCAGTATATCTTGCAGTCTATTATGTCGTCGTCCTTGCCCGAGCAGCCAACAAGGCAGCAGGCTATCAGTAGGGTCAAACATATTTTTTTCATCTGATAATGATGTTAAATTATTCCACATTTATTTGCAGTCACTCCCTATGAGGTTGTTCCTACAAGGAAAGCCTATAAGGGCAAAATAAGACAAAGGCATTCCCGCGTATATGCCTTTGTCCTTTGGTTTGTGTATGTAGCCAAATTAATTATCACCAGATTTCCGTTTGTTTTTAAGATGTACCGTTTTTTTTGTGGGAATTTTCTCTTGTTTCGAAATAACTTTCTTTTTTACTTGTGACAAGTCTTCTTGGCTGAGTCGTTTTTTTATACGTTGCTGTTGGGATGAGCATCGACGGCCTTTGCCTTGATATCTCTAAAGCTGTCCTTGTTATTCCCTTGAAAAGCTTCTTTTTGTTTGTTTTTTAATTCTTCAGTATTCATAATTTGGATGTTTTAGGGGTTAATAAAAGTGTTGTTTGTGTTTGCAAAGATATATAAAATTCCTTAAATAATATGATTTTATTTGAATTTTTATCCTATTTAATTGATAATTAGTGTATTATGTTTGTATTTTTAACATCTAAAACCTTGGATTGTAGTCATATAATGTTGGTTTTTAAGGGTGGAGTCGGCTGTTGTGAAGGTTTTCAGGCAAATTTGACTGGGTCCGTTTCTTTCACTTAACCGTTCGTTTGCCGTTCGTTATCCGATCGTTTGCCGTCCAGGCGACGGCAAACGACCCCCCAATCGGTAGAATGCGGTAAGTTTCGGTAAAAAGCGGTAAGATGCGGTAAGTTTCGGTAAGTTTCGGTAGGATGCGGTAAGATGCGGTAACGGAGTGGGGAAAAAAGGGTATTTTTGCACCAAAATTTGAGAAAATAGTTAAAAAAACTTAAAAAAAATGTTAAAAAATGGGCAAAAATGAAAAAAAAAATTCTTTTTTCACTCTATATAATAAACGGACGTTCGTTTTTTGAAAAAATGAGTTGCTCACATTTATGAACGAGGAAGAACACGACCTGAGGCGGATTACCGCCATGCTGCGCAAGCACAAGGGCACCATCTACCGGGTGGCAGCGATGCACTGCAACTGCACGCAGGAGAGCTACCGCTACCGCGAGATGGTGTGCGACCTCACCACGTATCTCTGGGAGGTCTATAGCGGTCTGCCGGAGGGAGCGGTCATCTTCCGCGAACAGGCATGGGTGTTCACCATCCTTATGCGTTATGCGATGATGATGGCGCGCCAAGAGGAGCAGCACCAGCAGCGACTGGAGTACGATGCCGACCTGTCGCATCTGGCCGATGCCGCCGATGCCGACCCGCTGGTCATGAGGATGTACCACCTTATCGACCAGCTCGACCCCGACGACAGGGAACTGGTGAACATGTACCTCGATAAAGTGCCCGTCTGGCAGATTGCGGCAATCAGGCACACGAGCATGTCGTATGTCTATCGGCGCATCAACATGCTCGTTGACAAACTCCGCCAGCTCAACAAACAGCTGGGCGACGACTGGGACGACGATTGGTGCGGCAGCGGCCCGGTCGAAGAAGGGGATGCCAACGAGAAACCCGTAAGGCCTGTGGTGACGATAAAAAAGGGTGACGATGAACAGAAGCAGTAGCGACATCTTAACTTTAAATATTGAACATTAAACAATAAACATGACCATGAAAAATAAGAAAGAAACATCCGACGAGGAGTTTGTCGAGATATTGCAACAGGCATGGGACAGGCATAGGCGGCTGCTGGAGGAGCAGAGTCCCATCACTGAGGAGTGGCTGATTGAGGCCACCCACAAGGTCGCCCACAAGACCGTGCAGGCCGATGCACGGCGGCGGAGCATGGTGCGGAAAATGGTGCTGGTAGTTGTCTTGGCGGCACTGCCAGTAGCCGTTCTCGCGTCAATTGGTGTATACCGTGCGCAGCCGGCCCCCGACGGCTATACAATCAATATCGGTTCCAACCGGGCCGAGATGGTTGCATCTATCGACAATATCCTTAGTAAGACCTTATAATTCGTTTAATTTGTCACAGAGCTTGCATGATGACTGCCAAATTCAATCTGTCAGATTCAAGTAAAGGCAACTTCTATTTATTATTATCGAACACGAATTGCACAAATGTAACGAATTGATTTGTTGAATCTTCATGCAAGCATAAGAACGAATAAAACGAATTTATAGAAGCCCCCTAAATCAAGTTCGAAATAAATTGTTGGAAATAAAAAATGAAAAAGAGCAGTATTTACATCATATTCGTCCTTATCGTTGTTGCCGCTATAGTGGCGGGGCTTGCCGTCAGGTATGTGCCCAGCGTGGTGCCCTACTGGCAGTGCAGCGAGGTGTATAAGCGGTATAGCAAGGTGGAAGGGGTGCGTGCGAGCTATATCAAAGACTATAGGATAAACGACACGCTAACCCTTGGGGTGACGCTGCTGGAGGCGACCGACTCGGCGGGGTGGGAGTATCTGTTGCAAAAGTTTAATGCTTCACAAGACGAGAAGAACACTGCTGATACAAGTATAAATACGAACAAGGTATGGGTACGTTTGGCATCGAAAGGACATCCGGAAGAAATTATAGGCAGCAGTTCACTAGGGAACTCTTCCAATAGTGAGGAACAAATATATGAAATGGTTGTTACAGATTATGATTTGCTCAACATCTGTATTGTCCATACCAGTAGCATTGAAGATTTGAGTGCCCTTATTGATTATTGTTACAATAACCCAACACACGAAACTAATCACTTTAATAAAAGATAAATATGAGAAAAATCACATCAATTGTTTTGTTAGCTATGCTGGGGACAGTCATGACCAGTTGCTCAAAAGAAACCATGGTAGAGGATACCTGCATTATCTCCACCACATCAAGTGCCACCTATTACATAAATGGGCAGCAATATTATGCAGAACCCCGAACAGAATCAGAATGGTCGGCATTTCTTGATTACATGTTAGCACTAGCCAGAGAGGGGTATACTGTACGTTTTGAACGGATGAACAGTCAGCAACAGATTGAGGTGGCTAAAGAGAAGGTTACCTATACCACAAAGGATTTTAATAAAGCGAAGGCATGGTCTATGCAGATGGCATTGCAAGGCTATTCAGTTACTATTTCATCTAACCAAGAAACTGGTGAATATACATGTATAGCGGTTCGCTAATTAATAAACAGCAGGTGGTAAGATGCCTGTCTATAAATCTTCATAACCATGTATTACATCTGACAAAGCCTCGCACATGAGAGTGCGCCGGTGTGCGGGGCTGAAAATTGAGGGCGCGGAGGCGGGAAGAAGCCTGTTTTACTTTTTGCAGAAGGGAAACACTTCTCTCGCCCAGCCAAGCCCGAGGCATACATAGAGAGGTCTGATGCCGCAACATGAAACGCAGGAAGGCCGACTTTATTGTGTGGGACGAGAAAAAAAGTCTGCGACACCCACACAGCACGGAAGCAGACTATGACCATCTTAAACGAAACCTGTTGCCGTTTCGCAAAAAAAGAGTATATTTGCAAATGAAATAGACGCGCAGCAGGAACCCTTTACGAACTACAAGTAACAGTGATTTATTAATTTAAATGAAAAGTATCAAATGAAAAGAATCATAACACAAACAATCTTCCTGTGGTTCTGCATGCTGTGCGGCATGGCATACGGGCAGAGTACGGGTTATCTGCATAAAAATAGTATCGACGGATGGCAGAATATGATTCGGTATTACAAGAATAGTGATAAATACATTACCTATTCTTGGGGTGCGGTTGGTACGGAGAACCATTTTGCCATAACGGATATACAGAGTAATATGATTGACGCACATGTCGTCAGCGGTTATTATGTACAAGATTTTGAAATACTTGATGACTATGTTTTTTTCTGCGGATATAATGCTTCGGGGTCTGGTTTTCTTGGCTGGTTTGACATCAATGATGTCTTCTACAGCACAGGAACGCCAGGTCGTGCACGCATTGACGAAACTTTAAGCACGTATGGTATTGGGTGGTTAGACAACATTGAGGTCTATTATGACGTGTATGGGAAGATCCATATTGCGGGAGTAGGACAACAGGTCGTAGCCGGTGTTCCGACCAGTTATAAGGCGTTTGAAGCTGTTGGCTACACTCCAAATACTATGCGGTACCGTGTCGCCGACTTATGTGGGTCGGGTATGATGCCAAGACTAACTGTAACCGATGACTATGTCGTATATGTTACAGGTGAATTAAATGTATGTGGGACAGGCATTGGGTATATGCTGGAACCATTCCCCAAAAATGACATGTTAGCCTCGCCAACACATCCTACATACCTTTTTCAAACAGTAGCTACAGGGTTGGGCTTGCCTCCTCATGAAGGTGATCCTTATTTGAATATTTGTATTACTCATAAGGTGAGCAATACAATAGCAGTATGCAATTATCGATGTGGACTTTTCCCGTATCCTGTAGCCCCAGAATGCATATATTCGATAAACAATAAATTCGTGTTGGTTCTTAGGGAATATGATTTGGCTCCGTTACTGTCAACCAACCCCATACAAATGATATCTGACAGTCGGGTTAATCTTCCGTTAGGAGTAAGTGAGATAAGAAAGTTGATATACGACCCATTGACAAAGTACTATATCACATTGTTTCGCAATCAGGTGTCGCCTATGGTAGACGGAGATGGGATTCTGACAATGGACTATTCATCAGGGTCTGCTCCAATGGTGGCACAAGCAACATACCAACAAGTCTACGTTACTGGATTTTTATGGGACATGTGCCTTAACAGCAATTCTAGATATACGGCAAGTGGCTTTGATTGGTTACCAAACCATAATTACTTTTTTTGGCAAGACGATATTCTCACTAATGCATATGGTTGTGCTAACTATATAAATTATAACGTTGGTAAAAAAGATGTTGAACGACACAAGCAAGACGTATGCCTGTCGAATGTGGTTGGTTGGATAGCTTTGAACTTTATCCCAAATATGAACTCAGTAAGCAATTTGGATAACAACATTTTGATGTGTAATTAAAAAGTATTATTATGAAAAAGATAGCGTTGGTTGCAGCAGCTATGGTGACTTTGATTGCAGGGATACATAATACGCAGGCGCAGCGGCCAGTGGGGGACACGATTATCGGTATGGAACCGACATACCTGTACTATATCTACGACTGGTGGCGGTGCGCTAATCACGATCCGGAGGCACCACAGTGGTACACATTATCAGGGATTGCGGATCTACTGTTTAGACTTGCATATTGGGACAACGCCAGCGTTAGGGAATGCTACTCCGGACCCAATGAGCAAGCGTCACAATTTGCATGGCTTAACTATTCCGCAGGCAACGACATCAGGGGTGTGCAGATGGTGACAGACCGCCCAATCAAGATAGTGGGCGTGGCGGCGTGCGCGTATGCACAGGAGCCTAGCGACACGACCCTTTCTTGGTATCTGTACGAATTGGAGTCAAGGGTTCCCTCCCTCCACCTCTTCCCCAACATGCGTGACACGACCCTGGCGGGGCGTTTCGCAGACTCATTGATGCTGCTAAAGCCTACAAACAACGGCCCCACATTCATGGCGGGCGGGCCGTGGCGGGTGACGGATGCGCACCGATACCTGCCGCTTCCCATGTGGATTGACCTTCCAATGGGTGACACAATAACTTATGCTCCTGACCTGGTAGTACGTCCGCATATAGTATATGACTCCTCGCCAGTCATGGCGCTGTATGAGGTGATGCTTGACAAACCACAAGTGGTGACAGACTCATTTATTGTGGCGGGCACAGCGTACAACAACGAAGGCAGTTATGCCACACAATTTGCGCCGGGCAATGACAATCTTTCGCAAAGGATGTGGCTGTGGGACAAACGACCGACACGCTATTGGGACATACATTATTGGTACAGCCCCGATATGATAGGCATACAGACGGACTTGGGAGTTACTACAGGTCAGAATGTCCTATGGTACAAATATCGCAGTCTACCATGGATAAGGCAAAGTCCGTGGGACAGAGACGATGTGTCCGTCTGGTTCACGGATTTGGCAGTCGCCAATTGGCTGTATGCCCCAGTCATCTTTCCCATCATCGACCCGGAGTTTGACACGGTGCTGTGCGACGAGGTGCGGGACTTGCGGGTGGCGGAGGCGACGGACACGACGCTGACGCTGATGTGGAACGGGGGTAACAACGTGCAGTGGGAGGTGCAGTACATGGAGGTGAACGGCTGGGACGTGTTGACGGAGCGGACGGCGGTGCCGATGGTGACGCTGACGGGGCTGCGGGAGCGGACGAACTACATGGTGCGTGTGCGGGGGATGTGCGAGTGGGACACGGAGTACGGGCCGTGGAGCGAATGGGCTGACGTGTACACCGGGGCGCACCACGACGACCCGCCGGAGTCGATAAGCAACTTGGGGCGCTTCACGCAGATGATGCCTAACCCGGCGAGCGGACAGGTGACGGTGCTGTCGAGCTATAGGCTGAGCCGCGTGGTGGTGTACGACCTTGCGGGGCACGCGGTGCTGGAGGTGGCTGACGACGGGCTGACGACGACGTTCGACGTGAGCGGGCTGTCGAAGGGAGTGTACGTGGTTGCCATCCACACGCCTGCTGGCATCGCCACGAAACGGCTGGTGGTGGAGAATTGAAAATTGAAAGTTGAAAATTGAAAACTTATTAAATTGAAGATTGAAAATTATCCGGGTGCGGCAACTAATTTTAGTTTTTAGTTCTTACCTTTTACCTCAGAAGAACGCAATCAGACAATCATAAAATACTCAAACAGTCAAACAGTCAAGCAATCAGACAATCAGGCAATCACAATTGTGACATTCGGGGTTGAAAAAGGGGACTGGCGGATGCCGGTCCCCTTGGTGTAGGATGATGCCCTTGCGGGCAGGGTGGGTTAGCGTTTGCTCTCGTCGACGGACTCTTTGATGAGCTGGAAGGTGGCCTCGATGTCGTTGTCGAGACCCATGGAGAAGCGGATAAGGCCTTCGGACATGCCCATTTCCTTCTGGATGTCTTCGGGGACTTCGGAGCTGGTGCTCTTGCCGGAGTTGGAGAAGAGGGTCTTGAAGTAGCCGAGGCTGACGGCGAGGTAGCCGACACCTTTGCGCTGCATGATTTCCATGATGCGGCTGGCGCTGTCGGCGGTGCCCATGTCGATGGAGATCATGCCGCCGTAGCCGTAGCCTTCGTTGCGCATGGCGTTGAAGAGCTCGTGGTCGGGGTGCTCAGGCAAGCCGGGATAGTTGTATTTGAAGCCCACCTCTTTGAAACGTTTGGCGAGATACATGGCGTTTTCGCCGTGTTTCTTCATGCGGATGTGGAGGGTGTGGAGGTTCTTGTTGATGGAGGCGCTGCGCATGGGGTCGAGCACGGGGCCGAGGAGCATGCAGGTGCCGTTGTTGACGTCGATGAGGCTGCCAATGTATTCGGCACTGCCACAGATGGCACCGGCGACGCAGTCGTTGGTGCCGTTGACGTACTTGGTCATGGAGTAGACGGTGATGTCGGCACCGAGCTGGCAGGGGCTGAAGATCATGGGTGTGAAGGTGTTGTCGACGATGAGCTTGGCACCGTGGGCATGGGCCATTTTGCTAATCTCGGGGATGTTGGCGATGCGGAGGAGGGGGTTGTTCATGGTCTCGGTGTAGACGACCTTGGTGTTGGGGTGTTCGTTGAGGGCTTTCTCGACGGCTTTGAGGTCCTGCATGTTGACGAAGGTGGTTTCGACACCAAACTTGGGCAGGTAGTTGGCCATGAAGGCGAAGGTGCCGCCGTAGGTGGTCATGGAGCTGATGATGTGGTCGCCCGCCTTGACTTCGTGGATGAGAGCGCTGGTGATGGCGGCGAGGCCGGAGCCGGTGACCCAGGCTGCCTCGGTGCCTTCCATGGCTGCGAGGGCCTGGCAGAGGGCTAGGTTGGAGGGGTTCCAGTGGCGGCTGTAGAGGAAGTAGCCTTCGGTTTCGCCGTGGAAGGTCTCGGTCATGAGATGTGCCTCGGGGAAGGTGAAGGTGGCAGAGTCGCAGATGGCGGGGTTCACGCCACGGTTGGCATCGCGTCCGTCGAGACGCTGGATGGCTGTTGCGGGATCGAATTTTTTCATGATGATGGTTTTTTTTGTTGTTGATATTATAGATTTTTATAGATGCGATAGAGGGGATAGATACGATAGAGGGGATGGGTTATTTATAGAGGAGGAAGATGGTGGGGTGTTTGTGGAGTTGGGGTGGGGCGGTGAGCCACTGGCGGGCATGACGGGTGCGGATGTACTGGGTGGGGAGGGTGAGGTCGCAGGCGACGCAGATGCGGGTGTCGGGCAGCAGGTGGGAGGCGAGGAAGTGGAGGAGTTTGTCGTTGCGATAGGGTGCTTCGATGAAGATTTGGGTCTGGTTGTCGCGGTGGATGCGTTGTTCGAGGGTGCGGATGAGTGAGAGCCGCCCTTGGGGGTCGATGGGGGGATAGCCATTGAAGGCGAAGTTCTGTCCGTTGAAGCCTGATGCCATGAGGGCCAGTAGAATGCTGGAGGGGCCTACGAGAGGGAGTATGTCGATGCCGCTCTGCTGTGCCATGTCGGTGATGAGGTTGCCGGGGTCGGCGACGCAGGGGATGCCGGCTTCGGACATGAGGCCGATGTCGTGGCCTTGGGCAATGGGGTCGAGGTAGTGGCCGATGTCGAGTGGGGAGGTGTGCTCGTTGAGTTCGAGGAAGGTGACGTCGTCGATGGGGTGGGTGTAGCCCATACGCTTGAGGTTGCGGCGGGCGGTGCGGATGTTTTCGACAATGAATATATGGCAAGTGTTGAGCACCTCTCGGTTGTAGGGGGGCAGAGAGGTGTCGGGGTCTTCAGCCCCAATGGGTACGGGGAAGAGAATCAACTTGGCCATTTGGATTGTTATATTGCTTGATTGTTTGAGTATTTTGTGCGTCAGTCACTCAAGCATTCAAGAGTTAGCACATTCAAGCATTTATTATATCATTTTCAAATAGCCGACTTCTTGAGGGGTGAGTTCGCGATAGCGGCCACGGGGAAGGTCTTTCTTGGTGAGGCCGGCGAAGACGATGCGGTCGAGCTTGTGGACGTTGTAGCCGAGGTGCTCGAACATGCGGCGGACAATGCGGTTCTTGCCGCTGTGGAGTTCGACACCGACGATGCGTTTGTCGTTGGCGGTTTGGACATACTGGATGTCGTCGACGTGGATGGGGCCGTCTTCGAGTTCGATGCCTTCGAGCAGCTGCTTCATGTCGTCGCGGGTGACGGGGCGGTCGAGCTCGACCTGATATATTTTGTAGACCTTAGTAGAGGGGTGGGTGAGTCGGCGTGCGAGGTCGCCGTCGTTGGTGAAAAGGAGGAGGCCGGTGGTGTTGCGGTCGAGACGGCCAACGGGGTAGATGCGCTCTTTGCAGG